>DATKZH010000170.1:0-39895 GCA_035528065.1 Thermoguttaceae bacterium | reverse complement strand
AACGGGGGACGCTGACGGATGGCACGGTGGAGCGTGCCTGATACAAGCTACGACTTCATGCTCATCAGAAATTCGGCGTTGGTCTTGGTCTTCTGCAGCCGCGTGACGAGCAGTTCCATGGCATCCGGGCCGTTCATGTCGTTGAGCACTCGGCGGAGCACGCAGACGCGGCGGTGTCCCTCGGGATCCAGGAGCATTTCCTCGCGGCGGGTCCCGCTGCGGTTGATGTCGATGGCGGGCCAGATCCGCCGGTCGACGAGCTTGCGGTCCAGGGCGATCTCCTGGTTGCCGGTACCTTTGAACTCCTCGAAGATCACCTCGTCCATCCTGCTGCCGGTGTCGATCAGGGCGGTAGCGATGATGGTGAGCGAGCCGCCTTCTTCGATCTTTCGGGCGGAGCCGAAGAATCGCTTGGGTCTTTGGAGGGCATTGGCGTCGACGCCGCCGGAGAGGATCTTGCCGGAGTTGGGGCACTCGGCGTTCCAGGCCCGGGCCAGGCGGGTGATCGAGTCGAGGAAGATCATCACGTCGTACCCGAATTCCACCATCCGCTTGGCCTTCTCGATCACCATTTCGGAGACTTGGATATGCCGGGCGGAGGGCTCGTCGAAGGTGGAGCTGATCACTTCGCAGTTGGCCCCCTTGACCTGCCGCTCCATGTCGGTGACTTCCTCGGGGCGTTCGTCGATCAGCAGCATGAAGACGTACAGTTCGGGGTAGTTGGCCAGCGCGGCCTTGGCCTTCTTCTGCAGGAGGATTGTCTTCCCGGCGCGGGGGGGGCTGACGATCAACCCCCGCTGCCCGAACCCCACCGGCACGACCATGTCCACCACCCGCGTGTTGATGTCGCCGGTGGCCTCTTCCATCACGATTCGGGTGTCGGGATGCAGGGGGGTCAGGTCGTCGAAGTAGACCTTTTCGGACAGCGAGTTGGGGTCTTCGTAGTTGATCGCCTCGACCCGCAACAGGGCGAAGTATCGCTCGTTCTCCTTGGGCGGCCGGATCTGCCCGGAAACCGTGGCCCCGGTCTGCAGGCCGAAACGCCGGATCTGGCTGGGGGAGACGTAGATGTCGTCCGGGCAGGAGAGGTAGTGGTAGTCGGGGCTGCGCAAGAAGCCGAAGCCGTCGGGCAGCACCTCCAACGTCCCTTCGCCGAACATCAGCCCGTTGAGCTTCACCCGCTCCTTGAGGATCCGGAAGATCAGGTCTTGTCGCTTCACGCCCGAGCAGTCGGTGAGGTTTTCCCCGCGGGCCTCCTCGATCAGCTCGCTCATCGACATCTGCTGCAGCTCGGCGATGTGCGTATCGCCCGACTGCTTGATCTGCTCGTAGCGATCGTCGGTGTCGTCGGAGAGCATGGCCGCTTCTCCGGCCAGCTCCTCGGCGAGCGAGAGGGGCTCGTCGGGCGACTTGGCGCGTCTCGCGCCCGCCCGGTGGGACCTGGCCGGCGAGCCGGTCCTCCGCGACTTGTCGTTCGACTTGGTCGTTTTGTAGTCTGCCATCGTCACGTGCTCCTGACAGGTTGGATGGGCCGACACGCGGAAGGCGCCGGCGGTGGGGGCACCTGCTACCTCTCAAGGTCCCAGAGAGAACGGGGAAAAAGGGCAGGAAGGGGTTTGGGAGTAGGATTCAGGATTCAGTTCTGATCGCCGGCCGGCGCTCCTTGCTGACGGGCGTCACGTGGGTTGGCGTCCGAGACGGCCGTGGAAGGGCTGGCGACCGTTGGGGGGAATCAGCCGACCAGGGACTGCCAAAGACGCTCGATTTGACTTCGCGTCTGTTCCAAAGATCCGGAATTGTCTATGACGAAATCGGCACGCTCGCGTTTGGCACTCACCGATTCCTGCGCGCCCTCACGGGCGGCAAAATCCACCTGGCTCCAACCGCGCGCCGAAGCCCGGGCCAGCCGAACCCCGCGCGGCGCGTCGACGAACACCAACGTATCACATAACTTATCCCAACCGGCCTCCAGAAGCAACGGCGCATCGAGCACCGCTGCCGCCCTGCCGCAGGCCTCCAGCCGCTTGGCTTCCCGCGCCAGCAAGCGGCCGATTTCCGGGTGGGTCAATTGTTCCAGGTATCTCCGCTCTCGCGGACCGCGGGGTGGGCCCGCAAACACGATCCGTGCCAGCCGCGCCCGGTCAATCCGTCCGTCGGCACCGAACACGGCCGAGCCCCAGCGCTGGCGGGCAGCCGTCTCTATCTCGGGCATCCGCAGGACTTCGTGCGCGCCGCGATCGGCGTCGAGCAAGCCGGCACCGAGCCGGGCCAACTCGCGGGCGACCAGGCTTTTGCCGCTTGCCACGCCACCCAGGATGCCGATCACCTTCATCTTGTATCGTCTAACGGCGTGGTGTCGGCCCAGTTCGGCCCCGCCTTCACGTCAACCTTCAGGGGGACTCTCAGGCGCTCGGCGCCGACCATCTCTTCGGTCACCAGTTGCGCCAACTCGTGGAGTTTCTCGAAGGGGACTTCGAAGATCAGTTCATCATGAATCTGAAGTAACATCTTGGCGGGCAACCGTTCCCGCCGCAGGCGCCGATGGATGGCGATCATCGCCTGCTTGATTAGGTCCGCCGCCGAGCCCTGGACGACCGTATTGACTGCGGTCCGCTCGGCGAGGTTTCGTTGGCGGCCGACCTGCGCTCGAACCCCGCGGATCGCGCGCCGCCGACCGAGGATAGTCTTAACATAACCCTTTTCCCGGCATTCCGCCAGTACCTTCGCCAGAAACTCCTCGATCCCGGAATACCCCCCAAAGTAGGCATCGATGAACTCGGCGGCCTCGCGCTTGTCGATCCCCAACTGCTTGGCCAGGCCGAACGGCGATTGCCCATAGATCACCCCGAAATTGACCGCCTTGGCCTTGCGACGCATCTCCCCGGTCACCGCTTCCAGGGAAACGCCGTATACCTGGCTAGCCACCCGGGCATGGATATCCTCGTCTCGCGCAAAGGCCTCGCAGAGCCGTTCGTCCTCGGAGAAATGCGCTAGCACCCGCAGCTCGATCTGCGAATAGTCGGCGGCCAACAGGACCCAGCCTTCCTCGCCGGGCACAAACGCCGAGCGGATCTCGCGCCCGGCCTCCGTCCGCACCGGGATGTTCTGCAAGTTCGGGTCGCTGGAGCTGAGCCGGCCCGTCGCCGCCACGACCTGGTTGAACGACGCGTGCACGCGGCCCGTCCCCGGATGCACCATCTCCGGAAGCGCGTCGGTATAGGTCCCTTTGAGCTTCGCCACCTGCCGATACTCGATGATCTTCGCTGGCAAGGGATGCACCTGCGCCAATTCCTCGAGGACTTCGGCGTCGGTGCTCGCGCCCGTCTTGGTCTTCTTCAGCACCGGCAGCTTCTGCTCCCGGAAAAGCACCTCCTGGAGCTGTTTCGGCGAGGCGATGTTGAACTCCCGCCCGGCCAGTTCGTAGATCTCCCCTTCCAGCGACTCCAATCGAGCAGCATGCCGCCGGCTGAGCTCGGAAAGGCGATCGACGTCGACCCGGATCCCGTGGTACTCCAAATCGACCAGGACCTCGATCAGCGGCAACTCCACGTCGGCGCAGAGCGCGTCCAAGCTCGCCTCGGTGAGCTTCTCCCACAGGATCGGGCGCAGCCGCAGCGGCACCAGCGCATCCTCGCCCGCGTAGTCGGCCACCTGGCGGACCGGCACCTCGTCCATTCGCTTCTGCGTCTTCCCCGTGCCGATCAGCTCGGTGATCTTGATCGTGGTGTGTCCGAGATATCGCCGGGCTAGCTCGTCGAGACTGTGGTTGCGCTGGCCCGCGTCCAACAGGTAGCTGGCCACCATGCTGTCGAAGGCCACGCCGGCCAGCTCGATCCCGGCCGCGCGGAGCACGATCATGTCGTACTTGAGGTTCTGGCCGACCTTCTCGATCGCCGGGTCTTCGAGGACGGGCCGCAGGGCCTCGAGCGTCTTGCCTCGCTCCAGGCATCGCTCGCCGGCCGGGGCACGGATCGGCAGATACCAGGCTTCGTCGTCCTTCCAGGCAAACGAAAGCCCCACGATCTCGGCCCATCTCGGCCAGACGCTCGTGGTCTCCGTGTCCAGCGAGATGCACTTCTGCCGGCGCAGTTGCTCGACAAATGCCTCCAGCGCTTCGGGCGTGTCGACCAGGCGGTACTCCGCTCGGATCTCGACCTTCTTCGCGACGGCCGTGCCCGCCTTGGCGTCCAGCGCGTCGGCCTTGTCCGCCAAGCTCTGGAACCCGAACTGCCGGAACAGATCCCGCATTCGACCCCGGTCAATCGGTCCCACGCGCCCGGCGTCCCAATCGACTGCCAAGGGCACGTGCCGATCGAGCCGTACCAGCTCCCGGCTCAACAACGCTTGCTCGCGGCCTTCCGTCAGGTTCTGTCTCCGCTTTGCGCCGGAGACCTCCGCCGCATGCTCCAGCACCGCCTCCAACGTGCCGTGTTGGCCGAGAAGCTGTCGGGCGAGCTTGGGCCCGATGAGCGGCACCCCCGGCACGCTGTCGACCGAGTCGCCCACCAGGGCCTGATAATCGACGACCTGCTCGGGCGTAATCCCCCAGTCGTCCATCAACGCCTCGCGGTCGAAGACCTGGTTCTTTCGGAGGTTGAACAACGTGACCCGGTCGGAGATGAGCTGCCGGCAATCCTTGTCGCTGGTCACCAGGCAGCAGCGGCCGCCCCGCCCCTCGGTGATCCGGGCCAGCGTGGCCATGACGTCGTCGGCCTCGAACGACTCACACGCAAGCGCCGGGATCTCCATCGCGTCGATCAAGCGACGGACCGACTCGATCTGCGGCACCAGGTCGTCGGGCATCTCGGGCCGGTCCTTCTTGTACCCGTCGAAAAGCTCGTGCCGGAACGTCTTGCCCGGCAGGTCGAAGGCACAGAACAGGTAGTCCGGCTTGCGGACGTCCAACAGATAGATCATGTCGCGGGCAAACCCGAAGACAGCGCCGACGGGCTCGCCCCGCGGGCTGGACATCTCGGGGAGGGCATGAAAGAGCTGATAGATCAAGGCATGGGTATCGACGACATAGACCGTCTGCCCCTCCAGGCTATCTGGCGAAAGCGACGCCTCGGAAAGGGAACCTGAGCCCGAGACGGTACCCGCACCCGATACCTCGGCATCGGCCCCGGACACCTCCGAAGCGCCCTTCTCGGTTGACCGGGGATCGTCGGCAGCGGCCTCCATACCGGGGAGGGACATTTGGCGGGCAGGCTCGTCCATCGATCACCCGTGGGAGAGGAGGGTTCGCAGAGCGCGGGGGGAAGCCGGAAATCGGGCCAACGCCCAGCCGACTCCCGATCGTACTACAGCCGTGGAACGGTTGTCAAGGCGTTGTGGGGCAACAGGTTGCGCCGCACGCCCGTCACGCACCCCGATAATGGCCGGTCACGCCGACCGCCCTTTTGAGGGGGCTTTTCGTTGACACCGCTTTGGGGCCTGTCTAAAATCGACGTAGGTCCTTTGCTCAGAAAATCTTACCTGTCCGTTCAACCGACCGCCCCGTCTCCGGTCTCGCCGGAAGGGATCTGCACGAAGAGGCACGCTACCTTTCCCTAGCAGAGGAGTGTCCCGAACTCGGGTGCACACTCCCATATAGGAGCACCTAAGCCATGGCGCGAGAAAATCAGGGACTCCAGATCGCGTTGATTATCTTTGTCTTCCTCACCCTCATCCTGGGCGTGACCACCTTCCTCTTCCAACGACAGGCCACCGAGAAAGCCGCGGAGGCGGCGAAAATGCAACAGGAGGCCACAGAAGCCGGAAACACGGCCGACAAGATCCAGCAGGATTTCAACACCGTGAAGGGCTACGGTGGTTTTGCCGCCTCGGAGGGGATCGACGCGATCGGCGAGCAGTTCCGCGCCCACATGGACCAGTACGCCGCCAACCTGCCCGAGCAGGAGCGCAGCTACCAAGCGGCCCTGAAGGATCTGGCCGCGACCGTCCAGGCGAAAAACGAATCGCTGGCAAGCGCCGAAGACGCCGGCAAGCTGTTGCAGGAGAGAATTCAGCAGCTCGAACAGAGCAAGGCGCCGCTGGTCGCCCAGGAGAAGCAGCGTGCCGACAACGCCGCCGCACAGCTTGCCAAGGCGACGAAGGACTACAACGATGCCCGAACCACTCTGACCGACCAAGGACAGAAGCAGCTCATAGGGTTTAAGCAACGGGTTGGCGAGCAGGACCAGCAGCGTTCAGCCCTCGAGGCCGAGATAGCCCAGCATCAGACGCGCATCGATGAGCTCCGGGGACAACTCAAGACGGCGAACATTAGGATCGAAGACATACTCGCTCCCACGTTCGAACAGGCCGACGGCAAGATCCGCTGGGTCAATCAGCGGAACCAGACGGTGTGGATCAGCCTCGGCAGTGCCGACGCGTTGCAGAAGCTGACCAGCTTCAGCGTCTACCCGGCCGACACCAACGACGTGACCAAGGTCGGCAAGAAGGGCAGCATCGAGGTCACCCAGGTCCTCGAGGATCACCTCGCCGAAGCGAGAATCGTCGAGGACGAGCCCGGCAATCCGATCATGCCGGGCGACGTGGTCCACACGCCGGTTTGGGCCCCGGGCGAGCGGGAGCACTTCGCCCTGACCGACGGCATGGATCTCGACGGCGACGGCAAGAGCGATCTGGAAACCGTCATCCGCATCATCACCCTGAACGGCGGCGTGGTTGACACCTACATCACCGACGAGGGCGAACTGCACGGCAAGTTTACCAACAATACGCGGTATCTCGTCTTGGGGGACGCTCCCGACGAGACCTCGGCCGAGGGACGTCTCAAGGCGCGCAACGAGTTCCTGACGGATGCCCGGGGGCGGGCGATTACCGAGATCCAGTTGAAGGACTTGCTCAACAAGATGGGCTGGAAGAACCAAGCGCCCGTGGTCCACTTCGGACGCGGTGCCAATCCGAACGACTTCCGCGTTCGACCACCGGAGGGCGGTCTGAAGGAGTCCACCGGCACCGTCTCGCCCCTGTTCCAGCCCCGCCAGCCACCACGCGGTTCGCGAGGCAGCGCCTACTAGCCGGACCCGGGCATAAGGGCCGTCGCACAGGCTCTCAGCCTGTGAAATGGCAACCCAGGCAAGATGCCTCTCTTACCTCGAAGTTGCCGGCGGCAGATCGCCCGGCGTCGTCGATGGGGGCCGGCCGAAGGCTTTCGAGGCCGCCCCCGGCACTCCCGGCAGCGCGGACCAAGGCGGATCCTCGGCTCGTGGAGGCGGTGACGCCCTTTCCGCATTGCGGTCTGTCGGCCCCGGACTCTGCGAGCCGTCCCCTGTCACGCCCGCAAACAGCCGCCCACGGATCGCTTCCAACTGCTCAGACCGGAGCCGCAGGACCGGGCCCAGATTGGCCGGATCGAGCCGCTCCGGCTCCAGAAAAAGCCGGGCCGGATCTTTCAATTGATGATCTCTGGCCACCTGCCACAGAAGCCACCACTCCGACCAGCGAAGTCCGTGCGCCCTGCAAAGCGCCAGGAACAACGCAAGCGAGCTGTCCACCGGCCGTCGCCCTCCGCAGCGATCCAAGACCAGCGACAGCAGCCAAACGGCCAACACCATCCCCGCCAGGATCACGAGCCCCGTGGCCAGATACCCCGAGTTCAGCCTCGTCTCGCGGCCCTGGAACTCCCGGGCGAAGTTGTCCAGGGGGCTCTGTTGGGCGAGCAGGACGCAGTCGAGCAGAATGTGATTCATCGCGTCAACCCTTCCCCTGTCACGCTCCCGGATCGAATCGCGGCCTGCGCAGATCGCAGCGCCGGGCTCGCTCGCGGAGAATCGCTCGGGCGGCCTCCTGCACCGTCGCGCTCGGGTCGCTGAGGGCCTCTTCGAGCGCTTGGCGACTGGCGGACAACCGGCCTCCCCTCAGCGCCTTGACCGCCTCCGCCCGAACCATGTGGTCCTCGTCGTGGATCAGCCCTGCGATCGTCTCCTCCAATGGCTCGACGGCGCCGATCACCTGGGCGATCATCAGGCCTCTCAAACGCCGCGTGCGCATGTGCGACTGTATCTCCGCCTTCAACTGAGGAATCGTCTGGGGATCGACCTTCTTGACCAGCGTCCCGGTGCTCCGGCGGACTTCCTCGTCCAACATGTCGAAGGCCGCCAGGAAGCGCTGAAACGTGAACTCGTCGAGGCTCGTCCGGGCGGCTCGGCGGACGACGGCGTGCTCGCTGTCGACCATCTCCACCAGCCGCGGCAGTGCCCCCAGGATCCCGCGGCGCCGGAGTTGCACGAGCGCGCCGGCCAGGACGTGCGGGTCCCGGTCCTCCAACGCCTTCAGCACTAACGCATTGGCCTCCGCACCGTTGAACTCGCTCAGGGCGTTGGCCGCCGCCCTCCGACCCCCTGGTTTCCCGTTGAGCAAGAGGTCCTTCACCACGCAGAAGACCTGTGTGCGGGGGACGCCCGAGGTCATGGCCAGCCTTACAGCCGCGTGCTGCCGGGCATCGTCGAGATGGTCCAGAACCGCGGCTCCGTGTTCCAGCCAGGGCACCGATTCGATCCGTTTCAGGTTCTGCCTCACCGCGGTGGAGGGCTCGTGGCCGATCTTTCGCAGCAAGTAGCGAATGAACCTCAGGTCAGAACGCTTGGCGACCACCGCCAGCGCCGACGAGGGGGCCCGCGGATCGTCCAGAAACGCCAGCAAGAGCCCAATCACCCCCGCCGCGTTGCTCTTCGATAGCACGTCGACTAGAACCAGGAACGCGGCATGATGGGGATCGTTCAGCACCCGCTTCAGCACGGCGCTGTCGCGACCCACCAGCAGCAGATAAGCCTCGAGGATCTCACGCCGCCGGTGACTGGAGAATCGCTCGATCGATCGCTCCAGGCCGCCGATCACGTAACGCCGGACCAACTCCGGGTCGCGGCGCCGGCTCGTTTCGTGGGCGTCGGCCAGTTCCGTGTACAGCAGATTGACCAGTTCCACAAGCGTCGTCCCGGCCAGCTCGCCATTCGGACTGGAGTGGTCCTCCAGGACGTTGATCAAGGCAGGGATCAAATCGTACTCCCGGAACCAAACGGCCGCTCGGCAACCGTTGACGCACAACCGCCCGTCGCCCGACAAGATGGCGTCGCGCAACGCCTGCGTCATCCGCCCGCGGCGTTCCTCGATGATCGCCCGGGACCGCTCGTCCGCGGTGTGGAGACGTCGCAACACTTCCCGATGACCGGCCGGGCTGCGACGCGAGAGAATCGCCGACAGAGCCCCCTCCCGGATCCCAGCGTTCAGAGAATCCAGCCCCGGAACAAGGACCCGGACGGCCGCCTCGTTCGATGTCGTTGCCAGCAATTGGAGGGTGGTCTTCAGGCCTTCAGTCACGCCGGGGGCGCCTTGCGCAAGAACCGTGTCAGCTCGAGTCGGGACGGCGGCCGTCCGATGGTCCGTCGATTCCCAAGTGACGGGTCAAGGGGCTCGTAGTACCTCGATTCATCGAAGCCGCCCCTCGCCGGACCGCATGGCCACTACGAGGGTCCCGAGATACCCATCATCGCAGGCTCGACAGACCGTAGGGGCCTGGGGTAAGCCGTTAGGCTTTACAAGTATTGCCCAGAATATCCATTTTTGCGGCGTGGCCCACGCAGAATCACCTAGACCGAAGTTCCCCCCAACAGATTCGCTGTAAGTAATTGCCGCCATTGCACTTAGGTTCGATTCCAGTTGCTTGTTGTAGCCAGCAAGAAATCGACGTAAGTCGTTGCCATGTAACAACTTCCTGTAGACAGAACGATGCTGCTTCAGGAAGCTCATATTATCCGTAACATATTGCAGTAAAAGACTTGCGTCTATTCGACTCAGGGAACTTCGGCCTAGACAAGCCGCTCACAGCGCCGGTCACCCATCCTGGCCCCGCCAAACGGGCCCCCAGCCACCCTCCGAGGGGCTTGCGTGGAGGTATTGATGCCTTGCGCTCGCCGTGCACGCCGCCCGCAATAGCCGATCGCCACGATGGGCCAGCCCCGTCAGCAGCCCGCGGTGCCGGCCCGGTCTTCCTCGATCGTCTCTACCCGGATCGGCTTGATGTCGAACTTCGGGTTCTGGCCGAGATAGCGGGCGGGGTTGTTGTGGAAGACCTCGACGGCCTCCTGCAACGAGTGCCCGCGGCGTCGGAAATCGAGGATGCACTCCTGCAACGTGAACGGGTCACTGGGCCCCCAATCCGCCGAGGAGTTGACCAGAGTCCTTTCCATGCCGTACGTTTCGAGCAGGTCCACGGCCCGCCTGGGGGAGCACTTGGTGATCGGATAGAGGGTGAAGCCGATCCAGTAGCCCGCGTCTTTGGCTTGGCGGATGGTGTGCTCCTCAATGTGGTCGATCCAGACCTTGTCCGGGTCGACCGGCATTCCTTTGAGGATGTCCAGGATCCGCATCGTGCCACGCAGCTTGTCCTGTAAATGGGGGGTATGCACAAGGAGTAGCTGGCCGTGTCGGATGGCCAGCTCGACCTGCGCTTCCATGATCTCGCACTCGCTCTTGGTCGACTTGTGCAGACCGGTCTCACCCACCCCCAGAACGGTGGGCTTATCGAAGAACTCGGGCATGCGCTGGAGCACGGCGCGGCTCAGTTCCGGGTTCTCCGCTTCCTTGGGATTGACGGCCACCCAACAGAAGTGGCGGATCCCGTACTGTGCAGCCCGAGTGGGCTCGAACTCGCTGATCTGACGGAAGTAGTCGATGAACGTTTCGGGATAGAGGCGGTCGAAGCCGGCCCAGAAGGCGGGCTCGCCCACGGCCACCACGCCCGACATGGCCATCCGCTCGTAGTCCTGGGCGGTCCGGGCGATCCCGTGATAGTGGGGTTGGATGATCTGCATGGCAACCTCCGCAGGCCGAGGTCATGGGGATCGGGGCGGTTGGATCTCGCGGATTGCCCCGTTGGGGGACAGGCTCAGTCGACCGGGTCGGAAAAAAGGTTCAACAGTTGCTCCGCCCGGTTCGGGCCCGCGCTCGGGTCCGCCAGAATGCCCAGCGACTGGTACACCTTCTCCAACCGCGGGTCCGCGGCACGGGCGCCGGCGCCTTCTCGCCGGCAGGCCGCGTCGTGGCGGTCCAACGTCGCGCCGATTTCCAGCAGCATGCAGCGGGCGTCGAGGAAGTACTCGTCGAGCACTTGCTTGGCCGTCAACATCAGAGATCCCCTCACTTCGCATGGGCACGAAACACGCACGATCAATTATGACCGTGGCGCTGCCGGCTGCAAAGGGCGTGCGAAAAGCGAACATCGGTAGTGCCACACGCGACCACCCGGAAATCGGCCGGACCAAGGGCGATCGACGGTGCTTCCGAGCGAGCCGAAGCCTATCGCCCGAAGACGGCGACCTCCAGGACGATCAGGCAGGCCAGAGCGACGGTGGTCCCCACGGCCGCGCGACGGTCGACGCCCCCCTGCCCTTCTCCCAGTCCGAAGTGCGGGCCCAGGCCGTTCCAGAGATACAGGCCCAGGGCGATGGCCGGCAGGCCGAACAGGACCAGGGCCCACGGCGGCGTCCCATATCGGATCAGATCCCGGCCGTCGCCTCCGCCAGCGAAGGCGTCGCCGACCAGATAGGCCCCGATGGCGACGAGGCAGAAGCCGGCGAAGAACCGGGCCAGGTAGGCATAGGCCCATGCCGCAGAACGGGCCAGCAAGAGGCCCCCGAGCGGGATCAGGCAACCCCAGATCGCCCCGCCCCAGGCGACTACCAGAGGATGAGGGTTTTCGCCCGCGTCCGTGCGCGAGATCTCCAAGGGATGGAGGACCACCTTCTCAACCGTCCCGCCGGAAGCCCAGAGGTGCAGCACGTGACCGAGCTCGTGCACGGCCATCATCCCCAGCCAGGAGAAGGCAATCGTCGACGCGATCAGCAACGCCTGAAAGAAGCGGTTCATCGAGTCAAGGAGCAACGGCGCGGTCATCGACGCCAATCAGCCCGGCAATCACCGCCGGGGCGGAGAGCGGCGATAGGTGATAGGCAGGGGCACGATGAAAACAATCCCGGAGAGCCGTGTCGGTCAGCGTCGTTTGGTGGGATACCTCGAATTGAGAAGGGGGCGGGAGGACGCCCTCGGCCGCGGGAATGGCCGCAAGCGCCCCTGGTTCTTCTACCTTTCCCTCGACTGGCACGAGCTCTCCGGGATATTCGCCCTTGTGGCTAATGGTTTTCCTTGACCGGCGACGCCTCGTCGCCGGGCGGAAGCGTTGGGGCCTCCGGGGGGGCCTCCAAGGCCACGATAATCAGTTTGTTTCGGTTCGCGAATTCGACCAGTTCCGGCCGGTCGAGCACGATGGTCTTGTCGGCCTCGACGGCCAGCAGGCGTGCGCCGGCGGCGGCCATCGTTTTGAGCGTGTCCAGGCCGACCGTGGGGACGTCGAATCGCATGTCCTGCTGCGGCTTGGCAACCTTGACCACGGTGAATCCCCCGGCGCGGCACAAGCTCCCCGCCCGACGGATACACGCGTCCGTTCCTTCCACCGCTTCCACCGCCAACACGGCCTGGTTCTTGACCGCCACGCTTTGCCCGACGTCGAGCCGGCCCATCTCCTTGGCGATCTGCCAGCCGAAGCGGACGTCCTTGAGCTGTGCCGAGGAAGGGCCGCGGCGGGTGAGTTGTCCCCGCTTCACCAGCAGCTCGGGAGCGTAGTCGGTGGCCGGGCCGATCCGGATACCGTCGGCCTGAAACAGGTTGCAGACGACGCCCATCAGCGAGTCGTCCTTGCAGTCCTTCCGTTTTGTGAGGAAATGGGGGATGAACGCGCGAATCGTCGGCAAGTCGGGCAACTGCCGGATGATGAACCAGGGCTGGAACATGAACCGCTTGTGGATCTTGCCGGCCAGCACCGCGTCGACGACGCCGCGACGCTTGAAGTACCGGATCGCGCTGCCGAACTTGGCCAGCCCGGTCCAGCGGAACTCGTCGCACACGTCGGCCAGACGGGGGTCGGCGTGCCGGACGACCCCGAGGCAATAGGTGCGCGAGCCCTGGCGGCGTAGGGCTTCGGCCACCGCGATGGGAAAGCGGCCCCAGCCGGCAATCAACCCGACGCGCTCCGGTGGCCGGTGCTTTTGGACCTCGATGGACTCCATCGTCTGAGAGACTCCCCCCAACTTGGCCGCCTCTTGCTTCTTACCTCTTGTTCACGTGTCCGCACGGTGCCGCGTCGGTTGGCTCTGCTTGTTCGCCCGCCTCGACGAGGTGATCGACCGTTCGCTGGAGCTTCTTCAACCGCTGCCGCATCTCCGGGAGCCTGCTCAGCGCGGCTTGTTTGACCATCTGTTCCCGTTCCGGCGTGGCAGGGATGCCGACGACCCGGGCGCCGTCGGGGACGTCGTGCATCACCCCGGCTTTGGCCCCGAGCATCGCGCCGGCGCCGATGTGCACGTGGTCGCGAACCCCGGCCTGACCGGCCATCACCACGTAGTCCCCGGTGGTGGTGCTGCCGGCGATCCCCACCTGGGCACACAGCATGTTGTGGCGACCGATGCGGCAGTTGTGGGCGACCATCACCAGGTTGTCGATCTTCGTCCCCTCGCCGATGACCGTCGGACCATACGTGCCGCGATCGATGGTCGTGCCCGCCCCCACCTCGACGTCCGCTTCCAGGATCACGTTGCCCAACTGGGGCGACAACTGATGGCGCCCCCCCTCACAGCAATAGCCGAACCCGCAGGCGCCCAACACGGCCCCGGCGTGGATCACGCACCGCGGGCCAACGATCGTGTTTTCGTAGAGTACCGCGTTGGGATAGACGGTCACGTCGGGGCCGATCTTCGAGCCGGCCATGATCTGCACGCCTGAGTGGATCGTCGCACCACGGCCGATCTCGACGTCATCGCCCACTGTCGCCAGCGGGTGGACGTCGACGTCTTCGCTCAGAGTTGCCGTGGGGCTGATCACGGCGTGGGGACTGATCCCTATGCGATGGATAGCCCGGGAGGGACGGAATCGGCCGACAATCGCGGCGAACGCCTGATGGACGTCGTCCACCTGGATGACGGGCACGCCGTTGGGCATCACCGAGCGCGGAGCGACCGTCGCCGAGGCCCGACTCGACTTCAGCAAGTGGTTTCTTTCCGCCCCGTCAATGAGCGTGATCTCGCCCGGCCCGGCGTCCCCCAAAGGCGCCGCGCCCCGGATCAGGAGATCGCCGTTGCCGATGAGTTGACCGTGAACCAGCGCCGCAAGCTCCGCGAGAGTCGCCTGCATAAGTCGGAGTCCTTTCCGCAGGAAGTCGCTCCGCAGATATCCCCCACCAGAAGGGGATAACCCCTGGATTGGTGCATGCTATCCGATCGACGCCAGCCAGGCAAGAGCAGTCACGAGCGGGCGAAGTCGCTACGAAACCACCCACAATAGGGACTTAAGGCTCGTGGGGAAGGAAGCATTGCCTTCACTGGCGGGCGATGCAGCCGAAATCCAAGCCGATGACCCAGATCATGAGGATGAGGATCAGGGCGAGCCCCAAGTAGCTCAGGCCCACGAATACCCCTTCGCTGGGCGGTTTGCCGCGAATGCCCTCGTACGCCAGAAAGACCATGTGCCCGCCGTCCAGCACCGGGATCGGAAGGAAATTGATCACCGCCAGGTTGGCGCTGATCAGGCAGAGGAAAAGCAGAAACTCGCCGGGGCCTTCGACGACCGAGTAGTAGGCCACCTGAACGATCCCAACCGGCCCCATCAGCGCCTTGCCTGAGACTTGCCCGGTGCTCAGCGCTTTGAGCGTCCGGAAAATCAATAGCAGCGAGTCGACCGTCTCTTGCGTACCGAGGGCAATCGCCTCGCCTGGCGAGTCGGCTCTCCGCTGCACGCGCAGAACGGCGAACTCCAATCCGCGCTGGGGGTAGAACCAGTCGTCGGCCTCGACAGGGGCCAGGGCGACCTTCCCGCCGTCTTGCAACTCCAACTCCAGCCTCGTGCCCGGCAGGCAATCCTGAATCCAAGCGAGGACGAACGGCCAGCCGGACTTGTCATCGCCCAGCTTGACGACCAACTCCTTCTGACGGAGCTTTCTCGCCGCCTCTTCCAAGCCCTGGCTCTTCAGGAATTCCTTGTCGGGCGGGATCGAGGTCGCCTGCACGACGACGTCTCCCGGCTTCAATCCCGCCTTCTCTGCCGGGGTCCCCGGCAGCACGGCATCGACTTGGCCGAGGACCTGGTAGGCGATTCCGAGCGCCGGCACCGACACCGCGCTCTCGCGGGTCAGCGGCAACTCGAACGTGTCGGGCACACGGAGCAGCACTTCGACGTCAAGGGGCTTCTCCTCGCCGTCTCGGGAAACCGTCAGCACAACCCGGGCCTGCTCGCTCCCGCTCGCGAGGCGGCGGAGTCGATCGGGCAGTGTCATCGGATCGCCGGGTGGATCGCCGTCCACGAGCAGGATCTGGTCGCCCGGCCGCAGGTTCGCTTCGGCGGCCGGGGAATGGTCTTGGATGGCGGTGATCGGGCCGGTCTTCATCACGAGGCCCAGCCGCCGCATGGGCATGGGGGCCACTTCGATGGTGATTTCCTCCGTAGCCGCTGCTTTCTCCGAGCCGCTCTGGGACTCCGCGGTACGTTGAACCGTGAAGGTCAAGGGCTCGTCCGTGTGCCGAGCCAGTTGGGAGTGAATCTGGGCGTAGTCGCTCGTCGGCCGGTCGTTGATCCGGACGACGCGATCGCCGGGTTGGAACGCGGGGCGAGCCATGTCGGCGGACGAACCGGGGAAAACTGGAAGCGATTCCGCCAGTGTCGTGCTCCGCGGGAGGCCGATTCCGATCTCCGGGGCCAAGACGCCTCTTTCGGCGACGGCGGTCACCTGGAACGACTCCTTCACACGCGGGCGCCGCACGACCATGGAAACGCCCTGGCCCACGCCGTCGCCGAGCGAGACGGCCGCTTTCAGGTCGGAAAACGTCTGGACCGGCTTGCCGGCGATCATCTCGAACTCGTCGCCCGGCCGCAGGCCGGCCTGCCAGGCGCCTTTGCCGGGCACCACCAGGCCCACGGCGCAGGCCACGTCCTTCACGCCGAGCGGGTAGGCCGCCACCGCCGCCACCAGCGCGAAGATCACGTTCATGATCACCCCGGCCGAGATGATCGCCATCCGCTTCGGCACGCTCTGGGAGAGATAGCTCCTCGGGTCGTAGAGCGCTTGCTCAGCCGCCTCGACGTCGATCGCTTCCGGCGACGAGTCTGCCTGGTCCGGGTTGGCGCCGGGCGACTTCTCTCGGAACGGATCGCCCGCGGCGCGCGCCGCCTTGGCCCGCTCCAGCTCTTCTCGCAGCCGGGCCGGGTTGTCCTCCTGACCGAGCATCTTCACGTAGCCGCCTAGGGGTAGCACCCCAATGCCGTACTCGGTCTCACCCCATTGGAACCGGCAGATCCTCCAACCGAAGACGTCGAACCACACGTAGAACTTCTCGCACTTGACCCCGCACAGCCTCGCCACGATGAAGTGGCCGAACTCGTGGGCCAGAATGATCATGTTCACGCCGATCAACACCATCACGCTGTAGAACGTAAACATCCCCCAGGACGATTCCGAAGCGGCAATCAAGTACAAACCCAACGTGATACCTCCTGACGGGCCCAACGGTCCAAATCGAGCAGTCGCTCCAAGGTCGGGTCCGAATCAAACGTGTGGCTTTCCAATACGCTTTGACACACGGGCACGATCTCATGGAATCCGAGATCGCCGGCCAAGAACGCGGCCACGGCCGCCTCATTGGCCGCGTTCAGCACGGCGCCCGCCGTCCCGCCGGCTCGCGCGACCTCCAGCCCGAGTCTCAGGGCCGGGAATCGCTCCAGGTCGGGCGGCTCAAACTCCAGGCGCATCGCCCGGCTCCAATCCAGCTTCTCCGACACGCTCACCCGACGCTCCGGCCAAGTCAGAGCGTACTGGATCGGCAGCTTCATGTCCGGCGGGCTCAACTGGGCGATGACCGACCCGTCGACGTATTCTACCAGCGAATGGACGATCGACTGCGGGTGGATCACGACGCCGATCTGCTCCGGCTCCAGATGGAAGAGCCAGCGGGCCTCGATGATCTCCAGGGCCTTGTTCATCAACGTGGCCGAATCGATGGTGATCTTGGGGCCCATCTCCCACGTGGGGTGGTCCAGAGCTTCCGCCACGGTCACGCCGGCCAGTCGCTCGCGACTGTACGTCCGAAACGGGCCCCCACTGGCCGTCAACACCACCCGCTTGACCTCTTCCCGACTCCCCGCCTGGAGGGCCTGGAACACGGCACTGTGTTCGCTGTCTACGGGCAGGATGCGTGCCTGGTTCTGCCGGGCCAACCGGGTGACCAGAGGTCCCGCCATCACGAGGCTCTCCTTGTTGGCCAAGGCGACCGTTTTGCCGGCCTCCAACGCGGCCCAAGTGCCCTCCAGCCCGGCACGACCGACGACGGCCGAAAGCACCACGTCGACCTGCGCTTCCGCAACCACGCGAGACACCGCCTCGGAACCGACCAGCACCTCGGTCTCCGACCCCATGGCCGAGAAATCGTGGGCCGCGGCCGCGCCCGGGTCGGTCACCACGATCCACCGCGGTCGCGCGGAGACCGCCTGCCGCTCCAAGAGGGCCGTGTTGGTGTGGGCCACGAGCGCCACCGCCCGCAGGCGGCCCCCGGAAGCCCCGATCACCTCCATAGCACTCCGCCCGATGCTCCCGGTAGAGCCCAAGACGGCGATGTTCGTTACACCGGCAGTCATGCATTCAACCGCTTTGCGGTTCCGACATGGCGGTTGTGTGGCAACGTCTAACGATTATAGCGTTTGGACTGGCCGTGTCCGCGATCGGGGCATACTCGCCCGAGGCACGTTGGCTGAAAGTGGCGTGACATGACCGCAGAGATCAGATGGACCGGCGCTGATGAGCGACCGAGCGGGCCGTCCCCTGGCACTAGGCCGCATGACCCAAATGTGGGGTTCCCGGCCGGCATTCCCATTGTAGGCACGGCTTGTCTGGAGCGACAGTCCAGTTTGAGTCCCCCATTTCAGGTGGCAAAGTGACCCCTTGCGGGGACCCCGCGTTTGAAGCGAGTGGCTCCAAGAAGGGGCGCAGCCGCTTCCGGCTTCGCCCGTTCGCGGCGGGACTCCTTTCGCCTTCGGCTCCTCAGGATGGGCCGAAGGACAACCTCGCCGAAGGTGCCCGTGGTCTGTCCCCAAGTGTCGAAACAAGCGCAGCCGCCCACTTTATTGACCCATCACGGCACAATCCGACCGTGTCCCGTCCGTCTGGCCGGCCTTGCCGACCCCATTCTCATTGTGCGTTCCGGTGTTGAAGCCATAATATAATGAAGGATGGTTAACCGTCGGCGAGGTGCAGGAGCTTATGGAAAAAGACAGCCAAGGCAAGGAACCGGAACAGCGCGGGCCTGAGAAGAAGCCCCCCCCGATTGGCAACAATCTCATCCTGTACGTGTTGGCGGGGGTTATCGGGTCTGTGCTGGCGCTGAACCTGATGCGGACCAGCGCCCCCATCAGGATTCACTACTCCGAGCTGATCCAACTGATGGAGCAGGGCGCCGACAACCCCCAGGCCATGATCGACGTCACCCGGGGGGCCAGCGGCAACACGCAATCGATCCGCTACTACGATCTATCCGACTTGAAGATCGGCCAGGACGAGATCCGCGGCACCGTCACCCGGGAGCTTATCGCGCCGGAGAGCGGCGACCCCGAACGCCACGTCGCCTTTCGCACCCCCCGAAGAGGACTCAGTAACGACGACAACTACCTCTTCGACCTGGCCATGAAGCGCGGGTTCCAGATCCAGGGAGAAGACCCGCCGAGTCCCTGGGGCACGATTACCACGTTGATGCTCCCCGTGGCGGTGGTAGTCATTCTGTTCCTGTTCATGATGCGGCGATTGGGTGGGACCGGCGGGGCGATGGCCTTTGGACGAAGTCGCGGCAAGCTGATCGCACAGGAAGACGTGGAAATGACGTTCGACGACGTGGCCGGGATCGACGAGGCCGTGGACGAAGTCCGCGAGGTGGTCGAATTCCTCAAAACGCCCGACAAGTTCCGCGTCCTCGGCGGACGCATCCCCAAGGGCGTGTTGTTGGTAGGGCCGCCAGGCACGGGCAAGACCCTGCTGGCGAAGGCGATTGCGGGCGAGGCGGGGGTGCCCTTCTTCAGCCTCTCGGGGTCCGACTTCGTGGAGATGTTCGTCGGCGTCGGGGCGGCCCGGGTCCGCGACATGTTCCAGCAAGCCCAAGCCAGCGCCCCCTGCATCGTGTTCATCGACGAGTTGGACGCGTTGGGCAAGACCCGGGGCACCAGCGTCGTGGGCGGGCACGACGAACGGGAACAGACCCTCAACGCCCTGCTGGTCGAGATGGACGGCTTCAGCTCCAACAGCGGCGTCATCGTCCTGGGAGCCACCAACCGCCCCGAAACGCTCGACCCGGCCCTGCTCCGACCTGGCCGCTTCGATCGACACGTCCTGGTCGACCGTCCGGACGTCCGCGGCCGCGAGGCCATTCTCAAAGTGCACGTCAAGGACGTGAAGCTCGACGATTCGGTCGACCTGAAAGAGGTGGCCGGGATCACGTCGGGCTTCGTCGGAGCGGATCTGGCCAATCTGGTCAACGAAGCCGCCCTGTTGGCCGCGCGCAAGGGAAAGAGGACGGTTACCATCGAGGAGTTCAACGAAGGAGTCGAGCGCGTCACCGCCGGCCTGGAAAAACGGCAGCGGATCATTAGCCCGGATGAGAAGCAGCGCGTGGCCTACCACGAGAGCGCCCATGCGCTGGTGGCGTACAGCCTTCCCAACACGGACCCCGTCCACAAAGTCTCGATCATCCCGCGCGGGCTGGCCGCCTTGGGTTACACGCTGCAACGGCCGGAGGGCGACCGCTACCTGATGACGCAGAGCGAGTTGGAGAGCCGGATTCAGGTCCTCCTGGCCGGCACGGCGGCCGAGGAGATGGTCTTCGACGATGTCTCCACCGGTGCCCAGAACGACCTCGAACGGGCCACCGAAATCGCCCGAAGCATGGTCATGGACTTCGGCATGAGCGGCTTGGGCCCGGTCAACTACCGCGAGCGGCGCGGGTCGGGACTCTTGGGCGGTATGCCCGATTTCCCCGGCGAGCGTTCCCATAGCGAGCAAACCGCCCGAGAGATCGACGAGGAAATCAAGCGGATCATCGACGGCTCACTGGTCAAGGTGCGACACATCCTGGAGACCCGCCGAAAGGCCCTCGAGGCGCTCTCCCAACGCCTCCTGGACAAGGAGGTCATCGATACCGACGAGCTGCGGGAGATCGTCGAGGCCAGCTCCCCCAGTCCGCTCATCGTCCCCGGCACCGATAGCACCCCGAAACGCCCGCAGCCCGGAAAAGCCGAGCCTTCCAAGACGGACAAACCCGCCTCCGATGCCGGTGAAGCGAGCGGGTAGCGAGCGGGGATTCTGTCGTCCGGAACGGGGGGTAGGGATTCGGGGCCCGCAATTGAGGGGCATCCCGTCGACTGCCATTCCAAGCCGGGACGTCCATACGAGCCGGCAGGCTCCGTCCGCTCCCAGTACCCAAACCGACGGCAATGGGAGCACCAGGCAGCGGACAAATCGAGCGATGGGAAGGCGCGCGCCGTGCTAACTTGGCCTGCGAGTCCAGTGGTAGGTCCGCTCAAGCGCCACGCGAACCACGCCGGTGATCTGCCGCATGGTGACCGGCTTGGCGAGGACCGAGAACGCCTGGGCCAGTCGCGCCTGCTCGACCAAGAGATCGTCCATTTGGGCGGACAAGAGAATGCAGGGGAGGATCGACTTGAACCGCTTCACCCGACGCAACGTCTCCAGGCCGGTCAGCTTGGGCATGTGCATGTCCAGCAACAGAAGATGGACCTCCTCGTTGCGGACGATCGAGAGCGCTTCTTCTCCGTCGCCGGCCAAGAGCGTTCTGAAGCCCTGCGGCTCGAACACCCCTTGCAGCGTCTCGCGAAACGCGCGGTCGTCGTCGGTGATCAACAGGGAAGGGGCTTCGATGTGCTGCATCCTTCCGACCCTCGCTCAAGACAATCCGGCGATCTAGGAGAGCAAGTGGGGTACCAATCGGGCTGGGATCTTGAAGCTCTCTCGCGGCCGTGATGCACTAAGCATGCTCCACTTAACATTTTACATCCTGCGGGAATTCGTTGCGACAGAGAATTCCTCGTCTCCGGGATCGGTTTCGCACCGGAAGACCTCTGCCATTCTGGCAGCCAGAACCCCTCGCTATAGGGGTGGGTTTCGCATCGCTCGTCGGACTATACGGCCGCAGTGGCTCTTGTTGTCCAGATGAGCCAACCGGCGATCGTCCCCAAGTACGTCGGTCGCACACGATCGGACCGGCCTCGATCGGAACGGCTCGCACGCTCTGGGAAACCGCCTATGCTCCGATCCCCCAACAAAATGCGATCTTGCGACAAGACATGTCATTAGCATAGATAATAGTCATTATCGCATTAATAACCCCTTTACTTATACTGAACCCGGTAGTAGAATGGGCCTCTTACTTTGCCAACGTTCTGGCGGAGTCTTCGCGCGGCCCTGCGGTGCTTGCGCCGAATGGCGAGTTGCCTGTGCTTCGCAGTCGCTCGCCCCAAGAGTGTCGCTCGCCTGAATGGTAAGGCGGCCGATCGGCAGAGGCGCGATTATCGCGTTCTGGTTTCGTCGCCGCGCCCCGTGTCAAGAAGGCCAGGGAGGTAGGACGGTGCAGCGCGTGTGCCCAGACGTGATCGTGTACGTGTGTACGAACTGCATCCCGCACGGCGGACGCTTGCCGCGTCAATGGGGCCAGGACGGTGTCCACGTGGTGGTGCGCGAGGTCCCCTGTAGCGGGAAGATGGACGGGCAATACCTGCTTCATGCGTTGGAGGGGGGAGCGTACGGTCTTTGCGTCGTCGCCTGTCCCAAGGGCGAGTGCCAATTGGCGCAGGGCAACTACCGTGCGCAAGTGCGGATCGGCACGATTCGCCGGCTGCTGGCCGAGATCGGGCTCGAGCCGGAACGGGCCCAGCTTCTGCACTACTCGTCGGACGATCCGGCGGACCGCTTGCACGGCCTGGTGCGCGACGTGGTCGGCCGGATTTGCGCCCTCGGGCCCTCCCCCATCCGCGCGCAAACCCGGGACGCGACGATCGAAGCTTAGAGCGGCCAGGACTCAGGACGGTCAAGACGCGGAACCGTCAGCACGCAAAACGGTCAAGACGCAGAAGTCGAAGGCACCCAAAGATGGCCGAAGAGAAGACGGGGTTTCACCAGCGAATCGAATCCGGAGAGCCGATCCTCGTCGCGGAGACGTCGCCGCCGCGGGGAGTCGATCCGGCGCCCGTCGTTGACGTCGCGAAACGCTACGCCGGTAAGGTCCACGCCCTGGGCGTCAGCGACAACCGTGAGCGGATCGGCATGTCGGCCTTGGTGGCCGCTTCCTTCGTGAACGAGGCGGGCGTTGAGCCGATCCTCCACGTCGTCACCCGGGACCGAAACCGCATCGCCCTGGTCTCCGATTGCCTGGGAGCCCACGCGTTGGGCATTCGCAACGTGTTCTGCACCAGCGGGACCCACCAGACGCTCTCGCGCCCCCGGGCGGCCAAGAACGTCTTCGACGTCGATTCGATTCAGCTTCTTGCGGCCTTTGCCGATCTGGCGACCGACGGCCGCCTCGTGGGCGAAGAGGGCGTGAACGGATTCGGCCCGGTCTGTCTTGGCGGCGCAGCGTCTCCCTTCGCCGATCCACTCGAGCTGCAAGTGCTGCGGCTTGCCAAGAAAGCCTCGGCCGGAGCACGGTTTCTGATCACCGATCCCGTGTTCGATCTGGATCGGTTCGATCGCTGGTGGAACGAAGTCTCCGAGCGCGGTCTCCCCCAGCGGGTCGCCATCTTGGCCGGGATTCGCGTGCTCGGAAGCGGCGAAGAGGCAAGGGAGTTTGCCGCGAGCCGTCCCGATCCCCGGGTGCCCGACGCCGTGGTCGAGCGGATCGCCTCGGCAGCCGGCCAAGGCGCCCAGCGCTCCGCCGGGATCGACCTGGCGACCGAGACCATCCAGCGGCTCTCGGAGATCGAGGGCCTCGGCGGCTTCCAGATCTCTGCCGGCGACGACCACGACGCAGCCCTGGAGCTGATGGAGAGGTCCGGACTGAGGATCGACTAGCCATGCCCGCCAAGTACCACATCCACACCGAGCCGGCTCCGCCCCGGGTCCGCCCCGTCGGCAAGCTGGGGATCGTCGATTGGCGCGAGGACTGCGCGGGCTGCCACAATTGCGTGAAGCGAGGCTGCGTCTACGGCTTCTACCGCAGCGAGGCCGACACGCTCCGGGACGAGACCGGGTATTTGGACTATATCTACCAGTGCAAGGGCTGCCTCACGTGCGTGCAGGATTGCACGAAAGGAATCCTCACGCGGGTGATGAACCCGGAATACGAGCGACTGGGCGACGCGTACTACACGCCCGAGATCGTCCTCTCCACGTGGTTCCAGGCGGAGACGGGCCGGATTCCGGTGTCGGGGGCGGGCTACGGCGGTCCATTCTCCGGTCGCGGCTTTGACGCGATGTGGACCGACATGTCGGAAATCGTCCGCCCCACGCGCGACGGAATCCACGGACGCGAGTACATCAACACCTCGGTCGACGTCGGCCGGAAGCTCGCCCACCTCGCGCTGGCCGACGGCCGGCTCGGCGTCAGCCCGCCGCCGCTTCTGGAAAGCCCGCTGCCGGTGATGTTCGACGTGGTTCCCCCGCGGTGGCGTCGCGGCAAGGTCGTTTCGTCGATCGCCAGGGCGGCCGGCGAAATCGGGCTCTTCTCGGTGATCCGCGGCCGGGACGTGCCGCCCGGGACGTCCGTCGAGCAGGATCACGTCGTCCCTTGGCTGGAAGACCCTCAGTCGGGCGCCAGTGACGCAATGACCGCGGCGGCCATGGTGATGGTGTCCGATCGTCACGACGTCATGGCAGTTCAGGCGTCGCTCAAGGAGAAGAACGCCGACCAGATCGTCGCGATCCGCGTGCCGGCCACGCCAACGGTCACCGAGCGGGTTATCGAGCTTGTCGACCAGGGGGCGGAAGTGATCCACGTCGTCTTCGACTCCCATGGGCGCGAGGAGGCCCCTGCGAAGCCTCGACACCTGCGCGACGTGCTCCGTGAGGTCCACGGGGCCTTGGTCAAGGAGGGGACCCGCGACCTGGTCACGCTCTCCGCTTCCGGCGGGATCGCCCTGGCCGAGCACGTGGCCAAGGCGATCATCTGCGGCGCGGACCTGGTGGCCGTCGACGTTCCCCTCGGCCTGGCGCTCGAGTGTCGGCTGTGCGGGGAATGTGATCGCGGCGAGATCTGCCCGATCGCCCTGGACGACGTCGAGCCGCGCTACGCCATCCGCCGAGTCGTCAACCTGATGGGAGCCTGGCACCAGCAGTTGATCGAGCTCATGGGCGCGATGGGGCTTCGCGAGGCGCGTCGTCTGCGAGGCGAGACCGGCCGCTGCATGTTCTTCGAGGATCTGGAGCGCGAGACGTTCGGCCGGCTTTTTGGCAAGCGCATCGATTCAGGCGAGAACCGGCCCCAAGCCCCGGCGGCCAGTCGCGCCAGCACAGAAATCGGCAACGACGGCAAGTAACATGGCATCCACGATTCCCCGATCCGAGCCCCAGTCGGTCGAAGACTTCGTTTCGCGCCCCGAGTTTGCGGAGGTCTCGCGCCAGGTCCGCCCTGCCCTGCCCCGCTATCGCAACGAGATCGGCAAGTTCAGCATCCATCGGGCGTCGCAGTGCATTGCCTGTGGACGGTGCGTCCAGACGTGCCAATACGGGGTCCACGTGCGCCCGGAGGGCTACCGGCAGATGCAGCGGCCGTTCGATTACCGCTGCGTCGGGCCCGACTGTGCCCGGACCGGCGACTACTGCATCGGCGCCTGCCCGGCCGGTGCCCTCTCCATGGCCGAGAACCCGGCCTTCAAGACGATCGGCGACTCCCGCTGGACGCCCGACCTGTTGGCCGGCACGTGGCAGATGGCCGAGACGGGCCACGCGCCGGGCCCTCATCTGGAAAGCGAGATCGGCGCTTCGGGCGGCGGGTTCGATCGCCTGCGATTCCGCTTTCCCGAGTCGCTCCCCAAGCAACTTCGCCGCGAAGAGATCTCCACCGAACTGGTGCTCAACCGCCGCAGCGACCGCCGGCCGAAGATCACGATCGACGTCCCCTGGTACGGCGGCGGGATGTCGTTCGGCTCGACCAGCACACACGTCCTGTTGGGCCGGGCCCGGACGGCCAAGGCGTGGAACACGTTCACCAGCACCGGCGAAGGCGGGTACATCGAACGGTGGATCCCTTACAAGGACCACGTCATCACCCAGGTGGCCACGGGGCTGTTCGGAGTCCGCGAGGAGACGATCCAGCGGGCCCGGATCGTCGAGTTCAAGTATGCCCAAGGGGCGAAGCCGGGCCTGGGCGGCCACCTGCTGGGCGACAAGAACACGCCGCCGGTTGCCGCCATGCGCGAGGCGGTCGTGGGCACGTCGCTCTTCTCGCCGTTCCCGTTCCACAGCATCTACTCGGTCGAAGATCACCGGAAGCACCTCGACTGGATCGAACACGTGAACCCGAAGGCGCTGCTCTCGGCCAAGGTATCCACGCCGGTCGACGTCGACATGGTGGCCGTCGGCTCCTACTACGCCGGGGCGCACATCGTCCATCTCGACGGCAGCTACGGCGGCACGGGCGCCGCCCCCAATATCGCCAAGAAGAACATCGCCATGCCGATCGAGTACGCGATCCACCGCGTGCACCAGTTCCTCGTCGACGAAGGGATCCGCGACCAGATCACCGTCATTGCCAGCGGCGGCATCCGCACGCCCGCCGACATGGTCAAAGCCATCGCCCTGGGAGCCGACGGCGTGGTCCTCGGCACGGCCGAGCTGGCGGCCATGGGTTGCATCCGTTGCGGCAACTGCGAAAGCGGACGCGGCTGCGCCCGGGGCATCACCACCACCGACCCGGAGCTGATGCCCATGGTCTCCATCCAGTGGGCCACGCAGCGGCTGGTCAACCTGTACAACGCATGGCGGGAGATGCTCGTCGAGATCCTCTACCGCCTGGGGCTCGACTCGGTGGCGTCCCTGCGCGGACGCACCGACCTGCTGATCCACCTGGACTACGACAACCGCGTGGAACCAAACGATCCCAAGTCAAACCCTTAGCCGCTTGCGGCTTCGCCCGGTCGATCCTCCAGTCCCGTCACGCCACCTGCGATCCACAGAACGGCAACCCAACGCCCCGATGAACACCAACAACCTGAGCTCCCCGAGATCCGCATTCGCCCGCGCGGAAGCCTTCCGCCGCGCCCGGGCCGACTTGCGTCCCCGAGGCGAATGGTTTCGCCAGTCCCCCGAGGCCGAGGGCGGCTGCGGGGTGACCGGCTTCGCGTGTTCCATTCCCGTGGGCGGGCGGCACATCTACGAGCCTTCGATCCAGATGCGGAATCGTGGGAACGGGAAAGGCGGCGGGATTGCCGCGTGCGGCATGGTCCCGGAAGACCTCGGCGTGTCGCGCAAAGTCCTCGAGGAAGACTATATCCTCCAAGTGGCCCTGCTGGACCCCGCGGCGCGAGGCGACGTGGAGAAGAAGTGCATCGCGCCCTACTTCGACGTGGACCAGGGCGGCTTGATCGGGACGGTCGACGACTACCGCGACGTGCCGCTCCTGGAGGTCCGGCCGCCCGACGTGGCCCGCTACTTCGTCCGCGTCAAGCCGGGCGTGCTCGCCCGTTTCGCCGAAGAGAAGGGGCTGACCGGTCTCTCTGACCGCGAGCTGGAGGACGAGTTCATCTACCAGAGCTCGATCCGGCTCAACGACGAGTTCTACGCCTCGCTGGGCGACAAGCGGGCGTTCGTGCTCTCGCATTCGCGGAATCTCGTGGTGGTGAAAATCGTGGGGTACGCCGAGGCGGCCGTTCAGTATTATCGGATGCCCGACATGCGGGCACACGTGTGGATCGCCCACCAGCGGTATCCGACCAAGGGCCGCGTTTGGCACCCGGGCGGGGCGCACCCGTTCGTCGGGCTCAACGAGGCGCTGGTTCACAACGGCGACTTTGCCAACTACCACTCCGTTTGCGAGTACCTGGCCGGCCGGAACATCTTTCCGCGGTTCCTCACCGACACCGAGGTCTCCGTGCTCTTGTTCGACCTCTGGAGCCGTGTCTACAAGTACCCGGTCGAGTACATCATCGAAGCGCTCGCGCCCACCACCGAGCTCGATTTCGACCGGCTGCCCGTCGACAAACAGCGAATCTACCGTCAGATCCAGGCGACGCACGTCCACGGCTCGCCGGACGGCCCCTGGTTCTTCATCATCGCCCGGAGCCTGGCCGAAACCGGTGAGTTCCAACTCGTGGGCATCACCGACACGGCCATGCTCCGGCCCCAGGTGTTCGCGCTTCAGGAGGGCGAGGTCTCCATCGGGCTGATCTGCTCGGAGAAACAGGCAATCGACGCCACCTTGACCAGCCTGGCCGGCGAGGATAAGCGATTCACCCCCGTGGCCGACCAGTATTGGAACGCCCGCGGCGGAAGCTATGCCGACGGCGGCGCGTTTCTGCTTACGGTCTCGCCCTCTGGTAGCAGGCACACGCCGTGTGCCGTCCGCCCGGCGAGCGGCCAAGGCAACGGACGACGTTACACCCTGCGCGTTACCGACAAGTTCGGCACGCCCGTCTCCACGCTGCCGGGCCAGGTCCACGGCGACCTCTCCGTGCCGTTTGTGGCCCCGTCCAAAACCGACGAGGACCTCGCCGCGATCGAAGAGGCGATCGGGAACGAGGACGCCGAGGCCCTGTTCCTTCATCTCCGCAACCGGCTCGACGCGATGGACTACCACCGCCTGCGGTGGTTTGTCGACCAGGTCGCCGGTCGCACGGCCGGCGAAAATCCGGCGTTGGGAATTGAGGCGCTCACGCTCTCGCTCGATCGCCGATATCCGACGGGCGAGAAGAAGCGGAGCTCCGTGCTCACGATCCTTCGCGGCGGGCTGGAGAAGGTCTTCGAGGCCCAGCCGCTCTGCCACAAGCCGCCGTCCGGCACGCACCTTCGCGTTACCCGGCGGACCCGCGACAAGCTCCGCGGCCCGGAAGGCGACGAAACCACGCTCCTGGTCGACGCCCACGGCTTCGAGCCCCAGGGCCCCGACTGCGACGCCGCGCTCGCCATCCGCGCCTACGAGCTCGGCTGGCGACGCATCATCCACTACAACACGCGGGGCACGCGGTTTCACGCCGCCGGGTTCGGCCCGGCGACCGAGGGCTTGCGCGTCGACTGTTACGACAACCCGGGCGACTACCTCGCCTCGGGCATGGACGGACTGGAGTGCTACGTCCACGGACACGCCCAGGACCAGCTCTGCCAGATCGCCAAGCGGGGCAAGCTGGTCGTTTACGGCGACGTGGGACAGACGTTCCTCTACGGCGCCAAAGGCGGCGAGTTCTACGTGATGGGCGGCGCCGCCGGACGGCCGATGGTCAACGCCGTCGGGCGGCCCAAGACGGTGATCAACGGCACGGCGCTGGACTTTCTCGCCGAGTCGTTCATGGCGGGCGATCCGCTCGGCGGGGGCGGGTTCGCTATCGTCAACGGGCTGCGGTTCGACGCCGACGGCAATTGGGTTCCTTTGGATCTGCCCTATCCGGGGAGCAACCTGCTGTCGCTCGCCTCGGGGGGCGCGATCTACGTTCGCGATCCCAAGCAGACGCTCGTCGACGAGCAGCTCAACGCCGGAGCCTACCGGCCGCTCTCCGACGCCGACTGGAAGCTGATCCTCCCCTACCTCCGCGAAAACGAGCGGCTGTTCGGCATCCAGGTCCAGCGCGATCTGTTGACGGTGGATGGAGTCCTGCGAAAGCCGCACGAAGTCTACCGGAAGGTGGTACCCCGCAGAGATATCGAGATTGAAGCCGAGCTGGAAGGGACGGGAGACTAGCCGTGGTCAACCTGCAATCCGTAGGGTGGGTCGAGGTACGGGACCCACGCGTCCCATAATCGATCTACAGAAATTGCACGTGGGTCTCGTACCTCGACCCACCCTACCGGTCTGGAGAGTAGTCGTGGCCGACACGCTGTTGTGGGAAGACACGACCTTCGTGGAGGAAGTCGAGCGCCGCAGCGGCTCGCCGGTCAGTGCGTGCTTCCAGTGTCACAAGTGCTCGACCGGCTGCCCCACCGCGCCGGAAATGGACTTGCTCGCAAGCCCGATCATGCGTCTGGTGCATCTCGGCGAGGAGCAGGCGGTGCTCGAGTCGCGGGCGATCTGGCTCTGCGCGTCTTGCGAAGCCTGCACCACGCGATGTCCCATGGGGATCGACGCCGCCGCCGTGATGGACGCCCTGCGGATGATGGCCGTCGAGCGGAAGGTGGCGATTCCCGACGCACGCGGCGAGAAGTTCAACCGCTCGTTCCTCGGGAGCGTTCGCCGGCACGGTCGCGTGTTCGAGCTGGGGATGATGGCGGCGTACAAGCTCCGCAGCGGCGACCTCTTCTCCGACGTCGACAAGTTCCCCCGAATGCTGGCCAAGGGGAAGATTTCGCTCTTGCCCAAGCGAAGCGGCGAGGCCAAGCGGCTGCGAGAGATCTTCCGCCGGGCTGAAGAGGAGGACAAGAAGCGGTGAAGTACGCGTATTTCCCCGGCTGCAGCCTCGAATCGACCGCTTGGGACTTCGACCGCTCGACGCGGGCCGTCTCGCGCGCGTTGGACGTCGAGCTGGAAGAGATCCCCGATTGGGTCTGCTGCGGATCGACGCCTGCCCATACCACCAGCGCCTCGCTGGCCACGGCGCTGCCGGTCGTGAATCTGCAAAAGGCGCACGCGATGGGCCTGCCCGTGATGACCGCGTGTGCTTCGTGCTACGCCCGGCTGCGCACGGCCAATCACAAAATCCGGAACGATCCGGAGGAACGCGCACGCACGCAACGGATTACGCAACAGGCGTACGACGGCGGCGTGCCGGTTCGCCACGTGCTCGACGTGCTGGTGAACGACGTGG
The DNA here is from genome assembly GCA_035528065.1 of Thermoguttaceae bacterium. Taxonomy (GTDB): domain Bacteria; phylum Planctomycetota; class Planctomycetia; order Pirellulales; family Thermoguttaceae; genus DATKZH01. The sequence continues at coordinate 9,916 of DATKZH010000170.1, read as the reverse complement.
GCACCGCGGAGATTCGCCATCGAGTGAAGCGGCCGCTTACCGGGCTTCGCGTGGCGTGCTACTACGGGTGTTTGCTGACGCGCCCGCCCGAGGTCGTCGCCTTCGACGACCCGGAGCACCCCCGCTCGATGGAAGACCTGTTGGAAGCGGTGGGAGCGGAGCCGGTCGAGTGGCCGCTGAAGACGGAATGCTGCGGGGCGAGCCTCTCGATGACCCATGCGGGCGTGGTCGGCCGGCTGAGCCACAAGCTGATCTCCATGGCCCGCGAGGCCGGCGCCGAGTGTTTGGCGGTCGCCTGCCCGTTGTGCCAGGTCAATCTCGATCTCCGGCAGGCCGACGCCGGGAAAGCTCACGGCGATCTGCCCGACACCCCGGCCCTTTACGTCACGCAACTCCTGGGGCTTGCCCTCGGGCTGGCCCCCAAACAGCTCGGCCTCGAAGCGCTCACGGTGAGCGCCGATTCGCTGCTAACGGGAACAGGATTGGCGATGGGAGACTTGACAGGATGACAGGATGAACAAGATGGCCTGACAGTAGGAAACGCACCTTGCACGCACGCAAGGTCCTCTCTCTCCCTTTCCTTCTTCATCCCGTATCATCCCGTTATCCTGTCGAATTCATTTTCATTTATCGTGTCCGATTCCGTGGAAGAGCGCGATGATTACCAATAGCCAGGCCATTTCCGACGCCGCTTTGGGATCCGACGGGCAAGAGCCGTGCGGGGCCGTGTTGGTCTGCGGCGGCGGCGTGGCCGGAATCCAGGCGGCACTCGACCTGTCGGCGGCCGGATTTCGCGTCTACCTGGTTGAAGAGAGCCCCACGATCGGCGGCGGCATGGCCCGTCTCGACAAGACCTTCCCCACCGGCGACTGCGCCACCTGCATCATCTCGCCGAAGCTGGTGGAGTGCATCCGCGACCTGAACATCGACGTCCTGACCATGGCCGACGTGGTCCGGCTCGACGGCGAGGCGGGCCATTTTCGGGTCGAGGTGCGTGAGCGCCCCAGGAGCGTCAACGCCGAAAAGTGCACCGGCTGCGGCGATTGCTGGGAGGCCTGCCCGGTCCGCAACGTCCCTCAGCCTCCCGAGCCCTTTCGGCCCGGCCGAGAGCTCGACGCCGAACGCCGCGCCGAGCTGGATGAGATCCTCGCGCGCCGCCAAGAATCGCTCGGAGCCATGATGCCCGTTCTCCAGGACATTCACCGCGCCCACGGGTATCTCCCCCGCCCGATCCTGGAACAGTTCGCGTGCCGTTGGGGAGTTCCGCTTGCCGAGATCTTGCGGGTGGCCAAGTTCTACGACGCGTTCCGACTGGAGCCGGTCGGGCGGCACATTGTGGAGGTATGCGTGGGGACCTCGTGCTACGCGCAAGGCTCGCGGGCCCTCCGGGAGCGGCTGGAGCGGGAGATTGGCGCGGGCGAGGGCGAGACCGACAAGGACGGACGTTTCACCCTGCGCACGGTGCGGTGTCTCGGACTGTGCGCCCTTTCGCCGGCCATGCGGATCGACGGCCGCAGCTTCGGCAACGTGAATCCCGACCGGGTCCCGGAGATCCTGGAGCAGTTCGAATGAGCGCTCGCATACGCACCGCCGCGGACCTCGATCGGACAGCCGCCATCGGGCAGGCCGCGCTCTACCCCGATCACTTGAAGATCCTCGTCGGCTCGGCCAGTTGCGGAGTGGCCGTGGGGGCGAGGGAAGTCGAAGCGGCGGCCCTCCGGAGCGTGGAAGAGTTGGGGCTCGATGCCACGGTCGCCCGAACCGGCTGTATCGGTCTGTGTGCGCGCGAGCCGCTCTTGGATATCGTGCTCCCCAACGGGCCGCGGGTGGGCTACGCCGACATGACTCCCGAGAAAACCCGGGATCTGCTGTCGTCGTACGCCTCCGCGGGAGACCTGAGGCTCGAGACGGCCCTGGGCCGCTTTGCCCGAGAGGAGAACGTTTCCACCGGCGAGGTCCACGAGTATCCCTGCTCGGCCGAAATGGCAGCCAAGCTGGAAGAAGTCCCCGAGTGGCCCAACTTGGATTTCTATCGTCCGCAGAAGAAGGTGATCCTTCGCAACTGCGGCTCGATCGACCCGATGGCCCTCGACGAGGCGATTGCGCGGGGCGCTTACCGCGGGGCCCTCCGGGCGCTCACTCGGATGACTCCGGACGAGGTGATCGACGAGATCTCGCGATCGGGGCTCCGCGGCCTGGGCGGCGCGGCGTTTCCCACGGGGCAGAAGTGGCGGCTCGCCCGCCAGGCCGAGGGCGAGGCCAAGTACGTGATATGCAACGCCGACGAAGGCGAGCCCGGCGCCTATGCCGACCGGAGTGTGCTCGAGGGCGATCCGCACGCGATCCTCGAGGGGATGATCATCGGCTCGTATGCCGTAGGCGCGGAGCAGGGGTTCGTCTACGTCCGCGACGAGTATCCCCTGGCCCTGGAGACGTTTCGGCACGCCGTCGCCGAGGCGGAGCGCTACGGCCTGCTGGGCGACGACTTGTTCGGCAGCGGCTGGTCGTTCCGGGTGGAGGTTCGCCGCGGGGCCGGGGCCTACATCTGCGGCGAGGAGACCGCCCTGATCGAATCCCTCGCGGGGCGTGCCGGCGAGCCCCGCAATCGGCCCCCTTACCCCGTCGTCGAAGGATTGCAGGGAAAACCGACGGTGGTCAACAACGTGAAGACTTGGGCCGGCGTCGCGCCCATCCTCACCCGCGGCGCCGACTGGTACCAGGCGATGGGCATCCCGGGCAGCCCCGGAACCACCGTTTTCTCGCTGGAAGGGGCGGTCAAGAACAAGGGGCTGGTGGAAGTCCCCTTCGGCACGACGCTCGGCGAGATCGTCTTCCAGATCGGCGGCGGACCCGCCGGGGACCGGCCGCTCAAGGCCGTCCAGGCCGGCGGACCCGCGAAGGGGTGCATCCCCGCGTCGATGCTTCACGATCCGGGCCTGGTCGCGGCCGCCGACGCGATCGGCACCGGCGGAATCATCGTGCTCGACGACCGCGCCTGCATGGTCGACATGACCCGGTTCCTCGTCGGGTTCTTCGCGGAGGAGTCGTGCGGCAAATGCACCCCCTGCCGCGAGGGCACGCGGCACATGCTTCGCCTCCTGACGCGGATCTGCAACGGCACCGCCACGCCCGATGATCTGGCGATCCTCCAGCGGCTGGCCGGGACGGTGAAGTCGGCGTCGCTCTGCGGGCTCGGCGCCATGGCACCGGAACCGGTGCTCACGGCGCTACGATATTTTCGCGAGGAGTTCGAGATGCACGTCCATGAGAAGCGATGCCCCGCCGGCGCGTGCCGATTCGAGAACGCCCGCCCAGCGGTCGAAGAGCTTGTGGGAGACCGATAGTGGATGGAACTTCGTCGAATCAGGTTGTCGTGACGATCGACGGTCGCCCGGTGGAAGTCGCTTCGGGGACGACGATCCTCGACGCCGCGCGGCAGATGGGCATCGCGATTCCGACGCTCTGTCATTTCCGCGGGCTGTCGCCCTACGGGGCGTGCCGGGTGTGTCTGGTGGAGATCGACACGCCTCGGGGGCCGAAGCAGGTGGCCTCATGCAGCTACCCGGTTGAGCCCGGCCTGGTCGTCCACACCGATACGGAACAAGTGCGCGAGTCGCGGCGGACGGTTCTCGAATTGCTCTTGGCCCAGGCTCCCCAATCGAGCGAGCTGGCCGAGTTCGCCGCCGGGCTCGGGGTCGCGTCCACGGCACTGGAACCGGCCGAGGAGGGGAAGTGTATTCTCTGCGGGCTTTGCGTACGCGTGTGCAGCGACCTGATGGGCCGGGGCGCGATCAGCTTGTTCGGCCGCGGCGCGACGCGAGAAGTGACCACGCCGTTCGGCGAGCCCAGCGATCAGTGCCAGGCGTGCGGGGCCTGCGCCATCGTGTGCCCGACCGGCGCCGTCGATCTGGCGACGATCACGTCGCGCCGGCCCAAGCCGCACCGGACGGGCTACGATCAGTTTCTCACGGCCCGGCCGTCGATCGACCTGGCCCATCCCCAGGCGTCGCCCCGCGTGCCGGTGATCGACCGGGAGAACTGCGTCCATTTCCGCACGGGGGAGTGCGGGCTCTGCGCCGAGGTCTGTCAGGCGGGGGCCATCGAATACGACCAGGAGGAGACCTCGATCGAGCTGGAGGTCGGAGCCGTGGTGCTCACGCCCGGCTTTGAAGCGTTCGACGCGACCCGCCGCGGCGAGTTCGGCTTCGGCTTCGCCCCCAACGTGCTCACCAACGTGCAGTTCGAGCGGATCCTCTCGGCCTCCGGTCCGACGGGCGGACACGTCGTGCGCCCCTCGGACGGCGAGAAGCCCAAGCGGTTGGCGTTCATCCAGTGCGTCGGCTCACGCGATTCGGGCTGCGGCAACGACTACTGCTCCTCGGTCTGCTGCATGGCCGCCACGAAGGAAGCCATCCTCGCCAAGGAGCACGAGCCGGAGCTCGACGTAACCATCTTCTTCCTCGATCTCCGCGCGTTCGGCAAAGACTTCGACCGCTACTGCGAGCGGGCGAAGCGCCAACTGGGCGTCCGCTACGTCCGCTCCTTCATCTCCCGGACGTACGAAATGCCCAAAACGAAGAACCTGCGGCTGGTCTACGTCGACGACGGCGTCCGGCAGGTCGAGGAGGAGTTCGACCTGGTCGTGCTCTCGGTCGGCCTGGAGCCGAGCGGGTCGCTGCGAGAGTCGGCGGAGCGGATCGGGTTGAAGCTCAACCGCTGGGGGTTCGCCGAGACCGAGGAGCTTTGCCCGTTGGACGCTTCCCGGCCCGGCGTGTTCGTCGCCGGCGCGTTTCAGGAGCCCAAGGACATTCCGGACACGGTGATGCAGGCCAGCGCGGCCGCCGGTCGGGCCATGGCCCTGTTGGCCCCGGCGCGAGGCTCGCGCGTGCGAACGAAGACCTACCCCCCCGAGCGCGAGGTCACCGACGAGCCGCCGCGGATCGGCGTCTTCGTTTGCCATTGCGGCTCGAACATCGCCTCGGTGGTCGACGTGGAGCGGGTCGTCCGGGCCGCGCGCGAGATGCCGAACGTCGCCTTCGCCGAGCGCAACGTGTACACCTGTGCCGACGACAGCCAGCAGTCGATCAAGCGGACGATCCAGGAGCGCCGGCTCAACCGCGTGGTGATCGCCTCGTGTACGCCGCGGACCCACGAGCCCATCTTCCGCGACACGCTCCGCGACGCCGGCCTCAATCCTTACCTGATCGAGATGGCCAACATCCGCGACCAGTGCTCCTGGGTCCACCGGGGGCAGCCGCAAAGGGCCACCGAAAAGGCAATCGACCTGGTTCGGATGGCCACGGGCCGCGCGGCCAGGCTGATGCCGCTTCGCGAGGAGACGGTCCCAGTGAAGAACGCCGCGCTGGTGGTCGGCGGAGGGATTGCCGGGATGACCGCGGCCCTGGCGATCGCCGATCAGGGCTTCCCCGTCCATCTCGTCGAGAAAGCGGGCCAACTAGGCGGCACGATCCGCCACCTCCACACCACGCTCGACGGCGGCGACGTCCGGGCCTTCCTCGCCCAGACGATCCGGCGGATCGAATCCCACCCGCGGATCACGGTCTATCTCGGTTCTGCCGTATCCCAGGTAAACGGCCACATCGGCACTTTCACGTCGACGATCAACTCGCGGGACGAGAGCCGCCGCGTCGAGCACGGCGTGGTCGTCGTGGCGACCGGGGCCACGGAGCAGAAGCCCGAGAGTTACGGCTACGGAAAGAGCGATCGCGTGCTCACCCAGTTGGAGCTGTCGGATCGCCTGGGACGCGGCGGGCTGGCACTCCCCCAGGCGGCCACGATCGCGATGATTCAGTGCGTCGAGCAGCGCAACGACGAGCGCCCCTATTGCAGCCGCGTGTGCTGCACGACGGCCGTCAAGAACGCCCTGGAGTTACGCAAGCGGTACCCTCGCGCCCGAATCCTCGTCCTCTACCGGGACATGCGAACCTACGGCTTCCGCGAGGCGGCGTATCGGGAGGCCCGAGAGAAGCGGGTCCTGTTCGTCCGCTACGATCCGGAAGCGCCGCCGGAGCTGCAATTGGACGGCAAGCTCCGGCTGCGGGTTCGCGAGCCGTCGCTCGGACGTGACCTCGAATTGGAGCCGGACCTGGTCGTGCTGGCCGCGCCGATGGTTCCCCGGGCGGATCGGCAGGAGCTTTCGGAGCTTCTGCGCGTGCCGCTCAACGCCGACGGGTTCTTCCTCGAAGCGCACATGAAGCTGCGACCGGTCGACTTCGCCAGCGAGGGGCTGTTTCTGTGTGGGACGGCGCACGCGCCGAAGTTCATCACCGAGGCGATCGCCCAGGCAACGGCGGTGGCCGGCCGGGCGGCGTCGATCCTCTCGAAAAAGGAGATGCCCGTCGGCGGGATGACGGCGTGGGTCGATCCGGACAAGTGCGTCTCCTGCATGACCTGCGTACACGTCTGCCCGTACATGGCCCCGCGGATCGACGAGAACAACAAGGCCGAAGTGCAAGGGGCGGTCTGCATGGGCTGCGGCAGTTGCGCCGCGGAGTGCCCCGCCAAGGCGATCACGCTGCGCCATTACATCGACGCCCAGATCCTCGGCGCGATGGACAACTTGCTGGCACCGGACTTGGAGCACCACGAAGTCGAACTGACGCACCTCGATCAGGTCGGCGTCGCACCGCCCCGGTGGCACAAGTCGTAAACGTTGAACGGGGCGAGTCGTGAACAACACCCTCGTTCCCAGGCTCCGCCTGGGAACGCACTAACGCGAGGCTCTGCCTCGCTTGGGCAGGCAGAGCCTGGGCACGCGATAAGCCCGGGCACGAGACGGTACAAATTGACCGGCCGGCGCCACGTCGGCCCAGCGTGGACGAGCACGATGACTAACCAAGAACCATTGATCCTCGCCTTCTGTTGCCATTACTGCGCGTACGCGGCGGCCGACCTGGCCGGCTCGATGCGCATCGAGTATCCCGACAACGTCCGCGTGCTGCGGCTGCCGTGTACCGGCAAGGTGGAAGTCGACCACATCCTGGCGGCGTTCGAGCGGGGCGTTGACGGGGTGATCGTGGCCGGCTGTCTGGAAGGGGGTTGCCACTTCCTCGAAGGCAACCTCCGCGCACGGCGGCGGGTCGAGCGGGCCCAGAAGCTGCTCGCGGAAATCGGCCTGGAGCCCGAGCGCCTGGAGATGTTCAACCTCTCGTCGGCCGAAGGGGGCCGTTTCGCCGAGATCGTTACGGAGATGACCGAGCGGCTCGCCCGGCTGGGCCCCAGCCCGTTGCGGCGGGATCGCCAGAGCACCGAACAACATGTTGCCCAGATGACCCGCGAGGCCGAGGCCTCGCACGCAGGAGAACAGGAATGATCGTTGCCGACCGCAAGAACGTGGCGGAAATCCGCGACATGATCAAGGACCACGACCGGGTGCTTCTCGTGGGGTGCGGCACCTGCGTGACCGTCTGCCTGGCCGGCGGGGAGCGCGAGGCCGGCATCCTCGGCTCCGCGCTGCGGATGTCGCTGAAGCTCATCGGTCGCCCCAACGTCGTGGTCGACGAGTGCACCATCGAGCGGCAGTGCGAGGACGCGTTCATCGACGCTCTGGCGCCCGCGGTGGCCGACTACGACGCGATCTGCTCGCTGGGCTGCGGCGCCGGCGTCCAAGCCCTGGCCGAGCGGTTCCCCCAAACGCCCGTCTACCCCGGCCTCAACACGCAGTTCATCGGCATCCTCGAGTCGCAGGGCGTTTGGACGGAGAAGTGCCTCGGCTGCGGCAACTGCCGCCTGGGCGAGTTTGCGGGCATCTGCCCCATCACCCGCTGTGCCAAGCGACTGTTCAACGGCCCCTGCGGCGGCTCGCGCGACGGCAAGTGCGAGGTCAACCCCGAGCTGGAATGCGCCTGGCAGTTGATCTACGATCGGGCCAAAGCCCTCGGCATCCTCGACCGCCTCGAATCCATCGCCGCCGTCCACGACTGGTCCACCGGCATCGACGGCGGGCCGCGCAAGGTGATCCGCGAAGACCAGTGCATCGCGGGATTGGGGCCGAAGGCGTGAGGGAGAGGGGAGATGTGAGTGAAGACCAGGGAGTAGGGAGATGACGGTGGGGAGAAGGGAGTGGGGAGTGGCGGGTGAAGAGTGCGGAGTGAAGAGTTGACAGTCCGCCCGTGGTGACTGCCCCCGCCCCTTGTTCCCAGGCTCTGCCTGGGAACACCCTACCGCTAGGCTGCGCCTCGCCCGCGCCCCGCTAAGCAGCCCACGACCCGATGAACGACAGGCAGAAGAGGGGGACAGTCACGTATTTCTATCTCTTTGCTTTCCATGGTCGGCCGACAAGAAAAGCGCGGGGAAGCGGGGACGGTCTCCCTTTCTCTCTTTGATGCCTGTGACATTCCTGCTTGAGCAACTCCAAAAAATAGGTGACTGTCCCCCATTTCCCGAGCAACTCCAAAAAATAGGTGACTGTCCCCCATTTCCCCCATTTCCGACTCGTGAGACACAGACGGGGAAACCCCGAGCCAGAGTATGTCGAAGCCTACCCCACCGCGCCACCTCTCGACTCTACTCTCTCCAAGAGGAGTCGTGCTTGGCGTAGCCCAAGGCAATGAGTTTCGCCCGGTAACTTGGGTCTGCCATCCGTTGCCGAGATCGCGCAATCTGGCCGCCAATATCCCGGCTGTAGAAGTAGGCACACAAAGGCAACGCTAGGACGACCCAAATGCTTATCAGTACTGCATGATTCATTGCGAGCAGATCGGGCGGTGTCAGCACATACATGGCTACGCCATAGACTCCGAAGAGCATGTAAGCGCCCAGAATGAGCAACTTGCGGACAAATGCGGTGGTCTTGACTGCCGCTCGAAAAGCAGGGGTCATTAGATCCCACTCGGTCGCAACATGCTGTCGGTCGAAGACCTTGCCACAACGAGGACACTCAAGAAATGGTGTTCCCGTCAACTTAGCACTGCCACCGTAGAAACTTTCGAGAACGGCCCCGCACGTACAGTATCGTGTTATGTAGCTTCCCATCGCACCTCCAGGAGAAGAAAGGGGGGAGAAGAAAGGAGAAGAAATAAAAGGGGGACAGTCACCTATTTCTATCTCTTTACTTTCCATGGTCGGCCGACAAGAAAAGCGCGGGGAAGCGGGGACGGTCTCCCCTTCTCTCTTTGATGCCTGTGACATTCCTGCTTGAGCAGTTCCAAAAAATAGGTGACTGTCCCCCATTTCCCCATTTCGAGGCTCCGACCCTAGCTTGGCGCTACGGGGATAGAAGCCCCATCTGACCGTGGTCGCGCAGGTGGCAAAGAAAGTCGAGAATCGCCGTGCCTTCTGAGACGCGCGTCTCGGCCACTTTCTTTGCCAAGTCGTCGCATTCCGGGTGAAGCTCAATTGCCTCTCGAGCGATTTTCTCGCGCGTCTCAGCCTCGTCCCACAGGGAATGCACGTCATTCCAGACGGAGGCAACAAAGACTGAGAAGCGTGCATCGTCCAAAGGATGGCGCTTGTGCCACGTATCCGGAGCGAGCCAGCGGTGCAGAGCTTGTCTTGTTTGTTCAGACCAAGTCATGAGCAATTCCTCCTCATTGGGTTTTGTGCGACCCACCGTCTCCGGGAGGTCGAGCAACGGGGTCCAAGTGCTTCCGGGAGAGCGGTGCCAAAGCTCCTGTGTTCATCGTTCGATGGCTCGGCGATCTCCCTCCCGTCGTCAGTTTCATTCATATGTGATTTCATCGGTAACTCGCGGGCCGCCACACTCACGTCGGCGGCTTGCACACCGAGCACGGTTCGTAGTGCTTCTTCGCTTCGTTGAGGGGAATGGGGATCTTGCTCTTGCGGAGGTAGCGGCAGCCGGGGCGGTGGTACTTGGTGCCGGTGCGGGTGATGTAGACGGTTGTGGTTTGGGTGTCGGTGGCGGGCGCGGGCGGGGTTTGGGCGGCGGTCGGCTGCG
>DATKZH010000169.1:0-44539 GCA_035528065.1 Thermoguttaceae bacterium | reverse complement strand
GGCGTGTTGGCCCCACAAGCCGGCGTAGCTGACGGAGAAGAGGCTCAGTTGCATGATCGCGGTCCCTCGGGAGAAGTCGACGCTCACCATCTACGGTTTCCCGGAGCGTGGATCGCCATTGTATCCGGTTTTCGTCGACGCTGGGTAGCGGAGGCTCGGGGCGCCGAGATGGGAGCTGCGTGCGTGGGAACCCAGGATGACGACCTGGAGTGAGTCTCTGTAAGTCCATTACTGCCAGCGAGTTACGAACGCCGACCAACGGGCGACGCCACTTCCCCCGCTGGGAAGGTGCAGTCGGTTGGAGAAATGGTTATAATCTTCCATCGCGATCACGTTCCCCGGGGGCTTGCAGCGGTCGGAGCACGGGACCGGCCATGCCCTACCGTTCGGCCTCGTGGCTCGGGACCTCAGCGGTCCTCACATATCGGAGGTGCGGCGGATCATGGTCAACTGGGACGACGTCAAACTCCGCTCCTTCAAAGAGGTCCGGCGAGTCTACATCCAGTTGATGGATATGCGGTACTACATCCTCGCATATCGCAACCAAGAGAGTACCATCGCCGACCGAGGGCAGGAGGAGTGGGAGAAGATCGAGGGGACGCTCAAGCGAATCGAGGAGAAGCACGATCGGGACTACCTGCAACTGATGGTCAAGAGCCCGCAGGCGCTCGAGGAGCTGACCCTGCGGCTGGAGACCATGATCTGGATGATGGGCGGCAACTTGCAGTTGGAGCTGAATCCGCCCGGCGAAGCGTCCTCCGAAGGGCCCTGGATTCCCAAGACATCGTATGGTGTCTTTAATCCAACCGGCATCCTCTCCCGATTCTCGGCCACGCGGCTGAACATGCCCGAGGCCGGCGAGCCCGACGATTGAAGCGCAGCCGAATCGGGTGTCGAGCGAGGTGCGGGGCGCACGGCTCGTACCATCCTCCTCGGCATGGCCCTCCCAATAAGAATGCAACGTAGATTGCAGTAAGCCGTGAGCGATCAGCGATCGATTGTCAGCCTGAAATCGCGTCAAGAACGCTGTTCGCAGGAACTGCGAGCTGATGGCTGAAAGCTGATCGCCAGGTTTGATGTTGCAGATTTTTCTGAATGGGCCACATCTCTCCGCGCTCCTCTTTCCCCTCTCTGCCGCGTGAATCTTGCAGGGCGTCGGACACTCGCCGTGCGCGTTGCTCGAGTCCCCGATCGCGACTATAGTATTCTGGGTAGCACGGTTTGTAAGCCTTTCGTCCGGGTGGCGAGCCGGAGCGTGGTGAGCCTAAGCCAAGAGCGTGCGTATCGGGCGGCTCCCGGGCTTGCGCCCGCTACGCCGGGAGTTCGCCGACGGCTCCATCCGAGCCTGCGAACGTCATGAGACCATGCAAATCGCCGACGACGCCCGAGCGCGAACGGCGGAGGAGGTACGATGATTCCAAGGGCCCTGCGGCTGGTCTTGGCTTCGTGGGTCGCATGTGGGGGGTTTGGGGGCCTGGCAAGCGCGGAGGTCACCGGCTACACGGCCGCGCCGTCAGGCCAAGAGACGCTGCTGACGAGCGTCACCGTCACGCGGGGCAAGGGCCCGGCGATCTTCAATCCGGCCAAGCTGATCGGCGCTCGGCTGGTGCATTTCAAGTCGGCCGACGGGAGCAACGTCGCCACGCCGCCGGGCGCCGGCGCGCCCGGTGCGCAGGCTCGGCTCGGCCTGCTCGGCGACGGCAAGCTGAACTCGGGCGTGATCAACCCGGGCGGTCAGGCGAGCCCGCTCGACCGGGACCCGGTGCTGAGCGGCCCCGACGCCACCGGCGGCTTTGCGGTCGAGTTCGACCGGCCGGTGGTCAACCTGCCGGGCGACGACGTGGTCTTCTTCGAGTTCCAGTGCGAGCAGGGCAGCCCGTTGGAGGGCGACGCGTTCCACGTCGTCCCCCTGCACTTCGAGGCCGGGCTGCGATCGATCACCATCAACTCGTACGACGTCCATTTCGACGATCCCCAGGCCCGATCGATCGGGCTGTTCGACTTCTACCGGCTCCAGCGCGCCCCGCAGTCGTTGGGGGATTTCAAGGCAAGCCCGCTTTCCCGGATCGGCACGCCGGACGGCTTCAAGGCCCTGGCCGTGGGCATCGACCTTTCCGAGCTGGGGTATTCGGAGGGTGCCGAGGTGAAGGGCCTGTTCTTCCAGGACAAGGACGGCAAGGGTCTGATGGTCGATCCGGTGCTGATCGCCGGGCTGCCGGCCCCGGAACCGGAGAACCTGCTCAGCGAGGCCCCCAAGACGCCCGAGCCGGAGCCGCTTCTCGACAAATTCCTCGCCGGCCCGATGGCCGACGTGGACGAGATCGTGTTCGCCGTGCGCGTCTGCGGCTTCGACCACTGGTACGCCAACTTCGGCTACTATTCGGCCAGCGTGCCCGAGTACCCGCCGCAGGATGGGATCCCGGACGAAGAGATTCCTCGGCTGTTCGGCGACGGGGGGCGGCTGTGCCGGTACAACCTCCGCACGGGCGAGCTGGCGGTGTTGTTGGACGATGCCGAAGGCGGCGTGCGCGATCCCCAGGTTCATTACGACGCGGGCAAGATCCTCTTCTCCTATCGCAAGGGCGGCCAGCCGTACTATCATCTCTACGAGATCCGGCCGGACGGCACCGGGCTGGTGCAATTGACCGACGGCCCATACGACGACATCGAGCCCACCTACCTGCCCGACGGGGGGATCATGTTCTCGTCCGGCCGGGCGAAGCGGTTTGTGAACTGCTACCGCACGCCGGTGGCCACGCTCTACCGGTGCGACGCCGACGGCTCGAACCTCCGCATGGTCTCCAGCAGCCTCGAGCACGACAACACGCCTTGGCCACTGCCCGACGGCCGCGTGGTCTACATGCGGTGGGAGTACGTCGACCGCAGCCAGTTCTGCTTCCATCACCTCTGGACCACCAACCCGGACGGCACCGGCCAGATGGTCTACTTCGGCAACCAGTTCCCCGACACCTCGATGCTCGACCCCAAGCCGATCCCCGGCACGAACAAGGTGGTGGCGTCGTTCTCGCCGGGGCACGGGCGCCCGGGCCACATGGGACCGATCACCGTGATCGATCCCAGCACGGGACCGGACACCCGTGCCGCCGCCCGGCGGATCAGCCAGGGAAACCAGTACTATCGCGACCCCTACCCCTTCTCCGAAGACTGGTTCCTGGTGGCCGACAACCGGGGTATTCACGTGATGGACGGGGCGGGCGACACGGAGCTGGTCTACAAGCTCCCCCGCGAGCTGGAAGGGCTGACGTGTCACGAGCCCCGCCCGCTGCGGCCGCGACGCCGCGAGCGAGTCATCCCCCCAAAAATCGACCTGGCCAAGCCGACCGGCCGGCTCGTGCTCGGCGACGTCTACAAGGGGCGGAACATGGCCGGCGTCGAGCGGGGCGAGATCAAGAAGCTCCTCGTCCTGGAGCAGCTCCCCAAGCCGATCAGCTTCTCCGGCGGCATGTGGCCGATCAGCGTGGGCGGCACGTTCACGCTCGCCCGAATCCTCGGCACCGTGCCCGTCGAGCCCGACGGCTCCGCCTACATGGAGCTGCCCGCCATGCGCCCCGTCTTCTTCGTCGCCCTCGACGAGAACGACCTGTCGGTCAAGCGGATGCAGAGCTTCCTCAGCCTGGAGCCGGGCGAAACGACCGGCTGCGTGGGCTGCCACGAGCAGCGACTCTCCACGCCGCTGGCTGCGCTTCGGAATACGGCCATCCTGGGCCGAACGCCCCGCAAGATCGAGCCGATTGCGGACGTGCCCGACGTGATCGACTTCCCCCGCGACGTCCAGCCGATCCTCGACGAGCACTGCGTCGAGTGCCACAACCCCGACCGGCCCGAGGGACGCGTCGACCTCTGCGGCGATCACACCCCGCTCTTCTCGGCGAGCTACTGGACGATCATGCACCGGGGGCTGATCTCCGACGGGCGGAACGAGCGCTACGGCAACCGCCCGCCCCGGACCATCGGCAGCTCGGCCAGCCCGTTGGTGAAGCTGCTCGACGGGAGCCACTACGACGCAAAGCTCTCGGACCAGCAGCGGAAGCTGGTGCGCCTGTGGATCGAGAGCAGCGCGGTCTACGCGGGCACGTACGCGGCCCTGGGGACGGGCATGCACCCGGTCCGGTTCCCCGTCGCCGTGATGGAGAAGCGGTGCGCAAGCTGCCACGGGCAGGAAGCGCCGGCCAAGGGCCGCATCGGCACCGGCCTCTACTTCCGCTTCGGCGACGCCGGGCCCTACCTGCCGCTGGTCCACGAGTTCACCGATTTGCAGAAGATCCGCGGGTCGATCGGCTACTACAAGTTCGGCAACGCCCGGCCGCCGCAGTCGCTCTCGAATCTGACCCGGCCCGAGAAGTCGCTCCTCGTGCGAGCGCCGCTGGCGACCGAGTCCGGCGGACTCGGCCTCTGCGAGCCGACGGTCTTCTCCACCAGCGACGATCCCGACTACCAGACCATGCTGGCCGCCATCCAAGAAGCCGCCGGCCGCCACGAGCAAACCAAGCGCTTCGACATGCCCGGCTTCCGCCCCAACGTCTACTACGTCCGCATGATGCAGCAATACGGCGTCCTCCCGGCCGACCTCAGCCCCGACGCCCCGGTTGACTTCTACGCGGCGGATGAGGCATACTGGAGGTCGTTCTGGTACGAGCCGAAACGATGAGTGGGCTGGTCACGTGGCGCGGGTCAGTCCGTCAGCAGTCAGTTCGGTAGGTCACGGCTTCGACCAATAAAAGATTCGTTGGCCGCCGGGGCACAGGAGGGTAAGGCGTGCGGTAACGCGGATTGAGAAGCCCCGCCAGTCGCTGGCCGCTGTTCTTTCCCCACTGAGGAGACCCTGGCCTACTGACTGTTGACGCTCCGGGTCAAGTGGCCACTGAGCCCTAAGGCTAGAACCGTATGCCCAGACTGCGAACCCCCGGGGGAGCAAAGCACCTGCTTGCAGTATCGTACAACGCCGCGTATACTTGTCACGTTGGAAACCGGCTGCAGGGTGAGTTAGCCGGACCAGGAACGCTTCGAGGGTAGGAAACGAACCGTGAGCGAGAACAGCCAACCTCCCGATCTACCGAATCGGCCGCAAACAGCCGACGGACCATCCGAGGATAATCTCCGCGTCGAGTACCAAGCCGCGCAGGACTCGGCGCAACACCACGACAACCTGGTGTGGTCCGTGACCAGTGTCATGTGGGGTGCAAGCCTCATTCTCATGGGGTTCATCCTGGCGGCGCTGAAAGACACCTCGGTCCGCCACCTCGTGACCGTCCTCAGCCTCCTCGGCATCGCTTTGACGATCTGCGTCTGGGTCTTCGCTCTCCAGTTCAACTCGGTCAAGCGGCACAAGTATGCTCGGTGCAAGGAGATTGAACAGATTCTTCACATGAGTCAGCATACGACTGTCCCCTGGCCGTCCGGCAGCCAGAGGGTTGTTTACACCGTGCTCACGGGATTCTTTCTTATGGCCTGGGTCGTAATCCTCTGCACGGCATGCTGTTGGTGCGCCGGCTGACGCCACCGCCACTTCCGCCGCGTGCCACTGGCTGCCTGGCCGGCACTGGCCGTGCTGCTTGCCTTCACACTGCCACCAACACGAATAGCGATCCCACCATCGCGGAAGCCGCGAAACTGTTTTGGCGGAAGCACTTGCACCGGCGACTCGGACTTGAAACCTCGCTGGCTCCGTGCCTATAATCGCAACCTGGCGGGGGAATCGCTCTGAGCCTGCGCGCTGTGGATCAAAGGGAAGTACATGCTGCCATTTGGGAAGAATCATTGCTCGCCGATCTTTCTGGTGGCCGCGGCGATGCTGCTCCTCTTGCCGGCTACCAGCGTTGCCGCGCCGAAGAAAGCCAACCCATTCACGGCGAAGTACGCGTCGGCCTTGAAGTTGGGCGATCACGTCGGGGTGGCGAAGCTGCTGGCGGGCGACGTGAAGACGGGCGCGGCACCGGATGCCTTGGACGGGCTCGCCGTGGCCTTGGCCGCCGGTGAAGATGGCACGCCGGCGGTGTTGGGCGACCTGCTCGAAGATGGCGCCGGGGTGGACCCTGCCGCCGTGGCCGAGGTGCTCTGGCGGATTGCCCAGAAGGACGGACTTTCCGACGAGCTGGCCGCGCTGGCGGCCGGGCTGCTCGGTCACGAGGACCCGTTCGTCCGCGCCCTGGCCGAGTGGGCCATCTCTACCAAGGTGGGCAGGGAGAACGGCGGCCAGGAGATCCGCTGGCCGCGGCCCGACCCCCCGGAGTGGTTCGAAAAGTGGTCCGGGCTCGACGCCGACTTCCTCTTGGAGGCCGACTACGCCCGGCTCGCCGTGGTCTGGAACGTCCATTACGACGGCCAGAAGCTCCTCGGCTCCGTCGGGGCGATCATTCGCCGCGCGCAAGGGGCCGCGTCGGAGGTCTTGGCGTCGGCCTCGCCTGATGGACGGGCGGTGGTCACCGGTCAGCTCGACAGGCTGGAGTCGATCCGCGACGAGCTTGCCCGGCGCGTCGAACAGTCACCCGAAGACATCACCGGCCATCGGCGGCTTTGGCTGGCGGCACGTCGGGCGGCGCGGCCGATCGTGTTGGCCAACCCGGCGGTCGACTTCGACCGGCTCGCGTTCACCCTGCGGCATCCGGCCCATTCGCACCGAAACATCACCGGCTCGCAGTATCCGTGGTGCCACAAGCCGGGCGGCGACGTCTGCGTGAAGACGGGGCTCGACCCGGGCGGCGAGGTCCGCGGCGTGCTGGCCGGGCAGCTCGGCCCCGGGCACGTCCACGGCATGGACCTCTGGTGGGACGCCGACCGCGTCGTGTTCGCCTATGCCAGGCAGCCCGATTGGCCGCCCAAGTGGGACGCGGTCGCGGGCAACGACGTTTTCCGGCTGCGGGGCGACCAGGAGCCGACGCACCTCTACGAGGTCAACCTCGACGGCACGGGGCTCCGCCGGATCACCGACCACGCGTACTGGAGCGACCTCGAGCCGACCTACTGCGCCGACGGCACGATCGTCTTCTCCTCCGACCGCTCGGGCCGCTCGTCGGAGTGCGGCCGGTTCTCGGCCGATCATACGGTGATCAACATCTACGCCGTCTCGCCGGACGGGAAAAACCTGCGGAGGCTCAGCGACAACAAGGACATCGACCGCTACCCGCACAGCCTCGACAACGGCCTCGTCGCCTACACCCGTTGGGAATACCAGGAGCGGCACTTCTTCGAGTGCCACGCGATTTGGCAGGTCCGGCCCGACGGCACCAAGGCCGACGCCGTCTTCAACCAGCACCTCAAGGCCCCGTACGGCCTCCGGGACACGCGCTCGATTCCCGGCAGCTCGAAGCTGGTCTCGATCGCCACGGGCCATCACACGTTCGCTTATGGGCCGGTCGCGTTGATCGACCCGGCGTGCGGGATCAACGACGCGGCGGCGATTCGGAGCGTCACGCCGCACACGCTTCCGCAGGAAGGGCCGCCGCCCGGGGAGGCCGTGCCCGAGGGAGGCGTGCCCGACCAGGGCGGTGTGTACCAAACGCCCTGGGCGCTTTCGGAGAAGTGCTTTCTGGTCTCGTACTCGCACGCCCGGCCGCCGTCGGGCACGGGCGGCGGCGAGAACGCCCACGGGTTTTCGATCTATCTGATCGACGTCTGGGGCAACAAGGAGCTGATCCACCGGGACCTGATCCACTCGTGCTCGTTTCCCATGCCGGTCAAGAAGCGCCGCCGGCCGCCGGTGCTGCCCGACGCGACCGAGCCGACCCGCGACTTCGCCACCTGCTACGTGAGCAACGTTTACCACGGGCTCGACGGCGTCCCTCGCGGCGCGGTCAAGCACCTTCGCATCTCGCAGCGGATCGGGTGGCCGCTGGACGACGAGATCGGGGCCATGCGGTGGATCCCGGGCAATGCGTGGGAGCGGACGTTCGGCTTCTGGGCGTGGGCCCCGGTCCGCGTGATCGGCGAGGTGCCCGTGGAAAGCGACGGTTCGGCCCACTTCCGGGTGCCGGTCGACGCGGCCGTCTATTTCCAGGCGTTGGACGAGCGGCACATGGAGGTTCGCCGGATGCGGAGCCACATCAGCTTCCAGCCGGGCGAGGTGCGCGGGTGTTTGGGATGTCACGAGACGAAGCCGAAGACGCCGGCGGCTCAGTGGGTAACGCCGGCGGCCATGTCGCGCGAGCCGGACGTGCCCGAGGCGCCGCCGTGGGGGGCCGAGAAGCTGCTCGGCTACGAGTGGCTCGTCCAGCCGATCTTCGACCGCCACTGCACGCGGTGCCACGGGCAGGACGCTGCCGACGGCGGCATCGACCTCACGGCGAGCGTCGCCGAGGACGGGTTCTACCAGTCATTCCGGACGCTGTTCGGCAAGGCTCCGAGCGGCGGGAAGGACGGGCCGGTGTTCGTGTCCGTGTCGAACCGGTTCGACGGCGCGGCCATCACGCAGCCCAAGCAGTTCGGATCGCACCAGAGCCCGTTGGTCGAGGTGCTAGGCGACGAGCTCCATCGCAAAGAGGTCCGGCTCAGCGACGACGAGTGGCTCGCTCTGGTCACGTGGATCGACGCCAACGCCCCCTACTACGACACGTTCTTCAACCGGCGTCCTCGCGACGGCGGCGAGCCGAGGCGGGATATCCGGATCGAGTTTCCGGCGCCGTTTGTGGCTCGGGCGCAAGCGTCGGCAGAGTAGCGTGAAAATACCCACCAAGCCGCTCGCGGCTACTGCGACTTCGTATCGAATAACTTGGCTGTCCCGAGGACGGGCGACCGACGGAGGAATCCTAATGCTTGTTGAACATCGGACTTTCCGCTTGAGATCCTTTGCGTTGGCCGCAAGCATGCTCTTCATCCCCGCCGCGGCCTTTGCCACGCCAACTGGCGACGGGCTGGTCCTCTGGCTTGACGCGGATGACGGCGACACGGTCACCCAAGACGCCGGCGCCCACGTCAGCCGCTGGGCCGACAAGTCCACGTGCGAAAACCACGCCGAGCAGGGCGAACTCGCCGCTCAGCCGCAATACGTGCCCGACGGCCTCGGCGGCAAGCCCGTCGTCCGCTTTGCCGGAAGCGCCTTCCTGAACCTCGGCCGACCGGCCGGCCTCGATTTCGGCCCCGGGCAGCCGTTCACGGTCGCGGTCGTGTACACCGTCCGCGGCAAGAACTGCGGCACGCTGTTGGCCAAGGGCGGCGGTTCGGCGGGCGAGCGGGCCTATCAGTTCTACGCAGCGCCGGGTCGAAGCGGGGCGATCACCTACGGGGTGATGCACGAGAGCCCTCGAGAGTCGGAGACAAACGTCGCGCTGGCCACCTGCGACGGGTCGCAGGCCGACGTGCTGGTCAACGGAACGCCCTCGCTCTCGTTCAAAACGGGGAGCGCCTCGTCCAAGGCGGACGTCCTGATCGGAGCGCGGCGAGAGAAGGCCGACAACACGGGCAGGGCGTACCCGCTCAACGGCGACGTGGCCGAAATCCTCGTCTACAACCGGGGCCTGAGCCGCGAGGAACTCGAGCGGCTGGGGGACTATCTCAAGAAGAAGTATTCGCTGGAGGCGACGTACGTCGATCCCGACGACGCGGCGAAGCTCGTCTCGCTGCTGGCCACTCCCGAGGCCCCCGCGCAGCTCGACATGCTGGCAACCGCCATCGCCCGGCTCGACGAGCAGGCCGTGCCCGAACTTGAGTCGCTCTTGGAGCGGAGCCCCCAGTCGGCGTCGGCCGTGGCGGAGCTTCTGGTGCGGATTGCCGAGAAGAACCGGCTTTCGGCCGGGATGGCCGCGCTGGCCGCCGGGCTTTTGGACCACGAGGACCCGTTCGTCCGCGGCACGGCCGAGTGGGCCATCGCGATGAAGGTGGGCGGGGAGAACAGCGGGCAGGCGGTCGTCTGGCCCGCCCCGGAACCGCCCGACTGGTACCAGACATGGTCGGGCCTCTCGGCCGACGCCCTCCTGGAGGCCGACTGGGTCCGCCAAGCCGTGAGCCAACGGATCCATCGCGATCGAGCCAAGCTTCGGGCGTCGGTCGACGAGATGATCGACCGGGCGGAGCGGATGCGATCCGACTTCCTACGCGGCCATCTTGGAGACGAATCGCTTGGGCGGATCGCCGACGAGCTGGCCGCGTTGAGAGCCGTTCGCGACAAGCTGGCTGAGGCGGCAGGCGACGCTTCCGGCCCATCGTCGTCGGACGATCTCGTCGCCGCACGCCGTCTGTGGATCGAAGCCCGGCGCCACCTCCGCACGATCGTGATGGAGAACCCGGCGCTCGATTTCCAGGGCCTCCTCTTCGTCAAGCAGTTTGCCCCGCACACGGTGCGGAACATCACGCGCTCGTACTCGTGGAAGCACAAGCCGGGCGGAGATATCTGCGTGCTGGCCGACCTGAAGTCGGGCGGAGACGTGCGGGAAGTGCTCCAGGGCCGGCTCGGACCGGGGTACGTTTGGGGCGTCGACCTGTGGTGGGACGCCGATCGCGTGGTGTTCGGATACGCCCGACAGCCCAACTGGCCGCCGGAGGTCGACACGGCCGATTATCGGGAGGAGGGGACCAACGTGTTCCACCTCCGCAAGGTGCACGAGCCGCTCCATCTTTTCGAGGTCAACTGCGACGGCACCGGGCTCACCCAGCGGACCGACGATCCGTACTGGAGCGACTTCGAGCCGACCTATTGCGCGGGCGGCGACGTGGTTTTTGCTTCCGACCGCTGCTCGCGGGCGGCCGAGTGCGGCAACGACACCTACGACCACACGAACCCGAACCTGTACATCCTCTCCCCAGAGGGCAACGTCCGGCACCTGACCGACAGCAAGGACATCGACCGCTACCCGCACAGCCTTGCCGACGGCCGGATCGCCTACACGCACTGGGAGTACCAGGAGCGTCACTTCATGGAGGTGCACGCCCTGTGGACGCTGCGGCCCGACGGCACGATGTGCGACACGCTGTTCAAGCACCACATGCGGGCCCCCTGCGCGCTTCGCGACACCCGCTCCGTGCCCGGCAGCACGAAGCTGGTCTCCATCGCCACGGGGCACCACACGTTTGCGTACGGGCCGGTGGTGGTCGCCGACCCGGCGGTGGGGATGAACGCCGAGGCGGGGCTGGAGATCATCACGCCGGGGGTGCGTCCGCAGGAGGGGCCGATGGCGGGGCGGCCCGTCGCTGAGGGCGGCGTGCCCGATCAAGGCGGGCTCTACCAAACGCCGTGGGCGCTCTCCGAAAAGTGCTTCCTGGTCTCCTACTCTTACGCTCGGCCCAACTGCGTCGCTCCGGCGGGGGCCGACTCGAACGGGTTCGCCCTGTACGTGATCGACGTGTACGGCAACCGGGAGCTGGTGCATCGCGATCCCGTGCTCTCCTGCACGTTTCCGATCCCGCTTTGCCAGCGACCCCGGCCGCCGCGGGTGCCCGACGTGACGGATCGTAGGGTGCGTGCTTGCACGCACGCGACGGACGGTAAGGATGGTAGCGTGCGTGCTTGCACCGAGGCGATCGATTTGCCGACCGATGCGGCGAAGCGTGCGTGCGAGGACGCACCCTACGCCACCTGCTTCGTGCCCGACGTCTACGACGGCATGGACGGCATCGAGCGCGGCACGATCAAGCACCTCCGCGTTGCGCAGCACGTCGGCTGGCCGTTCGACGCCGAGCGAGGGCAAATGGACTATATCCCGGCGAACGCGGGCACGCGGCGCTTCGACTTCCAGAGCTGGTCGCCGGTGCGGGTGATCGGCACCGTGCCGGTGGAGAGCGACGGCTCGGCCAGCTTCGCCGTGCCGGCCGACACGGGCATCTACTTCCAGGCCCTCGACGAGCGTCAGATGGAAATCCGGCGGATGCGGTCGGTGGTGAGCCTCAAGCCGGGTGAGGTGCGGGGGTGCAGCGGGTGCCACGAGTCGCGGGCGGTGGCCCCGACGTTGCCCGGCTCGCTCCCGCTGGCCTTACGCCGCCCGCCGCAGACGCCCACGCCCCCGCCCTGGGGCGCGGAGAAGATGCTCGGCTACGAGTGGCTGGTGCAGCCGATCCTCGATCGTCACTGCGTCCGCTGCCACGGACAAGAGAAGCCGGACGGCGACCTCGACTTCACCGCAACCCGGGCGGCGGACGGCCTCTACCAGTCGTTCCGCACCATGTTCGGCAAGCTGCCGGGGAAGAAGGAGCCGGGGCGGCTGCTCGTCTCCTGCTCGAACCGCTTCTCCAACGCCGACGTCTCCAAGCTCAAGGAGTTCGGCTCCCACCAGAGCCCGTTGGTGCGCGTGCTCCTGGACGACGATCTTCACAAGAAAGAAGTCGATCTCAGCGCGAACGATTGGCTCACGCTGGTCATTTGGGTTGACGCCAACGCGCCCTACTACGATGCCTTCTTCAACAAGCGACGCCCCGACGGCGGCGAGCCGGCTCGCGAAGTCTTCCCGCAGTTTCCTCCGGTCGTGTTCGACGTCGATGGGCCGAGCCCGTACTTCGCACGCCAGCAGTGACCCGACGTCGTTCGGCCGTTCCGCCTGCTTCGCGGGGGCGGGGTTGCGGAGCCGGCGTGCACTTCGAACGATGCGACCGTCCTATCCCGTCGAGACCCTGGGAGACCAGCCATGAGTACCGAGCTGACGCGGCGGAGTTTTCTCGCAGGCACGGCGGCCACGGTGGCCGCCGCGGCGATGGCCGGGGAGAAGACCGAGGCCGAGAAGCCCGCGGAGGAGACGGCCGCGGCCCCGTCCGCACGTCCCAATATCCTCTGGATCTGCACCGACCAGCAGCGCTACGACACGATCCGCGCCCTGGGCAACCCGCACCTCCGCACTCCCAACGTCGACCGGCTGGTCGAGAGCGGCGTGGCGTTCACGCACGCCCACTGCCAAACGCCGATCTGCACGCCGAGCCGGGCCAGCTTCCTCACCGGGATGTACCCGAGCACGCTCCACGCCTGCATCAACGGCAACGACCACTGGGACGACGCCGCCCCGCTGGTAACCCGGACGCTGGCCGACGTGGGCTACGACTGCGGCCTGGCCGGCAAGCTGCACCTCTCGTGCGCCCAGGGGCGGATCGAGAGACGCCCGGACGACGGCTATCGTGTCTTCCACTGGTCGCACCATCCCACGCCCGACTGGCCCCAGGGCCACGCCTACGACGAGTGGCTCAAGCGCCAGGGCCACGACTACCGGGCGATCCACAAGCAGCACGGCTACCTGCCCGCCCCGCTCCATCAGACCACCTGGTGCGCCCGGATGGCCGCCGACTTCATCCGCGAAGCGCGGAGCG
This sequence comes from Thermoguttaceae bacterium, assembly GCA_035528065.1. Lineage (GTDB taxonomy): Bacteria > Planctomycetota > Planctomycetia > Pirellulales > Thermoguttaceae > DATKZH01. The sequence continues at coordinate 31,303 of DATKZH010000169.1, read as the reverse complement.
GGCCGTGGCTGTTCAGCCTCAACTGCTTCGACCCGCACCCTCCGTTCGATCCGCCGCGGGAGTACGTCGACCGGTTCGACGTCGAGTCGCTCCCCGGGCCGCTGTTTCGCGAGTCGGACCTGGAGGCCCAGACCCGCTTGGCCGCGGTCAACTTCCAGAGCAAGCCCCGATCGCCCGGAGAGTTCAACGCCAAGCTGGACCAGGCCAAGTACTGGGCCCAGATCGAGCTGATCGACGAGAACGTGGGCCGGCTGTTGGACCTGTTGGAAGAGACGGGCCAGCGGGAGAACACGATCGTCATCTTCACGTCCGACCACGGCGAGTCGCTGGGCGATCATGGGCTGAGGCGCAAGGGCTGCCGGTTCTACGAGGGGTTGGTCCGCGTGCCGCTGGTGGTTTCCTGGCCGGGCCGCTTCCAGCAGGGGCTCCGCAGCGACGCCCTCGTGGAGCTGACCGATATCGTGCCCACGCTGCTCGAGCTGAACGGCCTGCCCGTGCCCGACCGCGTGCAGGGCCGGTCGCTGCGCCCGATCCTCGAAGGCCGTTCCGACCCGCACGATCACCGCGATTTCGTCCGCTCCGAGTACTTCTCGACGCTCCAAGGCCCGCCCACCCGCGCCACCATGATCCGCACCCGCCGACACAAGCTGGTCAACTACCACGGCGACGGGCTGGGCGAGCTGTTCGACCTGGAGGCCGACCCGGGCGAGTTCGACGACCTCTGGGACGATCCGCAGCACGCCGACGTGCGGTTCGAGCTCGTGACCAAGAGCTTCGACGCGCTGGCCTTCGCCGTCGACACGGGCCCGGAGCGTGTGGGAAGGTTCTGAGCCCCGGAGCGCCGTAGGGTGAAACGCGGAACGCCGTAGGGTGGGTCGAGGTACGAGACCCACGCGCGATTGCCGCGGTCTCCCAACAGAGACGTGGGTCTCGTACCTCGACCGGCCCTACATTTCACGCCGCGGTTAGTCGGGAGAGAGGTTGTGAGCGGGCCAATTGGGTGGATAATGGGTCGAGGTTGGAACCTCCTCAGCCCGTTCCACAGAAGGTAGAGGGATACAGATGCGCCGCCGCCGATCTCGCCGGAAGACGGTATTCCCCCGGATGCCGATGAATCGCCTCGCACCTGCGGTTTCGCTGATCTTGTTGATCATGATTAGCCAGGCTCGTGCCGAGTCGTTCCGCCAGCAGGTCGAGGACGACTGGCGGCGGCAGGACGAGTCGCGCGTCGCGCAGATCCGCGAGCCGGGGCTGGTTCGATTCGTGGACGGGGAGGTGCAGTGGCCCGGCGTGAAGCCCGACGACCGCCTGCGCGTGCCCAAGGCGGCTCCGCCCAAGCTGGACGGTCGTCTGGACGACGGTTGCTGGGAGCAGGCGCTGCGGCTGGAATCGGCCGAGGCGAACGTGCCGTCACTCATGCTCGTGCACGATCAGGAGCGGTTCTACGTAGGCGTTTCCCTGCCCACCCATGCCGAGGCGAGCTTCCGGGGCGCGACGACCGCGCTCGACGCCGCCGGGGCGGTCGACGGCGTGAAGAACGGGCGCTACGCCTTCCACACCGGCCACGAGCCGAACCCCTGGTGGCAGGTCGACCTCGGCTCGAGCCAGGCGATCGGCCGGATCGTGGTCTACAACCGCCTCGACTATAAGCCGGGCCTCCACAACGCCGACAACCTCCTCATCCTCACCTCCGACGACGAAAAGAGCTGGAAGCTCGTCTACGACAACCAGGGCAAGTATTTCGGCGGAGCAACCAGCGGCAAGCCGCTGGTGGTCGATTTCTCCGGGAAGGGGCAGGAAGGCGGCAAAGGCCCGATCGAGGCGAGATTCGTGCGGCTCCAGGTCGGCAGTGCGACCCCGATCTTCTTCCACCTCGATGAAGTGGAGATCTACGGCGCCGCCGATCCGGCCAAGAACATCGCCCTCCATCGCCCAGCCCGGCAGAGCAGCCTGAGCATCTGGTCCCGCGGCTTCAACCAGGCCGGGGCCCTGTCGACGCTGGCGAAAGTCAAGGTGCTCTTGGAGAAAGACAACCCCGACGGCGTGGTGGTCGGCGGGGCTTCCGTGCCGGCGGACCGGCTCGGAATCTTCCGCGAAGGCGGCAAGACGACGATCGAGCTGGCCCTGCCACTGGGCGCCTTTGCCGGCGGCTTCCCGTCCGACGTGGTCGCCCCGGACGGCCGCACGGTCGGGCTGGCGCCCGGCAGCGACTGGCGAATCGCGATGCCCCAAGACGTCCGGCTCGGCTTCGGCAAGAACCGGCTGGCACTCACGTTCGAGGCGGACCGCCCGCTGGACGCGCCGGTGGACCTGACCGTCGAGTCGGTCGTATTCACGCCCTATCGCGCGGAGCGCGCGGTCGCGCTGGAGCGGAAGCTTACGGCCTCGACCGAGGTCCCCGTCGATCTCCAGGTCGGCCACGAGGGCGCGGCGGCCGTGATCGTCTCGGCCCGTCAGGGGGCCGGCGAAGTTCGGGAGGGCCGCGTCTTCTTCGTGCCGCCGGTCCGGGAGACCTTGGACCGCGCCGGCCGGCTCTTGGCCGAGTTCGGGCACCAGGCCCCCCAGCCGCTCGCCGAGTTGCGGAGTCGGGCAACCGCGCTGGCCGAGCGAGAAAAGACGCAGGGCCCCGATCCCGAGGCCCGAGGGGCCCTCTATCGCGAGGCCCGGTGGATCGCCCGACGGATCGCGTTCATGAATCCGCGGCTCGACTTCGAGGAGTTGCTGTTCGTCAAGCGGTTCACGCAGGAGACGTACCCCGACGTCTGCCTGAACCACATGCCCTGGGTCTCGCGGCCGGGGGGCGACCTCTCCGTCCTGCGCATGAGCGGCGCCGATTCGCAGGGCGAGGTCCGCAATCTCTTGAACGGCCAGCTCGGCCCGGGGCACGTCCACGGGATCGACCTCGCGTGGGACGCCCGTCGCGTGGTGTTCGGCTACGCCAAGGCCAAGACGGATCAGCCGCCCGAGGGATGGCTCGATCGCCGCACCAACTACGACCTCCGCCGCAACGAGGAGCCGACGCACATCTTCGAGATCGGCATCGACGGCCAGGGCCTGCGGCAGCTTACCGACGGCGAGTGGAGCGACCTGGACCCGACGTATGCGCCGAACGGCGAGGTCGCCTTCATCTCGGAGCGTTGCGGCTGCTCGCTCCAGTGCAACGAGCACAACAAGGACGAGACCTCCTGCAACCTCTACGTGATGCGGCCCGACGGCTCGGCCATCCGTCACATGAGCGTCAGCAAGGACGGCGATTACATTCCCCACGCCTTAAGCGACGGCACGATCGCCTACACGCGATGGGAGTACCAGGAGCGGCTTTGGGCCAACATCCAGTCGATCTGGATCATCCGGCCCGACGGCACGGGGGCCGACGCCCTCTACAAGCAGCACATGAACAACCCCTGGGCCCTGGAGGACATGCGGTCGATCCCCGGCTCGAAGAAGCTGGTGGCCGTGGCCGCGGGCCATCACACGCTCCAGGCCGGCCCGGTGGTGATCGTCGATGCCCACCAGGGCATGAACAACCCGGCGGGGATCCGGATCGTCACGCCGGGCGTGATGCCGCCGGAAGGCGGGATGACCGGTACGCCCGTGGCGACCGGCGGCGTGCTCGGCCGCGGCGGCTACTACATGAACCCGTGGCCGCTCTCCGAGAAGCACTTTCTGGCCTCGTACTCATACTGCAAGGGGGCCACGGGCGGGCTGGCCACCGAGGTCGATCCGGCCGGATACGCCCTCTACCTGGTCGACGTCCACGGCACCAAGGAGCTGGTCTATCGCGACCCGGCGATCTCCTGCTTCGTGCCCATCCCGCTTAGGCCGCGGCCGCGACCGCCCGTGTGTCCGGATTCGACCGACCCCGCGCTGCCCTACGCCACGTGCATGGTGGCCAACGCCGGCTACGGGGTCGACGGCGTCGATCCCAAGTCGATCCGCTACCTCCGTATCGCGCACCGGCTCCAGTGGCCGTACGACAACACCTACGGCGGGCAGAGGTACGAGCCGGACGTGAAGGGCGTGATGATCAACTGGACGCCCGCCCGGGTGATCGGCGAGGTGCCCGTCGAGCCCGACGGGAGCGCCCACTTCCAGGTGCCCGCCGACACGCCCGTCTACTTCCAGCTCCTGGATGAAAACCACATGGAGCTGCGGCGGATGCGGGCGTTCATCAGCTTTCAGCCGGGAGAGGTGCGGGCGTGTCACGGGTGCCACGAGAGCCGGGAGGAGGCGCCGCGGAACCTCGACCGCCCCTACCCGCTGGCCATGGCCCGCGACCCCTCGATCCCCGTCCCGCCGCCCTGGGGCGATGCGCCCATCAGCTTCCTGCGCGACGTGCAGCCGATCCTCGACCAGCACTGCGTCGCGTGTCACGGCGGGCTGAAGCCGGCGGCGGACCTTGATTTCTCGGGCGGGCTCACGGCGAGCTACAACCGGGCCTACGACACGATCCTCGCCCACGACCTCGTGTCGCGGTCCAACGTGGGCGACGACGCCCGGGTCACGTCCCCGTTGGCGTTCGGCTCGCACAAGAGCAAGCTGGTGCACGTCGTGCGAGACGGGGCGTGCAGCAAGCGGGCCCATCTCAGCGATCAGGAGCGGCACGCCCTGGTCACCTGGATCGACGCCAACGCCCCCTACCACGACGGCTTCATCAACAAGCGGCCCGAACGTCCGCCCTACGATCTGCCGGCCGACCGGGAGCTGGCCGCCCGGTTGAGCGCCGTCCATGCCAGGCGGTGTGGCGAGTGTCACCAGCCCGCCGACGTCTCCCGGCTCGACCTGATCGACCTTTACGACCCGCACGCAACCGCGTTCCTCGCGGCGCCCCTGGCGGAGAAGGCCGCCGGGGCGCGGCGCTGCGAGCAGGCCGTCTACAAGGATCGATCCGACCCGGACTACCAGGCCCTCGTCCGCCTGGTCGAAGACGCCGTCCAGAAGGCCTGGGATTTCCCGCGACGTGATCTCAAGGCACTCAAACGCAAACAGCGCGTCGGTTCGTTGAACGTAGCAGGCACACGCCGTGTGCCGCCCGCGGACGCCGCGTTCGAGCCAGACCAACCAGACGCGCAGGCGACTCTGCGGCGTTCCGATCGCCGGGCAGACGGCACACGGCGTGTGCCTGCTACGCGGCGGTGACTCGCCCTCTCATGGCTTAGGAAGACTCACGCATTGGTCGCGATTCATTTCCCGCCGGTGCTTCCGGCACAACTGACTCCCGCCGCCGCCGAGGCGATTCTCGTCGCCTGGCTGTTTGCGCTGGGCGGCGTCCTGGGCAGCTTCTTGAACGTGGTAATTTACCGCCTTCCGGTGGGCAAGAGCCTGGTGCATCCGGGGTCGCATTGCCCGGTGTGCGAGCACCCCATCCGCTGGTACGACAACGTGCCGATCCTCAGTTGGTTCGTGCTGCGCGCGCGGTGTCGCGATTGCGGATCGAGAATCTCGACGCGATATCCGCTGGTCGAGGCGATCACCGCCGCGTTGTTCGTCGTGGTCGGCGCGATCGAGGGGCTCTCCGGGGGCGCGAATCTACCGCTTCCGCCGGTCGCGAACGTCGGCGGCGTCATGCTTCCAGCCCTCGACTTCGGCCAATCGGCGGCGATCGTGGGCTACCACCTGCTGCTCGTCTGCACGCTGCTGGCCGCGGCGCTGATCGAATACGATGGCCACCGCTTGCCGGGACGGTTGTTCGCCCCCGCCTTGGCGCTCGGATGGTTGGCCCCGTTGGCTTGGCCCGGCCTCCATCCGGTGTCCGCGTTGGGGGCCGTCGGCGTAGACTCCCTCGGACCCGCCACCGGACTGATTGACAGCACCGTGGGATTAGCCTTGGGAGCCCTGCTCGGGCTGGGGCCCTGGCGATGGTCGGGCGCAAGCCGGGGCCCCGGCCTGCTCTGGGGACCGGCGTGCGTCGGGCTCTTCCTGGGTTGGCAGGCGGCGCTCGTGTTGATGCCCTTGATGGTCGCCGGCTGGGCGGCCTTCGCGCTGCTGCGGCGCGTGATGCCCGGGCTGCGGCCCCTTCCCCCAACGGTGTGGCTCGCGATCGCCACGCTGGGGTGGATCGTGCTCTGGGGACAGATCGTCGGGTGCTGGCCCCTTTTCGGATAGGGAATTCGGGCTTGTCCGGCCGGGGAGATGAACGTAGGCTTTCGCAGGGCCTTTTGAGTCCTCCACGGCGAACCAGCGCCCTCCAAGCCCAGGGGGCGCGACCCCTGCGCTCAAGAAACGCAATCCCCGGACGCTCGCTACGCAGGGCTCAATGCGAGGAACGTCCTGGAAACCGGAGCCAGCTTCATGAGTGACGACCGAGAGCGAAAAGAAAACCTGGAGAAGATCCTCCATTCACCCAGCTATCGCGTGGCTTACAAGGACGTCGATTTTCTGAGCGACCCCAAGCTGCGGCCCACGCGCATGGAGCTGGAGCTGATGAAAACGGAGCTGGCCTTCCAACAGCACAACGTCCGCTCCACGATCGTCGTCTTCGGAAGCACCCGCATTGCGGAGCCGGCCGTGGCCCGGCGAAACCTGGAGCTGGCCAAGGCCCGACTGGCCGACACGCCGGACGATCCCCGGCGCCGGCGGGCCGTCGCCCGCGCCGAGCGGATCGCCGCCAACAGCAAGCACTACGACGTCGCCCGCGAGCTCGCCCGGCTGGTCTCGGAGTGCAGCCAGCAGGACGACAAGTGCGATTACGTGGTCGTCACGGGCGGCGGACCCGGCATCATGGAGGCGGCCAACCGGGGCGCGTACGACGCGAAGGCCAAGTCGGTGGGGCTGAACATCCGGCTCCCCCGCGAGCAGCAGCCCAACCCCTACATCAGCCCCGAGCTCTGCTTCCAGTTCCACTACTTCGCCATGCGGAAGTTTCACTTCCTGTTGCGGGCGAAGGCCCTGGTTGTTTTTCCGGGCGGGTTCGGCACGTTGGACGAGCTTCTGGACGCGCTGACGCTCCGCCAGACCGGGCGCATGCAGGAGATCCCCATCATCATCTTCGGCCGCGAGTACTGGGAGCGAGCGATCGACTTCCAGTTCCTCGCCGACGAGGGATCGATTGACGACGACGACCTCGACCTGTTCCGCTACGCCGAAACGGCCCAACAGGCGTGGGACATGATCCAGGGGTTCCACCGGAAGTACGGCGAGCCCGACTCACCGTCCCGGAAACAACGCCCGGACTCACTGGACGGCCCGGCGTGATCCTGGCGATCTCCATCCCCTTATCAGGCCGCGCTCTTCTCTCGTTGCCAAGCTCCAGCATGCGCTCCACTACGAGACAAACAGCAGAACAGCGGATGGTCCCGCAATTCAACGCGTCCTTCTGCCAGCCGGCAACGAGTCCGGCCGCTCTTGGTGGTAGTCGTATCCCAGCGGCACGTGATCCGGCTGACGGTCTGCTGTAGCAGTTCCCGTAGTGTGGCGGGATCGCCGTGCCGGGGGCTGCCGACGAAGGCAAACGCGCCCCTACAGATAGTCCTCGAACAGTTCCCGTCCTGGTCGGGGAATGACCACTTCGGAGACCAGGAGCCCCCGCTTGCGGACTTCCTCCGCGGCGGCTTGCACGCCGGCGCGGACGTCGGCGACGGTGCCGGTCATCAGGAGCAGGCCCTTGCCGCCTAAGGCCATGGCGACGTGGATGCGGAAGAGCGTGACCCGGGCGGCCTTGGCGGCGGCGTCGGCGGCGGCCAGGACGCTCACGCCGCTGAACGTTTCGATCACGCCCAGGGCACCCGTGTGCTCGGCCCCGAGGCTGACCGACTGTCCCATCGCCGGAAAGACCGATTCGTGGACGTTGGGGATCACCAGGTGATCGATGATCGCCTCGTCGGCGATTTCCAGCCCGGCGTGGATGGCCGCCTCCACGTCGCTGACGGACCCGCCGACGACGATCAGGTATTTGCCGGAGCAGATGGTTCGGGCGATCAATAGCTCGACGGAGGCGGCTTTGAGCATCTCGTCCTCGACCTGGTATCCGATCCCGATGCTCGACAGCTCCATCGCGCCGATCGACTTCGCAGCAGCCATGTTCGTTCCTCGCAGCAGGTAATCGCGTCAGCTCTTCTCGATCCACACCACCCCGTCGCCGATCTCCGTCACGGTGCCGTCGATCGAGGCGTGCACCGGCGCCCCCAGTGCCGGCTTCCCGTTCGAGAGGGGCCGACGGCCCACCACCTGCCCCTTGGTCACGCGGTCGCCCACCTTCACCACGGGCTCGCACGGCGCTCCCAGGTGCTGCTTCAGCCCGATGCCGACCCGATCGGTTTCGAGCAGGCGGTTATCCAGCGGCCCGACGTTGTGGAACCCGCCGAGCCCCAGCTTTTGCACCAGACGGCTCATCGGCGCCTTGCGGTTTTCCATGTGAAGCTCCGGCCTTCGCGGATTGAAGGGCGGGTCTTCCCACCGCTTCTTCTCGGCGGCAAGCCGCCGCTTGTTCTGCGTGCAGACGTTCTTCGGGTCGAGGTCCTCCGGGCAGGAGTAGAGGCTGCACAGATTGCACTCGCAGCAGAAGGCCGTGCCGATCACGTTCGACTCGCCCACCAGGTTGAACTCCAGGCTCCGCATGGCCCGGTGCGGCTCGATCGGGTGGCCCAGCAGCCAGCGGGGGCACAGCTCGGTGCAGAAGCTGCACTGATCGCAAGCGCTTCGGCCGATGCGGACAATCTGCTGCCAGTCCTGCCGGCGTCGCCGGACGACCACGTGCTCATCGGGCAGGACGATCACGCCGCCGGTCGTCTTATCGACCAACGCTTTGTGGTTCTCCTGCAAATAGCCCATCATCACGCCGCCGACCACGTAGTTCGCGTCGGGCACGGTCGGGCCGCCCGCCGCCGCCACGCACTCGGCCAGCGTGATGCCCACGGGCACGCGCAGCGTGACTGGGTTGGCCACGGCGCCGGCGATCGAGAGGTACTTCTCCGTGACCGGCTGATCCGCGGCCCGGGCGACGTTCGCCGCCGTTTCGACGTTGATCACCACGGCGCCCACGGCCAGCGGGATGCCGCCCGGCGGGATCACGCGCCCCAGCACGTCGTAGACGAGGATGAGCTCATCGCCGGCCGGGTAGGCGTCGCGCAGGGGGACGACGTCCATCTTGGGCGCGAGCTTCGGCTGGAGAAGCTCGATCACGTCGGCGTACTTGCCCTTGATGCCGACCACGCCGCGCTCGGCCCCGACCAGCTCCATGGCGGCGGCCAGCCCGGCGAGCACCTCGTCGGCGTACTCGCGCAAGACCTCCTTGTCCTTGTGCAACAGCGGCTCGCACTCGGCGGCGTTCACGAGCACGGTGTCGGCCTTGCCGGCCAGCTTCACGTGCGTGGGAAACCCGGCCCCGCCGGCCCCCACCACGCCCGCCTCGGCAACTTGTTCCCGCGAAATCCTCGTCATCGCAACCTCTGCGTGGCTCGTTCCACCGTCTCTCCAGTATAGCTTCTTGTGGGTGGGTCGCCCAATCCCCGGGCGGGGCGAGGTTTTCGCGGAAGTTGCTTGATCCGCACCGGTGGGGATGATACGTTAGCGGACGACTTGACGCTCGAGAAGCCATGTTCGGCGCGGGTCTCCCGACCCCGCCGAAACGCCGGACCGGAGGTCTCCCGTTCGCCTTTGCGCCTACTTCTTCCCATTGCCTTTGCACACTCCTTCACAACCGAGAAACCACCTTCCTCCGAGGAGCCACGATCATGAATCGCAGCGATCACTTTGCCTCTGAGCTGGACCGCCGGCAGTTCCTTTCCCGCCTGTCCCTCGGAGCCGCGGCGGGCGTCGCGGCCGGAGGGCTGCTCGGCCCCCAGCGAGCCGCCACGGCGGCCGAGGGCAAGTGGAAGATGCGGCTCTCGTGCTCCTCGATCAACTTCATGTCGCTCCCCATCGAGCAGGCCTGCGAGCGGATCGCCGCGCTCGGCTTCGAGGCGATCGACGTCTGGTCGGCCCACGCCAACTGTCCCCACCTGGACGACGTCCTGAACCGGCTCGGCCCCGACGGGCTCAAGGAGGTGCTCGCCAAGAACAAGCTCAAGCTCTACGCTTTCTCGGTGTATGCGGGCGGGTACCTGAAATATGCCGAGCTGTTGGGCAAGTGCGGCGGCGGCGTCGCCGTTCGCGGCAGCGCCGGGCCTTGCGACCCCAAGGACCTCGTGCCGCGGATGAAGGCCTTCTTCGAAGCCTTAAAGCCCGAGATCGAGCTGGCCGAGAAGCACGACTCCTACCTGGCGGTCGAGAACCACGGCCACGCCCTGCTCGACTCCGTTGACTCGTTCCAGGCCTTCGTCGACATCAACACGCATCCGCGCCTCGGGATCGCCCTGGCCCCGTACCACGTCCAGGGGCTCGAGCAATCGGTCGAACAGGCGATCGCGGCCTGCGGCAAGCAGCTCTTTTTCTTCTACGCCTGGCAGCACGCCCAGGGAGTGGAGCAGCTCCCCGGCCACGGCCCGACCGACTGCACCCCCTGGATTGCCGCCCTGGCGAAGATCGGTTTCCCGTGGCCGGTCAATCCCTTCATGCACCACGAGCCCGAGCCGGACGAGATGTCCAGGGCAATGGCCAAGTCGTGTGCGTATCTGAAGGAGTGCTACGCGAAGGCGGTCGGATAGCGCGTGTGCCCCGCGGGGGGGGTGCACGGGAGGCACGGGAGGCACGGGACGCTTGGGCGACCCCTTTAACCCGTACCTGCCGGAAGAAAAGCCGACGCTCTGCCGACCCGAAGGGCTGGAATCCCGGGACCGTGCTCGCTACCATGGGGATTCTGACACCGAACGCCACCTGACAAATGACCGCCACCTGGTATTGGAGAGCGATCCATGTCTGATCCAGCGGAACTGTACGATGCGATTCTGACGGGCAATGCGAAGAAGGCCGAGGAGGTGACCAAGGAGGCCCTGGAGGCGGGTGCCAACCCCTCCGATTTGTTGGGCAAGTACATGATCCCGGCCATGGATGAGGTCGGGAAACGGTTTGAGTGCAACGAGTACTTCGTGCCCGAGCTGTTGATCGCCGCCCGGGCGATGAAAATCTCACTGGCGCTTCTCACGCCCAAGCTGGCCGAGATGGGGGCCAAGGCGGCCGGACAGGTGGTGATCGGGACCGTCCAGGGCGACCTGCACGACATCGGCAAGAACCTGGTCGCCTCGATGCTCGAGGGGGGCGGGTTCCAGGTGACCGACCTGGGCGTGGACGTCCCGCCCGAGAAGTTCGTCGAGGAGGTGAAGGGCAAAGACGGGGCGATCATCGCGCTGTCGGCGCTATTGACCACCACGATGACCCAAATGAAGGCGGTGGTCGAGGCATTGGAGGCGGCGGGGCTCCGCGACAAGGTCAAGGTGATCATCGGCGGCGCCCCGATCACCCACCAGTATTGCGACGAGATCGGCGCCGACGGCTACAGCGACAACGCCAGCGCCGCCGTGGGCCTGGCCAGAAAGCTGGTCGGGTAGACGGCTTCCGAGCCGGCTCGAGAGGACCTCTCTCCTGCGGGGAGTAGGTTGCTATTGAGGGCAATTCCGCTTGGATCGTGTCGTCGAGCTTTCGGAGGCTCTTCTTTCGCGGCCACGTGCAGCCGCCCTCGAAGTGATCCTCCAGAAAGTGAGAACCCACCTCGCACGTGCCGATGCGGGTCCTCTCGGGGTGCAGCCTGAGGCCCGCTTCGCGGCCCGCGCCTGCACCCACCGCAAGGCAGTTGCTGTACGGACGTCGTTTCCGGACGAGAACGGTCAGCCAGCGCAGGGAACCACCGATGAGGCAGTCGTTTCGAGCATCCATGCTTCTACTGGGCCTGTTGCTCTTGCCTGCCTGCAACCGCGGCGACGTCGCCACGGGTAGCCGCGGCGGCGACTCCCCTGCCGTCAGAGAGACTCCCGTCGCTGGCGAGGCCGAGACTCCCGGCGCCGAAGACGCGGAGGCCGCCGAACAGGGCGAGGCACCCGGCACGGGGGACGCCAAGAGCCGCGCTAGCTCGACCGCGCCCAAACCGGACGACCCGGGCGCCGTCGAAGCACTCGAATCCCTGCCGGCCAAGCTGAAACGTGACGACGACGGCTTCGTGGTCGAGGTCGACTTCCGCGGCACGACGATCGACGACGGAGCCTTGGCCCACCTCGCCGGGCTGCCGCGCGTGCGATCGGTGCTCCTCACCGAGACGGGCGTAACCGACGCAGGATTGGCCACGCTCGGGCGAATCCCCACCCTCCAGAACCTGGACTTGCGCGATTGCAGGATCACCAACGAGGGTCTTGCGCATTTGGCCGGTTTGACGGATTTGCGGGCACTGCGGCTGTCGGGCAATAACGGCGGCACAACCGTCGACGACCGGGGGCTCGCCGAGCTGGCGAAGCTGAAGAACCTGAAGGCGCTGGCCCTCGACTTCTTGTGGGTCAGCGAGGAGGGACTGGCCCCACTCGACGGGCTGGAGAACCTCCAGGAGCTGTATCTCGCGCGGACGCTCGTGGGCGACGAGGCGCTGGCCAAGCTGGCCCAGTTCCCCCGGCTGAAGAAGCTCCGTGTCTCGCAGACCCAGGTCACCAGCGACGGGTTGGCCCACCTGGCAAAACTGCCCCAACTCGAGGAGCTGGATCTCAGCGAGTGCGTCCAGGTGCTTGACGAGGGGCTGGCCCACTTGGCGGGCATGACGCAACTGAAGCGTTTGAACCTCTGGCGCGTGCCGGTCGGCGACGCCGGCGTGGCTCACCTGGCGAAGCTGGTCAACATGCGATGGCTGAACCTGGACAACACGCAACTGACCGACGCGGGCCTGGAGCACCTCCACGGGATGACCCGGTTGGAGTTCTTGCACCTCGGCTCGACCGCCGTTTCGGACGCGGGCTTGAAGCACCTCGAGCATCTCACGACGCTTAAGGACCTCAAGGTGACCCGAACGGCCGTGACGGCCGCGCGGGTCGAGCAGCTCAAGAAGAGCCTGCCCGACACCGAGATCCAACTGCGGTACATCGAGGGCCAATAGCCCGCGAAGGACGCTACACCACTTCCCAGCCGGGCCGATACTCCTTGCGGAGGTACTTGTCGGCGGCGGGACAGTTCGCGGCGCGCAGGCCGGCGGCGTCCCACTGGAGCTTCTCGCCGACGCGGTACGCGACGTTGCCCAACAGCACCGCCTCGGTCAGTGCGCCGGAATAGTCGAAGTTGCAGGTCGTGGGCGTGCCCTCCTTGCAGGCCTTGATCCATTCGGCGTGGTGGCCGATGGAGCGGGGGATCGTGGGCTCGGGCGGCTCGAAGCCGGCGAACTTCTCCGTGGGGAAGAGCCGGTAGCTCGAGTAGTTGGCGTACATATTCCCCGCGCTGCCGATGAACATCACGCCGGAGCCGGGCACGCGCTCGCCGGCAACCTCTTTCGGAATGAGGTTCCCGTCGTACCAGGTGAGCCGCACCGCCGGAAGGCCGTCGCGCTCGGGGAACTCGTAGCGGACGATCAGACCCAACGGGCACGTCTCCGGGTGCACTTCAGGGCCTTCCGCCTCGCAGGTGGAAGGGGACCTCAGCTTCAGGGCCCAGAACGGCAGGTCCATGTAGTGGCACGCCATGTCGCCGAGCGTCCCTTGGCCGAAGTCCCACCACTTGCGCCATTGGGCCGGGTGGTAGCGGCCGGGGACGTAAGGACGCCACGGCGCCGGCCCCAGCCAGAGATCCCAGTTGAGCGTCTCGGGCGGCTCCTGGCCCTCTTCCGGACGATCGCCCCCGCCCCAGGCCTTGCCCACCCACACGTGGACTTCGGTCACGTCGCCGATCGCGCCCGACTCGATGATCTCCACGACCCGGCGGTAGTTCTCGACGGCGTGGATCTGGATGCCCATCTGCGTTGCCACGCCGTGCTTCTTGGCGGCTTCGGCGACCACGCTCGCCTCCTCGACCGTGTGCGTCAGCGGCTTTTCGCAGTACGCGTGCAGACCGGCGCGGATCGCCCGGATCGTCGCCGGGGCGTGATTGTGGTCGGCCGTGCCGACGACGACCGCGTCGAGCTTGTCGGCCTCCTTGTCGATCATTTCGCGATAGTCGACGTAGGTGCGGGCGTTGGGGAACTGCGCGGCCGCCCGGTCGAGGTAGTTCTTGTCCACGTCGCACAAGGCGACGATGTTCTCGCTTTCCACGCCTTTTACGTCGGCCGCGGCCCGATTGGCCGTACCCACGCAGCCGATGTTCAGCTTCTCGTTGGGGGACTTCGACTCGGCGGCGGGCATTTCGCTCCATACGCCGCAAGAGAGGGCCGCTGCGCCTGCGCCGGTCAGCTTAAGAAAATCGCGCCGATTCGACTTCGAATGACTCTGCATCGTTCTGTCTCCGAAGGTGGGTACTGCGAGGGTAGGTCGGGGGGCCGAAAATGGCGACTGGATCGGTGAGGACACGCTGCGGCGGCGGTCTCTCGAGCGGTCGACGATGCCCGTCCCCATTCTCACTTTCGTACGATTCGTCACAGGAGATCTTAATCGACGCGGCCTCTCGCTGCAAACACGCAGGCAACTCGTGTGCGGCAAGGTCTCCCGGCCCCTCTCTCGTTCACGGGCCCGGGCTCACCATGCCCGAATCGAGGAAGCTCTACTTCCGTGGCGGCCACGTGGGCAAGCGGACCAAGCAGGGCTTCGTTCCTCTCCAAGAAATGGGAGCGGCGCCTCATAGGATTGGCCGAAGAACAACTTCGGCTCATCCGACTAGTGGTCTGTCCAGATTGACTTTGCCGGTCGGGTGCCACTGGCGTCTCGCCAGTGCAGCTACGAGAGCACGGGCAAGATGCCCGTGGCACCCCTAAACTCGAATTGGACAGACCACTAGTGGTCTGTCCAATTGGGTCTGATCCGAATCCGTGTCATGCCGCAGTGGTCGCAGGTTGTTGTGTGGTGCGAGGTTGGAGTTGAGGGGGTCGGACATCGGTGTCGGCGTTCGAGTTGCTGGAAGTGTCTGGCGCGTTCCATTTCCAATCGAGACGACGATCACGTGCCATGGATTGACGGGCACGCGTTAGCGTTTCCTCCCAACGGTCGCCAAGCAGTGTCGCTCGCACCGCAAACATCGCTTCGGCGTTTTCTTGTAGCCAATACATCGCGTTGCTCTTCAGACGTTGATTGATCACCCGACGAATCGAGCTTTCAACGGCTCCACTACCACGCGGGATGCCTCGACGACGAAACGTCGCATACTGCAGATGACCCTTCTGGCCGTGTTTCTTCAGATAGCGGATCTCTGTCCAGATTTCGCTGTCCTCGGGCTGACCGCGTGCCAACCTCTCCAACTGCTCAACCACCTGATCGTAACGGCTGCGTTTGAGCAGCTTGCGTAGCCGCCCATAGGTGTGCCGACGCGGTGTCTCCTCCAAACCCAGAGCGTTCAACGCCAAACTGACGTGATGCGCCGCGTGACAGAAGTCCAGTACGTGTACAGCGCGCGACGGATCGAGTCGCGCCCGCCGTTCGATCCAATCCAAGCGATCCCAAATCCAACGAGCCCCGTCGGCCACGAAGACCACCAGCTCCGCGCCGGCCACGCCCAAGCGGTGCAGGTGATAGGCCACCAGCTCTGCCAGATGATCGGGACCCCAAAGCGTCCCATCGATCAGCGGCTGGCGGTGCTTTTTGACCATCTTGCCCCGTCGTCGATCTCGAAGATAGTCAGCACTTTCGGTTCTCGCCATGGCGTGTTGAACTTGCTACGTCGCCCTTTTCTCCGCCGCGGTTTCTTCGTTTTCTTCTTATTTGTGGCTTTGACGCCGTGTGCCACTGCTTCGCAGAAGCAGTGCGCCCGTCGAAAGCGAGGCACTGCTTGCCTGGCGGCAAGCAGTGGCACACCGCCGTGGGCTACCCAGCTTCCCTGCGCTCGATGGGCGCGTGGCTGGGGGCGAGATGCCAGTGGGGGGCGGGGATGACCGTGGGGCTGGGTGTGGCGTGGGGGCCGATGGGGCCGTCCTCGGTGTCGTCCCAGGCGTGGGTGTGGATCTTGGTGAGGATTTGCTCGGCCAGCGCCACGGCGTCGCGGGCTTGCTGGCCGCTGACGCGGGGCGGACGCGAGGTGCGAATGCTTTGGACGAAGTCGTCGAGCTCGAGCTGGAGGGCGTCGACGGCCTCGCCCTGCAACTGCTGGCGAGGGAGATGCTCCTCGAAGAGGTGGGTTTTATAGTGCTCGATCTGGTCGGCGGAGAGAGAGTCGACTGCGAAACGCCGGGCGAGCAGGGTTTCGCTCGGGCGGACGACCGTGGTCGTGCGCGTGGCGAAGTCGATGTTGGCCATCGCCCGGGGCGACCAGACCTGCATCCGGCGGACCGGCTCGTAGCTTACCCGGGACGCGCTCAAGGTGGCCACGCACCCGCTTTCGAACTTCAGCCGGGCGTTGGCCACGTCCTCATGACCCCCGAGGACCGAGAGGCCCAGGGCGTCGACTTCCCGGACCGGCGAGCGGACCAGGGAGAGGACCAGGTCCAGGTCGTGGATCATCAGGTCGAGGACAACGCCGACGTCGGTCGAGCGGAACGTGAAGCCGCTGGCGCGCACGGCCTCGATGTACTTGGGATCGCGGACGTGGGCGAGCGCGGCCGTCATGGCCGGGTTGAATCGCTCGACGTGCCCGACCTGGAGGACCACGCCGGCCCGTCGCGCGGCGTCGACCAGCTCGTCGGCCTCGGCGGCCGTGGGGGCGAGCGGCTTCTCGACCAGAAGGTGCACGCCCGCGCCCAGAAGCTCGAGCCCCAGGGGGTGATGAAGGCGGGTGGGCGCAGCGATCACGGCCGCGTCGATTTGCTCGGAGAGGCCGCGGCAATCGGCCCGAGGGACGGTGCCACACTCGGCGGCCACGCGATTACGGGCTTCGGCGACCGGGTCGACGACGGCGACGAGATCGACGCCGTCCATCCGGGCCAGCTTTTGGGCGTGGAATCCACCCAGTCGGCCCGCTCCGACGACGGCCACGCGCAGGTCTCTCACGCAGCCCTCCTGGTCCGCTCCCGGCCCCGACCGTGGCGGCCTTCCTGCTGATCCTGGACGAAGCTGAGCAGGTGATTCACGTGCGGGACCAGTTGCCCGCCCGAGCGAAGGATTTCTCGGGCGTTGTCGAGTCCGACCTTGGCCCGATAGAGAAGCCGATGTGCTTCGGCCAGGCCGTCGATGGTATCCTGGGAGAAGTTGTTGCGTTTGAGGGCGACGACGTTGATGCAGCGGGGGCGGGCGGGGTGTCCCTCGACGAGCATGTAGGGGGGGACGTCTTGGCGCACGGTGCTCATGCCGGCGATGAAGCTATAGCTGCCGATGGAGGCGTAGTGGTGCACGGCGACGCCGCCGGAGATCGAGGCGCGGTCGTGGACGTGGACGTGCCCGCCCAGGAGCGTGCCGTTGGTGATGATGATATGGTTGCCCAGGCGGCAGTCGTGGGCGACGTGGGAGCAGGCCATGAGGAAGTTGTGATCGCCCACCCGAGTGATGCCGTCTTCCTTCTCCGAGCCACGGTTGATGGTGACGCACTCGCGGATGATGTTGTAGTCGCCGATGATCACCTTGGTGTCGGCGCCGCTGTAGCTGACGTCCTGGGGCTCGCCGCCGATGACCGCGCCGGGATAGACGTGGTTGTGCTCGCCGAGAGCGACGTGTCCCATCAGCGTGACGTTGTTCTGGAGGCGCGTGCCGCGGCCGATTCGGACGTGGGGGCCGATGACGCAGAACGGGCCGATCTCGACGTCATCGTCGATCTGGGCCGCAGGATGGATCGACACGTTTTCGGCGACGAACGTAGCCATAGGCCAACCCCTGGACTTTCGCGTCAGGCACATCGCCTCCACGGCCGGACGACTTCGGTTTCGCGCAACACGGCGCGAACCATCTCGGCGTTGAGCCGATGTCCGCTGCGATAGGCGTAGAATCGGCCGACCAGCTCGCATCCGGCCAGCGCCAGGTCGCCGAGCATGTCGAGCAGCTTGTGACGGACGCACTCATCCGGGAAGCGCAACCGGTTGTCGATCGGGCCGTCGTCCCCGAAGACCAACAGGTCCCGATAGCTCACCCGGCTTCCGAGCCCTTGGGCCAAGAGCCAGTCGGCCTCGGCCTTGAGCATGAAGGTCCGGCAAGGCGCAAGCTGCGTGCGGAACGAGTCGGGGGTGGGCGAGATCTCGAACGTCTCGCGGCCGATCGGGCTGTCGGGGCCATAGTCGAGCTGGTAGCGGAGCACGGTCTCGCCCGACCGGGGCGGCCGAGCCTCGATCCAACTGTCGGCGCTCCCCAGACGGATCACCTGCCGGACGATCCGTCGCGTCTTGGGGGCGTCCTGTTCGACCGTGCCCGCGGCATCCAACGCCCGCACGAAGGGCTCGCTGGAGCCGTCGCAGCCGGGCATCTCGTGCCCGTCGACCCAGACCTCGCAGTTGTCGATCTGGAGCCCGGTCAGGGCCGCCATCACGTGCTCGATCATTTCCACGCCCGCCGTGCCTTTGCGGAGCGAGATGCGGCGCGGCTGCTCCACCCGGCACGAAATGTTGGCGGGGATCCGCGGACATCCGTCCAGGTCGTGGCGAACGAACACGACACCGGTATGGACCTTGGCCGGCCGGAACTCGACGCGGACGTCCCTGCCGTGCCAATAGCCGAAGCCTGGGACCGAGGTCGGTGCGGCGAGCGTACGTTGATTTCGGGTTGCGTGCATCACGAGAGGTGCGTCGTCCGTGACCGTGGCGAGTTGCGGTTCCTGAGCGGCGCTTGTCGCAAGCCTCCCTGCCTGCGGCGCCGTGGAAAGGGGAGTGACACTACCGATAGGACGGGGCGGGGACGCCGGTGCGCGTCCGTTGAGCGGCCGGGTTGGCGTTGGGATTGCCCGGCTGCGCCCCGTACTTTCGCTCCAAGCGGCTGACGATCTCCGGCGTGACGTCCAAACGCTGATCGAACCAGACGATCTGCTTGTTCACGAAGGCCTGCACCTGGGGCAGTCGGTCCTTGTCGGGCGTGTCCCCGTCGACGTAGAAGACCGCGCTGAAGCCGTTTTGCGAAGCGAGGTATCCGACCTCTTGCGCGATTTCCTGGTAGACGGTGTAGTACATGTTCGACTCTTTGGTCGCGAATTCCTTCTGCTGCAACTGAAACTGGACCTGGAGGTCCGCCGCACGCTTGGTGGAGTGCTGATCCAACTGCTTGTACTCCTCGGTGCCGGCCTGCATGCCCTGGAGGTCTTGTCTCATCTTACGGATGGTCTCCCGCTCCTGGTTCAGCCCTTCGCTGGCACGCTTCATTTCGGTTTCCAGGCCCACCTTCCTCCCTTGAAACCCGGGATGCTTCTTGAAGACGTAGCCGACGTCGACGAAAGCGACCTGGGGAGCTCCCATTTGGGGGCCTGCCATCGGACGCGTGGTCCCCTGCTGGGCCAGGGCGGTGAACACGGCCAGTCCGGCGATCAGGACAGAGCCGGCAATCGCGATCAACAGACGGGAATTCCTCACTGTCAGCACTCCTTGCTGCAAAGGGTAGTCTTCCGTGAATTGCGAGGCCCTGTCCCCTAGGACGCCGCACCGACTTGAGCTGTCGGGTGGCCAGAAAAGCTCAATCACGGGGCGGTATTCTGCCCGCTATGGCCGTCTGGGTAAAGACCAGATATTTGGCGGCCCGAGGGCAGAACGTAAGCCATTTCCACACAAAGGGTTAGGGACCAAAGTACCTCCGCCGGGCCGCAGGCGGGCAGAGAGTGCTTGCGGAAGACAAGAAGGGACGTTCCGTTGGCCACGGCCCGGGAGCGGCCGCTCACGGCCGTCGCGATGGAACCTGAATCGCCCGGGGCCATCACACGGTCGCATCCGCGTCGAGCGCCGCGGGGGCGCGAGAGGCCGGTTGCGTCTATCGCGGCGTGTCGAGCGTCGCCTCGAACACCTGCTCCTGCCCGGCCCGTTCGACCACGATCGGCACTGGTTGCCCCGCCTTGTGCTTGCGCAACGCGCCGTCGAAGTCCTCCAGGTTTCCGATCTTGCTTTCGCCCAGCCGGACGATCACGTCGCCGGCGCGGAGGCCGGCCTTCTGAGCGGGACTCCCGTCGACCACCCCGCTGATCGCGTAGCCGGGACCGGTGTGGGAGAAGTCGGGGATGCTGCCGAAAAAGGGGCGCTCGCCGCCGCTCGGGGGCACTTGACGAGGGCCCGTCGACAGGTATTCCGGCCGCTTCTCGGCGTTGGCCAGCGAGACGGCGATTTCGGCCACCAGCTCGCCGACGCGTCGCATCCCGGGGACGTTCAGCTTCTCGAAATCATCGCTCGTCCGGTGCAGGTCGCCGTGCATTCCGGTGAAAAAGTGTATCACCGGGACCTTCTTCCCATAGAATGCGGAGTGGTCGCTGGGGCCGAACCCGCTCGGGGTCTTGTTCAACTGGAAACCGCGGGACTGATTGAGCTCGTCGAGCATTCCGTCGAACCGGGTCGCGGTGCCGGATCCGCCCACCGTCAGCTTGTCGTCCCGCAGTCGGCCGACCATGTCGAGGTTGAGCATGGCGATCGTCTTCTGGATCGGAAACAGGGGATTCCGCAGGTAGTGGTTGCTCCCGAGCAAGCCGCGCTCCTCGGCCGTAAATGCGATGAACAGGACGCGGCGCCGCAGCTTCTCGTCTCGTTCGGCCAGCGTTCGGGCCACCTCGAGCAGTACGGCCACGCCCGAGGCGTTGTCGTCTGCGCCGTGGTAGATCTCTCCGCCATCGGAGCCCGAGGCCCCCGAAGCGCGCCCCCCGAGATGGTCGTAATGGGCGCCGATCACGAGCGTCTCCTCGGCCAATGGCCCCTCGCCCTCCAACGCGGCCAACACATTCTTGACCTCCGTCTCCTTCCGCTCGACGTTGACTTCACCCACCACCCGCCAGCCCGGCAACGGAGCGCTCCGAGGCGTCGGCCCCTCGTCGATCCCGCGTTCAACCGCCGACAGATCGGTCCCCAGGGCGGCATCGAGGACCCGGTTCAAGGGGGCCCGGCGACAGAAGGCGATCGGGAAATCGCGCCCGCCGGCGTCCCGTCCGCCCGCCGTGAACGGAAGAAGCGGATCGTAGGCGCGCTGGAGCTTTTCCTCGCACTTCTCCACGTCGTCGAGCAGTTCTTCGATCCGGTCGTGCTGCTCCTCGATCTGCTCCGGGGTCGGGCTCTCCGTCTTCTTGAAGTCGGCGTGCTCCTCGGCCAGCCGATCGAGTGCGGCTTGCCACTCCTTGTGGGCCTTGCTCACGTTGCGGCGAATGTCATACTCGTCGGAGCAGAAGACGACCGCTTTGGCCTCGTGCTCGAAGGCGTTGGAGACCTTGCGGCGAAACGGGGCGTGCTCCGAGTCCTCGGTGCCGCTGAACACGCTCTCCGGATCCGCCTGCTGCGGCTCATGACGCAAGATCAGGACCGCCTTTCCCGCCACGACGACCCCGGCGTAGTCGTCGTAGTTTTCCTCTTTTGCCGTGATGCCGTAGCCGACAAACACCAGCGGCAGGTCGAAGTGGCCGGACCCGCTCATCGCCAACGGCGTGAAGTCTTCGCCCAGTTTCAGCTCCACGCGTACGGGTTCCTTCCCCTCCTCGGCAGGCTGGCCAACCAACGCAAGCTTGTTGGCGTTGCCGAGCTTCGAGCTGGTCGGCGTCTGGAATACCTGGAACGGAGTCCCATCGAGCAACTCGGTCGTCAAACCGAACTCGGCAAACCGGCCGGCAATGTACTCGGCTGCCAGGTCCAGGCCCTTGGTCCCGACGCCGCGTCCCTCCAGTTCCTCGGAGGCGAGGTGCCGGGCCGCTTCGGCCAGTCGCTGCTCGATGGCCGCCGTCTTTTCGTCCGCCCGGACCAATCCGGACCACGCTGCGGCCGCCAGCAACACCGCCTGAGCGAGAAGCATGAGTCGCAGGCGGCGAGAACTCAGGAGGTGTTGCATGGGTGAACCGAAGTGTGAATGTGGGGGAAGTAGACAAAAAGGGAGGCCGGGTACAACCATTGCCACGTCCGCTTCGCCACCCACCGACAGGACGCGGAGCCGCGCTTTCCGGAAATCTCAAGCTGCAAGCCGGACATAGCGACTCAGCTCGTAAGGCCCTGCGGCGCAATGATTTCCAGGCCGGCCGTCAGCTATCAGCATTCAGCTCTTCGCCATCTCGGCCCACGCTGCATGGCACGCACAATCATGCTGAAGGCTGACCGCCGAAGGCTTACTGTCTGAGCGGGAATGAGCCCGGCTGACAGGCGCTCAAGAACGTGGCATCTCCCGATCACAGGGGAGCCCTTCAATTCTGGTGTGTGCCAAGGGCAGGGTCAAGCAGCAACTCGCTTTGACACGCACGCCCGGTCTCGCAATGCTCCGGCCCCTTCGTGCGGCGCGATGCGCTGGCACGAATCGGGCGGAAAGGGAAGTCCGGCCGACCGCGTTGATGGAGGGAATGGCTTTGGCCTCGCGACCGAGCGTGCTGATCGTCGACCAATCGGAAAAGACCCGGGAGGTGCTGAGGACCGCCTTGGAGCGTCGTGGGCTGCGGGTCCTCGCGGCTTGCCGCGCCCGGCAAAGCTGCGTTGGCGGGGCGACCTAGGCCTCGTCCCGGACTGACGCGTCGCTAGAGCTGGTTTTCCCAAACACCCATCAGGTCGAGTGAGAAATCGAAGTTGTCGCCCTCGTCGGTCGTGTCGTCGTCGCCGGCGCCCGAATCGGCCCAGACACCGTCGAGGCCGTATGCCCAGATCGCGTATTGGGCCATCGCCTCGTCGCGGAGCATGACCCAGTCCTCGCTACCCGGATCTCCGTCCCGCGCCTCGACGTAGTCGTCGGCGGTCGAATCGTACAGGTAGCCGACGTCCGTGCCGCCGCTGCCTAGCTCGGCGTAGCCGTACACGGTGCGGAAAGAGACGGCCCGGTTGAAAAACCCGTCGCCGTAGAGCTTGGCCTGATCGGGCCAGGCCTTGAACGTGTCGTCGCCGCTATCGTCGTCATAGAGTTGGGCGACGTCCTGGCCGTGCCCCGGGTCAGAAAAGGCGTGTACCTGGGCGAACGACTTCGCCCAGTTGGAGAACCCGTTGCCGTAGAGCCTCGCCTCCGTGGGCCACGCCGTGAACGTGTCGTTTCCCTCGGGGTCGTCGTAGAGTACGGCTTTGTCAAAGCCGTGGTTCACGCCGGAATAGGCGTGCACTTCGGCGAAGCAAGACGCCTGATTGAAAAAGCCGTCGCCATACAGCTTGGCCCCGGTGGGCCACGCCTTGAAGGTGTCGTTGCTTCCCTCCAAGTCGTGCAGGTACGCCCGGTCCTCGCCGCCGTTCTGGGAATACGCGTACAGCCAGAACTGGTCATAGGCCGTGATCGTATATCCGCCCTCCATTTCGAACGTGACGCTGCCCGGATACGCCGTCAACTCGTCGCTCCCCGGCGAGTCGTACAGGCGGACGATGTCCCCGTCCCCCGCGGCGTTGATCACCACGTTGCCCGCGAAGTCCCCCAACGAGTTGACGGTGAACGTGTCCTGGTCGGTCGAGCCGCCGATGGTGATTCGGACCACGTCGCCGATGTTTCTGGCGGGAAGCGCGTTGCCGTTGATGGTGATCTGAAGGGTGTCGCCGACGCGAGAGAGCTCAAAGGAGTCGCCGTTTCCGTCGTTGGCCGCCCCGTCGCCGGGGTCGTCGTCGGCGGTGACGGGCCAGTCGATGCTCCAGAGCTGGCGCCCGAGAGTCCCGTCGTCCGCAGTGAAGAAGAGCGTACCGCACAAGGCCTTAAGATCTTGGGGATCGGAGCTGGAACTGCCGGGACGAATGTTGGCCACCAGCACCGTGCCGGCGGTCGAGCCGTCGCTCTGCCACAATTCCCGGCCGTTGGTCGCCTCGTACGCCGAGAAGAAGACGATGCCGTTGGCGTCGGTTAGATTCTGGGGATCGGAGCTGACACTGCCCGCGTAGATGTCGGCGACCATCACCGTGCCGGCGGCCGAGCCGTCGGACTTCCAGAGCTCGCGGCCGTTGTCCTGCTCGTAGGCCGTGAGGAACAGAGTGTCGCCCACGGCCAAGAGATGTTGCGGGCTGGAGCTGACGCTGCCCTCGTAGATGTCTTTGACCAAGACCGTGCCGGCCTCGCTGCCGTCGCTCTTCCAGAGCTCGGTGCCGTGGGTGTCGTCGTAGGCGGTGAAAAATAGCGTGCCGTCTACGTCGGTCAAGTTCGCGGGATTCGAACTCACACTGCCGAGATAAAGGTCTTTGACCATCACCGTGCCGGCGGCTGTGCCGTCGCTCTTCCAGAGTTCCTTGCCATGCACGTTGTCATAAGCGGCGAAATAGCTGATCCCGTCGATTTCGACCATCTCGGTGATATCCGGGCCAGGCGCGGGCAGCGCGGTCAGAAGCTGCGGAGCCACGGCCAGCAGCCGGCGGCCTTCCAGCGGCTCAAAGCGCAACCGCGTTGGAGCTTGGCTGGGGGACTGTCGCCTTTTCCGTAGCGCTGGGCTCAGCTTCATCGATGAAGCTTGCCGAGGAAAGACGGGATCGACCACCCCGAAGGAGTGAGCGAGTTGACGGAGTCCATAGAACCAGAGTGCCATTGGCGGACACCTCCGAAGATTTGGTGGGAGATCGGTCTTGGGGCTGCGAGACGAGTTTCTCTAAGCAGCCTATGCTTCCCCGTTGGACAACGGGCTAGGACTAGGAGCGCCACTATCTGCGTGCAAGCAGCGCAAAGAATCGAGGGCCGCCGCTTATAGTCCTCGGAGCGGAAGTGTTCAAGAGCAATTCCTCCATAAGCTGCGCGGACGGCGTACGACCAGGGGTTTCCGCAACTCGCTTTGACACGCACGCCCGGTCTCGCTATGCTCCGGCCCCTTCGTGCGGCGCGATGCGCTGGCACGAATCGGGCGGAAAGGGAAGTCCGGCCGACCGCGTTGATGGAGGGAATGGCTTTGGCCTCGCCACCGAGCGTGCTGATCGTCGACCAATCGGAAGAGACCCGGGAGGTGCTGAAGACCGCGTTGGAGCGTCGTGGGATGCGGATTCTCGTGGCCAGCCGCGCCCGGCAAGGCCTGGAGTTGGCGCGGTTCCATCGGCCGGATCTGATCGTGCTCGACCTGGAGTCGCAAGGCCCCAGCCCTGAGGACACCTATGCCCGATTCGAGCAGGAGGTGTCGGAGCGTCCGACCCACCTGATCTTGCTCGGCAGTTGTCGCCTGCCGGACCGCTCGCTGGGCCCGGAATTCGTGCGCAAGCCCTATCACTACGGGCCTTTGGTTCGTAGAATCGAAGAGTTATTGGGGGCAGTCGAGCCGGCGCTGGCTCGGTGCGCGTGAAGCGAATTGCTCCCGATAAGCCATGGCCGTACCGCTCAGATGGGGCGTGCGAGGAGCGGAGTCACCACCGTGCCTTCCCTGTTTGTGATCCGCGGCAACGATCAGGGCACCCGTTTCGAGCTGGAAGGGGAGGCCGCCGGGGTGGGGCGCGACGTGTCGAACGTCGTCCAGCTCCACGACACCGAGGTCTCCCGCCAGCACGCCGAGATTCGCCGTGCGGATGGTGGCTACCGAATCGTCGACCTTCGCAGCTCCAACGGGACGTTCGTCAACGGCCAGCGGGTCGACGAGCATCGGCTCACCAGCGGCGACCAGGTCCAGATCGGCGGCACGCTGATGCTCTTCACGCGGCCCGCCGAAGAGCCGGGACAAGATCTGACCGATCAGATCAGCATCGCCTCCGACCAGCAGACGGGGGATGAGTCGCACATCGTGCACTCGGTTTCCCAGGCGGAGGGGAGTCGGATGTTTCGGCACGAGGCCGACGTGCCGCAGAACTCCTGGCTGGCCCGGGCCCGCAGCAACCTCCAGGTGATGTACCGCACGGCCCTGGCCGTCAGCCACACGCTCGACATCGACCAGTTGCTCCAGCGGATCATGGAGCTGATCTTCGAATGGGTCGAAGCCGATCGTGGCTGCATCATGCTGGTCCACCCGGACACCAAGGCCCTGGAGCCGAAGGTCCGCCGCACGCGCCAGGGGGCCCGGGGGGGCGAGAGAATCACGATCAGCAAGACGATCCTCGACTACGTGATGGAGCGGAACGAGGGCGTGTTGACCAGCGACGCCCGGCAGGACGACCGCTGGAATTCGGCCGCCAGCATCCTCCAGATGGGCATCCGCGAGGCGATCTGCGTGCCCATGCAGGGCCGTTACGACGTGGTCGGCGTGATCTACATCGACACGTCCACTTCGCCGCAGGAGGTGATCCAGAAGGGCGGGGCCACCAAGTTCAGCCAGGATCACCTCAAGCTGATGATCGCCATCGCCCATCAGGCCGCCCTGGCCGTGGAAGACACCCGATACTACTCGGCCATGGTCCAGGCCGAGCGGCTGGCCGCCATCGGGCAGACGATCGCCACGCTGTCGCACCACATCAAGAACATCCTCCAAGGCATCCGCGGCGGCAGCTACCTGATCGAGATGGGCCTCTCCGACCATGACGAGTCGGTGGTCCAAAAGGGGTGGAAGATCGTTGAGAAGAACCAGAACAAGATCTCCGCCCTGGTGATGGACATGCTCACCTTCAGCAAGGAGCGCGAGCCGGAATTGGCCCCGGCCGACCTGAACCAGGTCGTCGGCGACGTCGTCGAGCTGATGCAATCCCACGCCCGCGACCTGGAAGTCGAACTCCACTGGCAGCCGGCCGACGGGATCCCCGAGCTGGTGTTCGACCCGGAGGGGATCCATCGGGCGGTGCTCAACGTGGTGACCAACGCCATCGACGCGGCCTCGGAGATCGACGCCCCCGGCCGCGTCGACGTGGCCACGCGCTACGAGGCCGACGACGGCAAGGTCTTCGTGGTCGTCTCCGACAATGGGCCCGGCATCGCCCCGGAGCGGGCCGAAAGCCTCTTCAGTCCATTTGTCTCGTACAAGAGCAGTCGTGGCACCGGCTTAGGGCTCCCGGTGAGCCAGAAGATCCTCAACGAGCACGGGGGCCGTATCCTCCTCGACAGCGCGCCGGGCGAAGGCAGCCGGTTCACCCTGGAGATGCCGGCCGTGCTCTCCGATTCGGCGCCGAAGACGATCAGCATGGAAAAGTGACGGCCCCCAAACGAGCCCCATGCAGGGGCCCTCTTGCAGTTCTCGGCGACGGGCCTACATTATCGAGGCGAGGGCGTGGCGGGGGCCGATCTGCGCACGACGCGGTTCGGGTCGCCGCGGCGCGTCGGACCTGTCCGTCGTTTCCCGTTTCTCCCTGGCAATTGAGGTGCTCTCATGGCAGATCCCGTGTACAAGAAGATCCAACTGGTCGGCACGTCCACCGAGTCGTTCAGCGACGCAGCAGCCAACGCGATCTCCAAGGCGGCCGAGACGCTCCGCAACATGAGCTGGTTCGAGGTCGTCGAGCAGCGCGGCAGCATCGCCGACGGGAAGATCCAGCAGTACCAGGTGACCGTCGACATCGGCTTCCGGGTGGAGTAGGCGCCCGCTTGGCCGAGGTGACGGGGTGACGGGGTGAAGAAGACGATTAGGACACATTGCGATTTGGAGGTGTATCGGAAGGCGTTTGAAGCGGCGATGCGGATCTTCGAGTTGTCGAAGAAGTTTCCCAAGGAGGAGACATATTCGCTTACGGATCAGATACCCCGTGCGTCGCGGAGCGTTTGCAGCAACCTTGCGGAGGCGTGGAGAAAGCGACGCTACCAAGCGGCATTCGTCAGCAAGCTCTCGGACGCGGAGACCGAGGCGGCCGAGACGCAAGTATGGGTGGAGTTCGCCGTCGAATGTCGCTACCTCAGCCGCGACGAAGGACGCACGCTCTACACGACCTACGACGATATCCTGCGGACAATCGTGGGAATGATCAATCACCCTGAAACCTGGGTGTTGCGGTGACGCGCTATTCACCCCGTCACCCCCTCACCTTGTCACCCCCTCACCCCGTCACCCCGTCACCCCGTCACCCCGTCACCCCCTCACCTTCCCGGCCCCACAAACGGATTCCCCCGCTTCTCCCGCCCCACGGTCGTCTCCGGGCCGTGGCCGGAGAGGAGGATGGTCTCGTCGGGCAGGGTAAACAGCTTCTGGTGGATGCCGTCGGCCAGTTGTTGGTAGTTGCCGTCGGGGAAGTCGGTCCGGCCGATGCTGCCGGCGAAGATCACGTCGCCGACGAAGACAATCGCCGGGTCGTGGTCCATCCAGAGATACACGACGTGCCCGCTTGAGTGGCCCGGGATCTCCCGTACCTGGAGGTCGAACCCCGCGGCCGAGTAGGTGTCGCCCTCCTTCACCGTCACGTCGGCTGGCGGGCTGGTGATGGGGAGCCCGAACTCGGCCGATAGGTTCAAGTTAGCGTCGGTCAGCTTGGGCGCCTCGATGTGGCCGATCACCAGCGGGCAGTCGGGCCATCGGCGTTTCAAGGCCGCGTTCCCCCCGATGTGGTCGCTGTGCCCATGCGTGTTCAGGATGGCGGCCGGCTCCAGCCCTCGCTCATCCAGGTAGGCAAGGATCTTCCCCGGCTCCAGGCCCGGGTCGATCACCAGGCAATCCTCCCGCCCTTCAAGCTGGGCGATGTACGCATTCTCCTGAAAGGCCACGGAGACGACGGCAGCGAGTTGAATTTTGGGCCGATTCAAAACTGACCTCCCCGCGTGGACGGAAACTGGGTAAATTGCAGAATGATTGCAGCCCACTTTGACTGGCTGAGCCGCATGAGCTGGGAAAACGTGGCTCAGGCGGTCGGTCCATTGTAATTTTGTCAACCCCATACGGCGATAGCGACGAAGAGGGTGGTGACGCCCTGGCCGGATCTCCAAGTTCTCTCATTGAGCAGGCCAGCTACTGGACGGCTCGGCCGGGCAGGGGCAAGGTGACCGATCGAGCCACAGGGGATTTTGGCACGTAACTTGCGTAACTAGCAGACCGTTCTTTCCAAGGGACCGAATCGGGAGGGGGCGCAGCCGCGTTCGGCCATATTGCGTCGATCTCGCGTTCCGACCCAGGACCGCGCAACAGGGGAGCACTTCATGGCGTTCAGGAACCTGGCTCACCACGGCTGGCTGTCCGCGCTGGCCGTGGCCTGCCTGGTCTCCTGGGCAACGGCCCAGGACTACAGCAGGCGGCCGCCGGTAAGCCCCGACCGATCCGGCGGCCCGTATCGCGTGGCCGCCCAACCGCAGGCCCAACCGGCTCGTCGGCCGCCGTCCGCGCAAGCTCGCACCCCCTACCAGCTCGCCGAGCGGTCCGCCGCCTTGGCCAACCGGACGGCCGGAGCCCAGGGCCAACCCGAGGAGCACCCGTTGGCGCCGGCCATTCGCTGGTCCCGCGAGGGCGTGCATAACCTCAAGCAGATCCAGGATTACTCCGCCGTGATGGTGAAGCGGGAGCGAGTCGAGGGCAAGCTCCTCGACGAGCAGTACATGTTCCTCAAGGTGCGACACCAGCCGTTGAGCGTCTACCTCTACTTCCTCAAGCCCGACAGCCTCCAGGGCCAGGAGGTGATGTGGATCGAGAACCAGAACGACGGCAAGATGTGGGCCCACGGCACCGGCATGAAGAGCATCTTCGGCACCGTCTCCTTGAACCCGACCAGCCCGATTGCCATGGGCGGCAACCGCTATCCGATCACCGAGATCGGCCTCCTCAACCTGGTCGAGCGGCTCCTGGAAGTGGCCCAGCAAGATGCCCAGTACGGGGAGTGCGAAGTGAAGTTCTTCCCGGGCGCCAAGATCAACGAGCGCGTCTGTACCTGCATCCAGGTGACGCATCCGGTCCCGCGGCGAAACTTCCGCTTCCACGTGGCTCGGATCTTCATCGACGACGAGCTGAACGTCCCCGTCCGCTACGAGGCGTACGATTGGCCCGGCAAGCAGGGCGAGACGCCCCCGTTGCTGGAACAGTACACCTACCTGAACCTCAAGCTGAACAACGGCCTCACCGACGCCGATTTCGACATCCGCAACCCCCAGTACCGATTCTAGTCCCCGGGACTGGGCGGGGGCCGACCTAAGGACCGGCGAATCAATAAGTGTCGTACTCCTCACGCTCCGCGTGAGGCCAAGCGGCACACCCTCACGCGGAGCGTGAGGAGTACATCGGAAAACGCGACAGTAATTGATTCGCCGGTCCTAAGCCGCAAGTTGCACCAACGACCTCGCGCCGCCTACAATGGCAGGGCGAGGTCGTTTCGTTTGTGCGACGACAGGCCGTCCGCCATCGCGGCGGATCCTCCGGAGTTTCGGATGGAGACCGAGCCCGAACCGCGTGCTTCACCCGCTCCCACAACCGCCGGACGCCGACCGCCGCGGTGGTGCCGCAACCGCTGGCCGTACGTCCTCGCCCTGCCGGTTGCCTTTCTGTTCTGCGTGGGGGTCCTGATGATCTTCGAGGAAACGTTCATCTTCTTTCCGCTGCGTTACCCCGAAGGCGATTGGGACCCCGACTGGCTCTCCTTCCAAGACGCCTGGTTCACCTCGCCCGACGGCCTGCGGCTCCACGGCTGGTACGCCGGCCGCGACGACCCGCGCGCGGTGGTGCTTTTCTGCCATGGCAACGCGGGCAACGTCACCCACCGCGCCGAAACGCTCCGCACGCTCGACGAGCGGGTGGGCGCGTCGGTCTTGATCTTCGACTACCGCGGCTACGGGCGGAGCGAGGGCAAGCCCGACGAAGAAGGGATGCTGGCCGACGCCCGGGCCGCCCGGGCCTGGCTCGCCGAACGGGCGGGCGTCGCCGAGCGAGACGTTGTCATGATGGGCCGATCGGTGGGTGGTGCCGTGGCCGTCGACCTGGCCGCCAAGGACGGCGCCCGGGCCCTCGTCCTGGAAAGCACCTTCACGTCCGTCCCCGACCTGGCCGCTCACCACTACCCCTGGCTGCCCGTGCACCGCCTGCTGCGCACGCGCTTCGACTCCCTCTCCAAGATCCCCAGCTACCGCGGCCCCCTCCTCCAAAGCCACGGCGACGCCGACACCATCGTCCCCTACCCGTTCGGCCGCCGCCTGTTCGACGCCGCCAACGAGCCCAAACAGTTCTTCCCCATCCCCGGCGGCGACCACAACGATTTCCCCCCGCGGGAATACTACGAGACGCTCGTCGCGTTTCTTGAGGGCTTGGAGTAGGGCAAGAGAGCACGCGCGTTGTGCCACCGTCTCCGGGGAAAGCCGGTGTCGCCGCGGTGTGACAAACGAGCGGGGGCGGCGGCCAGTGGTGTCAGTCACCCGGGAAAGCCGGTGTCGCCGCGGTGTAGTCGTCGTCCATGTAGACTTCGAGAGGTGTCAGTCACCCGGGAAAGCCGGTATCGCCGCGGTAGTTGACGAGCAAGCCAGCGGAGAGCACTGGTGTCAGTCACCCGGGAAAGCCGGTATCGCCGCGGTCATTGCCGTGTTGTATCGCCAATGGCTTTCGTGTCAGTCACCCGGGAAAGCCGGTATCGCCG
>DATKZH010000168.1:0-3458 GCA_035528065.1 Thermoguttaceae bacterium | reverse complement strand
GCCGGCCCCGCAGTAGACCGTCGCGTCGTTGCCGACGTTTCGCACATAGCCGACGGTCAACGTGGCGATGACAGCCGTCTCGCCGGCGAAGAAGGCCACGCCCACGTCGCCGCGGAGCACGGTCAGTACGTTGGAAGCGTGAGTGCCTTTCAGGAGTACGGTGGGCACGTCGGCCTCGATCCGCGAACCCGAGTTGTAGATCGTGCAGGCCGTCTGCACGGCGCCGAAGTTCAGCTTGATCCGCCGGCTGCCGGTCCCGTCGCCCTGACCGATCCGGCAGACGGTGGCCCCGATCGCCAGGTAGGTGTCGCGGTATTCGGCGAAATGATGGGTTCCGGCCACGTTGGTTCGCGGCAAGCCGATATCGCCGGTGAAACTCTGGCGGGCCTCCAACACTGCCAGCGTGACGGCCGATTGGTCGAGGCCCCAATTCACGTCGGCCGAACTGTTTTGCAGGTACACGTTGTCGGCGTCGATCGGCGCGGTGCCGGGATTCCAGTTTTCGTTCGCGTCCCAATCGGCCGGCGAACTGTTGGCGGTCGAGTCGACCGGGTTGCCGATCTCGCCGTCGCCGGCCGTGGTTTCAGAAGTCGCGAACACGAATGGCGTGCCTGCCGTGCCTGCGGTCATTGTGATATCGGGCGAAGCATCCAGGGCCGTGACCTCTTCAAGAGCGCCCTCGAGCGATGCGTTCCACGCGGCGACCAGGCCGGCGACCACCGCGGCGATCGTCTCAGTCGCCGCCACGGTGAAGACGACCGACTTGCCGGCACAGGTCAGCGTGCCCGTGTCGTCCGTGGCCCACGCGCCGATGACCGTGCTGGCTTGCACGTTGGCGATCGGTTCCTTGTCGCCTTGCCAGATTACGTTTCCCATGATCGACTCCTTTTGGTTTTCATCCACGAAGTACGCGAAGGAACACTAAAAAACTTCGTGTCGATTCGTGCTCTTCGTGGATCGCTTTGTTAATTGATTGTTTGTTCACGCGGCTGTCCAGAAAGTGCCGCGTGCGACTCGAAGGTATAGGACCAACTCACGCGGCGTTGATGGCTATTGTCGGCCGGCACCTCTAGATCGACTCTCCGCAACTCCCCGTGTTCGTCGGCCGGACTCAACGGCGGCGACGGCGACGGATAGACGCCCAGACCGACGGCCGAGCCCTGTTGGAACATCCAGAGCGTCGAGGTTTCGGAGAATAGTTGCCGTTGCGGTGGACCCTGCATCGGCTGCAAGTATCCCCACCGCGGCCCGCCGGTTCCCTGAAAACCAACCACTTCGGACCACGAAACCAGGCCGCCGGCAACGCCGCTTCCGCCGAAGGTCGCCTCCAGGACGATGGTGTAGGTGCGAAACGTCGTGTACTCCGCGCCGTACCCTTGGGGGAACGACGGGGGAACGACTACCCGCACGCCGCCGCGAGCCGCTGCCGAGGTGATCCCATGAGCGGTCGGCGTGTTCGCGTCGACGTAGAGTCCGACGTTGTAGCCGGAACTCGCGTAGGCCGCCTCCATGAGCCGAATCGCCACACTCAGTTCGGCCACGCTGCCGGCCATGAGCATCCCCTGGATGTTCCACTGCTCGACGACCTCGGTCTGCAAACCGTGGGCATTGAACACGCCCTGCCGGGAGATCATCACGGCGCATTCATTGTTCGCGTGGATGTAATTGCCGTAACAAAGGAACATGCTTGACGAATCCGGGGGAATACGTTAGGCTGCAAGTGGTCCAACACGACTCGTTTCAGAAAGGGGAAAATAATGCGATTGATTTTTTCTGCGGTAATGCTCGGAATTCTCGCGGGATGTTCGGGCCGGGAAAACGAAAAACCTATCGAAGTCCAGATCCAGGAAGCGGTGGCTGCCAAGCAAAAGGAATACGAAGAAGCCGCGAAGCAAAAAGCCGAAACAGATCGGCAACGATACGGATTGCTCGAACAAGCACTTAAGCAGAATGCGGAAACGGCGAGCATGGTATCCGGCACTGTTTGCGACCAAGTGTTCTCTTTGCTCTCGCCAAAAGACAGATTTCTGATAAGCGACTTGAAGCAGCGATCCAACGCAGGTGAGCCCTTGACCCTCAAGGAGTTGCGGCTGCTTGCCGTTTTCAGTGACCTGGAATTGCTGGATGTGATTCATGTCAGTCTGCAAATTCATGTTTCCGAAATGCTGTCAGGATTGGAGTAATCAACTATCCTCCCCGCCCCGCCGTCTCCTGTGATGCCTGTCTCAGTTCGTTCAGTTCCACCTGCTGTTGATAGGTCTGCTTTGCCAGCGTGTTCATTTCCTGTTGCATCTTGCGGTCGAAATCCTGAAGGATCGGCCGAAGCTTCCGTGCGATCGCATCCGCGTCGGCTTCGATCTTGTGGGTAATGACCGCCTCGGTCTTCAGGGTCAAGCCGCCAAGCCGCTTTTCCGCCGCGGCTGCTTCCGTCTGAGCCGAAGAGATGGCCGACCGCTCAGAGCTTCCGAAGAATCGATCGAAGCCGGCCGCTTCGGCACGCCGTTCGTAGATACCGCCGATTGCTTCGGTGGTCGCCTGGCCGCCGGCACCTTGCAGGAACCGTAGTTGATCCAGGGTGAGTCGCCCGCCGGCGTCCAGCCGTTGTTTCAAGCCAATGGCCCGACGTTGTTCTCTGGCGTCCATCGCGCCGAACCGCTGCTTGACCGACCCGTATTGTTCCTGTGCGATTCTGACTTTCTCTTTGGCCGTCTCCAGTTCCCGCTGCGACGTCAAGAGGTTGTCCTGAAGCTGCCGGCCGGTTTCCCGAGC
Organism: Thermoguttaceae bacterium; assembly: GCA_035528065.1. Lineage (GTDB taxonomy): Bacteria > Planctomycetota > Planctomycetia > Pirellulales > Thermoguttaceae > DATKZH01. Next base: position 689 of record DATKZH010000168.1, on the reverse strand, counting down.
CGCCCGGATCTCCAACTGGCCCCGCTCTTCGGTCAGCCGTTTCATTTCCTTCAGGGCTTCGATCTGCTGTTGCCGGGCCGCGACAAAGTAGGCTTCGCTACGGGCGCGGGATTCGTCATCCGACCGGCCGTTGCCCATGCTCGTCGCGTACCGCTGCCATGCGGCTTGTCCCTTCGCTCGCGTGGCAGCGGCGTCGGTCAATCCAGCTTTCGCATCCCGCATCCGCGCCGCATTGGCCAACAGTTCGGCCGCCGTTCCTTCGCGGCCGAACTGTCGCGACGCGGTAGACGATTCCCGCGACTCTTGCCGGATCCTTGCCAGCGACAAAGCGTAAGTCACTTCGGGGCGGGCCGCCTCGGAACCTTTTTCCAGGCCGGACAGCCGGGCGGCCATCGACGCCCGGCCGCGTTTCTCATTGCTAAACGTGCCGACTTCGGCCTTGTGAAGAAAATATCCAGCAACAGCCAGGGGAATCCCCACACCTGTAGCGACCGCACCGATGCCGCCAAGTGCAAGCCCCAGCCGTCCCGCGCCACCTACACCGGCCACGCCCATCGCACTCTGAGCTACGGCCGCCGCGGCTACCGCGTCGCGATAACCCCGCCACGCCCGGGCACCGGCTTGGATCAGTTCGACGCTCCCCCGCATGATGTCGAAAGCCGCCTGGATCCTGACCAGGCCGCGGAGCA
>DATKZH010000167.1:0-3379 GCA_035528065.1 Thermoguttaceae bacterium | reverse complement strand
CTCCTTCTCCAACTGCTCGATCCGCGCCAACGCCGCCGCGAGCTGCTTTTCCAGCTCTGCCACACGGTCGGCCAACCGCGCACAGTTTCTACAAGGCCCACGTCGCGTACTCATGACGCGACAATCTACCCCATAACCCGGAAACTCACCTATAGCAGTTCACCGCACCGTGAACGGCGACTCGTCCGGAGCCGCGGCATCCAGCAGCATGCACTGACCGGAAGGCGTGACCACCAGGACGGCGTTTCCCAGATCGACGTCCAGCACGTAGATCTCCAACGTTTCGGCTGCCAGCACGGCAGATGAACCGAGTAGCAGCAGCGCGAGGGCACAGATGTTCTTCATCTGCTTGAGCCTCCGTTAAGATTGGGTTTACGTCGATTCCGCAGAAGTGAGCAGGATGACGCTTGCCGCCGCCACGGCAATCGAGCAAGGTGCCTGGGTAATGCGTCGCATGGATGTGCCTCCTCGGTCAAACCGGGCTTTGTTCCGGTGGAACTACATCGCGTTCTGACTTCTTCTTGACGCGTCTAAGAGTCTCATGCTCTCGCATGGCGTCGGTCATCTGCCTCAGGGCGTTCCGAGTGACGCGAAGTCGGCTTTGCGATATCCCGGCCAGCATGATCTCGTCGACTCGGGCGAGCGCGCCCCGGCACTTCAGCTCGAGAGATCTTCCCAACGAGGTGAGGCGGACACGCACGGATCGGCCATCGGCCGCGTCGCGCCGGCAGGTGACCAGCCTGGCTCGCCGCAGTTGCGACACCATGCCGCTGAGCGTGGAATAGGACAGCCCGGCACGATCGACGAGATCCTTGATCGTGCGGTTGTCCTGTTCGAAGAGCGCAAACAGGATATGCCCCGTGCCGGGACGCACGTATTGGTCCAGTTCGGCTTCCCTGAGCACGCCCTCGAGCATCCCCAGATAGGCGTAGTAGGCCCTGCCGATGGCGAAGCAGACGTGGTCCAGGGCCGGCTCGTCGGCGGGGGGGTGGACCGGGGCCGTGGCGGTCTCGGCGGCTGAAGGACGGGGCCCGGCGGGTTGTCCCGAGCGCGAGCGGTTCACGGGGAAGCCTCCCATTTATTTCGGGTCCGAAATACTTATAATAGGCGTCTAGAGCCCTGTCAACGCTTCGAGACACCGAACTGGGCACGCAGAAACAGGAGAACATGGCCATGTTTCAACACACCCGTGTTTCGATAACCCTCCTGCTGGCGGTCGGCGCCATTGCGACGTGCAGCCCCGCAGCACGAGCCGCGGAGGAGCCGTGGGACAATTTGGCCAACGGTGTGATGGGTCAGGTCGCTGATTTCGAGGGCGCCGGCGGCGTAAGGGTTGCCGGCTATGTCCGTAAGCCTGCCGGCCCCGGCCCCTTCCCGATCGTGATCGTCCTGCACGGCGGCGGCCCCACCGCACGGGCAGTTAGCGACGACAACGAGCAGGTACGGCGGAAGATGATTACCGACGAGGCCCTGCGGGCAAGCAGGGCTCTTGGCCGCGCGTCCAATCCGCCCATCCCGGATTTCCTTGTTCAGGGATGGGCTGTGTACACCGTCGACTATCGTCCCAATCCCCGCCACACGCTCGATCCGCTGGAGCTGGAAGATACCGTTGTCGCCGTCAACAAAGCGAGATCCTTTTCCTTCGTGGATCCGCAGCGGGTGGCGATGTTCGGCGGCAGCCACGGCGGTCATGTCACCGGCCGGATGACCTCGCGTGTGAGCCTTGCCTGCGCCGTGATCTGCGCCCCCGCCGGACTCGACCTGATTGCACTGTCGCATCTAGCCGAGAAGCGCGCTCCGATCGGCGGGAATCAACGGCTCATCAGGGAGATGGAGCAGCGCAGCGGTCTGAAGATGGCAGATATCGAGAAGAACCCCGACGCCTACCAGTATTCATCCCTTTACACCGAGGTTGCCAAGGTGCAATGTCCGATTCTGTTGATCAGCGGCCGCAACGACGTCAATGCACCACTCGCAGTGATGGATGCCTACGTGGACAAACTGCGGGCGGCGGGAAAGGAGGCGGAAACGTATCACCCGGACAACGGGCCCCATGGATTTTACGTGGGTCTGCCGCATCCCATCCCGGAGACGGCCGAATCGACTCGCAGGGCGGTCGCATTCGTCAAGATGCATTTCGAGCAGGCATCCTCGCCGAAGTGATGGAGGATGATCCGCCCGTTGGCAAACAGGTATCACTCCGGAATGGATCACGAGGTCCATCATGTGCGGCATCTTTGTGACAGGACTGCTTTGCGGGCTGCTCGCCGCCGGCGACAGCGAACAACTACGAACCGTGGAGGTGGATGCCGGCCAGGTCGTGGGCGTCATCCGCTCACTTCAGGGCGTCAATGGCGGGCCGCTCGGCATCGTGCCCGCGTCGCCGGAAGTCAGCAAACAGTACCGGGACCTGCGCATCGACATCATCCGCACGCACGACTTCTTCGGCCCCGCGGACGTCGACGCGCAGTGGCCGGCGCCGGACCCGATCGCCAAGTGGGTGAAGGCCGACGGCGCGAAATCGATCTTCCCCCGTTGGGAAGCGGACCCGGAAGAGGAGTCCAGCTACAACTGGGGCCCGACCGACCGCGTGCTTGGGGCGATCGTCGGCTGCGGCGCCGAGGTCTTCTTTCGCATTGGCCGGAGTTGGAGTGCCGATCCCACTCCCCCTCCTGATTTCGATAAGTATGCCAACATCGTCAAACACGTGGCGATGCACTACAACGATGGTTGGGCCCAAGGCTTCCACTGCAAGATCCGCTACTGGGAGTTCTGGAACGAGCCGGATCTGACGAAGGCCTGGGGACCGGGCGCCCAGCCGTTCTGGTCGGGCACGCCGGAACAATTCTACCGACTGTACGAAACGGTGGCGCGGACGCTGAATGCCTACGACCCGGCGCTCAAGGTCGGTGCTCCGGCCCAGGCGGGCGGAGGTGCTAGAGGGCCCTATCGTGAAGGCTTGGTCGCGTATTGCGCCGCCCATCAGGTGCCGCTGGACTTCTACACCTGGCACCGCTACACGGCCTCCAGCTACGATCCGTACGACTTCACACGAATCGGCAACGAGGTCCGCCACCTGCTGGACGACGCTGGTTTCCGCAACGCGGAGGACATTGTCGACGAGTGGAACATGACTTTTGTGGCTCATCCGACTAAAGCGTACTTGGTTTCGTGGATGCCGAGGATTTTGAGTTTGAGGAACTCCGGGTCGCGGAATCCGTAGGCCTGGCGTTTCATGGTCTTGATCTTGTTGTTGGTCCCTTCCAACGGCCCGGTCGAGATCGGGTACTCGTAGTAGGCGAGGATTCCCAAGGCGTGGATTCGCAGGGTTCTGGCGAATTTGATCAGCATCCGGATCCCCGTCGATTCCGCGTACAGG
>DATKZH010000166.1:0-6433 GCA_035528065.1 Thermoguttaceae bacterium | reverse complement strand
GCGACGCTTGTCGTACGCGAACTGAAGGTCCGCGTCGAGATCCGCGGATTCCGGGTCGAGCAACTCGTCGTCGTCACCACGCTGACCGACGCGGAGCACTATGCGAAAAACGAGATCGCCTGGCTGTTCCGCCAGCGTTGGCACGCGGAGTTGGACCTGAGGAACATCAAGATCGCTCTGGCGATGGACGACCTGCGTGGGCAAAGTCCCGAAATGGTCCGCCGGGAACTCCGGAGCCAGTGGCTGACCTACGACCTCATCCGCAAGACCATCGCCGAAACGGATGAGGGGTTTTGTGCGAACCTTGCGTCTGGGGCGCTCGTACTGTTGGTATGATCGACAACACCTCAGCACAGCAGTGAGTTCCTCGGGAAGATGGGCCCTCGGATGGACGGACCCATATCAACGAGTCGGTGTGGTTCGAGGACCACGACGGATACCGCGTGGTGTTCCGCTGGCACAAACCGCTGCACCGGGCCTCCTTGCACGATACGGTTCACCTCGGTCTGGTGGCGGTGAACTTGCGGCAGTCGCAACTGGTCACGCAAGCGGAAATCGCCCGGGCGTTTGCTCATTCCGTGGCGACCCAAGCGCGCTGGGAACAACGCTATGAGCAGCAAGGCATCGACGGGCTGCTGCCCCGGCGGAGCCCTGGGCGTGGCCGCCAACGGACGAAGAGCCAAGAGGCGTTGGTCCGCAAGTGGTTTGCGGCGGGCGTATCGAATCTGGAACGGCTCGTTGCGTCCCTCGTTCTATGGTTTGCGCACGACGGTGGTCACGCTGTTCCTCTGCGCGTTGTTGCGGATCAAGCGGCCCGAGCAGTTGAAAGAGCATCGGCCCGGCGACCTGGGGCAGATTGTGGGGTTGGACCGTACTCCAGGGGTGAAGACCATCCGCAGACATGTCTCCCGCCTGGCCGCGGCAGGGCAAGGGAAAGTGTTGATGGAGGAGTTGGCGCGTGCGCGGAACGAGGAGGACTGCGGGCGGATCGCCTTCTTGTACGTGGACGGGAACGTGCGGGAATACCACGGGAAATCGCGGCTTTCCCGGGCCAAAAAGGCCCAGCGTCAGGTGATCACCCCTGCCGCGACCGACACCTGGGTGCACGACGCGCATGGCGAGCCGCTGTTGGTGGTGACCAGCGAAATGAACGCCCAGCTCACGCAGGTGCTGGAACCGATTCTCGACGACGTGAAACGCCTCGTGCCGCCGGGGCGTCGGATCACGGTGATCTTCGACCGCCGCGAATTCAGCCCCAAGCTCTTCGCCCCGCTGATCGCCGCGGGCTTGGATGTGATCGCCTATCGCGAGGGGAAGACGCGCAAGCTGCCGCAAGCATCGTTTGCCAAGCAGCGGCGGAAAATCGAGGGCCTGTGGCGGGAATACGGAGTGTGCGACCGGCCCCAGGTCCGCCTGGGACGGCTGCACGCGAAGCGGAAGAAGCGGGACGCGGAGGGGCCGCAGTATCTCTGGCTGCGGGAAGTGCGGGTGCTGCGAGACGACGGCCGACAAACGCCCATCCTCACCAACCGCACCGAGCTGGAGGCCGTGGAATCGGCCTGTCGGATCTTCCATCGCTGCCGTCAGGAAAACTTCCTCAAGTACATGGCCGATGAGTTCGCCCTCGATGCCTTGGTCGAGTACGGGGTGGAAAAGGTCTCCGCATCGAGCGACCGCCCGAATCCCCAATGGGTGAAAGCGACCAAGCAGTTGAAACCGGCCAAAGCCGAGGTGGCTCGGTTGCAAGCCGAACTGGGAGAAGAGGCGGCGGACAACGACGAAGCCACGAGGCCCACCATGCGCGGTTTCAAGATCGCTCACGCCGACCTCCGCCGGAAACTCCACGAGGCCGAGGCCCGCGTCAGGCGGCTGTTCGCAAAACGCAAGACGATCCCCAAGCGGATCCCGGCCAGCGATCTGGAAACCCTCAAGACGGAGAAGAAGCTCATCGTCGATGCGATCAAGATCGCCGCCTATCAGGCCGAGGGAGTTGCTCCGGCTGCTCCACGATCACTACCCCCGGGCAGGCGACGAGGGCCGCACCCTCCTGCACGCCGCCTTCCAATCCCCCGGGCGTCTGGAAGTGATCGACGGCGATCTCCACGTCCCCCTCGCCGTCCAGTCCTCCCCCCACCGCACCGCCGCGCTGACCGCCCTCTGCCAACAACTCGACGCCACCCCAACCCCCTTCCCCGGCACCAACCTCCGCCTGCGGTTGACCGTAGAGCCCCCAGAACCCATCATTTCGTGAGGGGCCTATGTCAGGAGGTCTGAACTTGCAGTCGGTCCGCAGCCATCTGATGCGGGAGGACTTCCAGCGGTTCTGGGAGTACTGCCACCCGGCCTGTGCGGCGAAGTTCCTCGACGAGTGGTGTACACGAACGATGCGATCAAAGATCGACCCGATGAAGAAAGTCGCCAAAACGCTACGACGCCACCGGGACTTGATTCTCAACTGGTTCCGTGCCGAAGGCGCCATTTCGGCGGGGATTGTGGAAGGTCTGAACAACAAAGCAAAACTGACGATGAGAAAAGCGTATGGCTTTCGGACTGCGAAAGCCATTGAAATCGCTCTATATCACCAACTCGGAGACCTTCCCGAGCCAGAATTCACCCACGAATTCTGGCGAGGAGGCGAATTCAGCAATACACAACACAAATGCGTCATTGATCGTTGCTCCCAGGAATTCACGGATGGTTGGTTCTGGAAACCTCGTCGCAATCGTGACTTCGTCCGGGGATTCTCTGAATTCTTGCGAATTCAGCTACAGGATTTGTGTTGGCGGGTTGCTTCCGGGCGAAAGGGGCTACACGGACTCGGGCACGACGAAGGGCTCGCGGTAGTCGCGAGTGAGCCGTTCGTTGGCCTGAGGGTTGTCAGGGAAGCTCTCCTTCTTGGGGTCGAACGTCAGCTTCGGCCCGAGCGTTAGCGGCGTCTTCGCGAGGTCGACCTCGTTGGCCTCCAGGTGAGCGACCATCCGCTCCAGGGCTTCGCAGTTGTCGTCGTTGGTCGGAAGACCCTCCAACGTCTTCTTGACGTCGTCCACCGAGGCTTCTTGGCCCAGGTAGTACGAGACGTTGCCCAGGTGCGAGAGCGCGCAGGAGAGGTGCCCTTCGAGGACGTCGGCCCTCAGGTCCTCGTGGTTCCGGCTGCGGACGGCCTCGATGAAGTTGTCAAAATGGTCGCCGCCGCCGTCGAATTGCCTGACCATCTTGCCGTCCAAATCGAACGCGGCCCCGTGCGTGTAGCTGGTCAGCACGACGTACCCTTCGCTGCCGTAGAAGATCACGCCGATCTTCGCGCCGTCGGCCTCGGGATGCGGGCGCAGCGAGTCGGTCTCCAGCCCGCGGACCTCGAACACGAGCGTCTTGTCGCCGAACTGGTAGATGGCCGTCTCCGAGTTGGCCGTGTCGCCGGCATCCTCGTAACCGAGGCGCCCGCCGTAGGCGACGACCCAGTCGCAGAGCCGGTCGACGCCCAGGCCCCAGCGGGCGAGATCCATCTGATGCGGCCCTTGGTTACCGAGGTCGCCGTTGCCGTAGAGTCGCTGCCAATGCCAATCGTAATGGAACTGGGGCCGCGTGAGCGGCTCCAGCGGCGCCGGCCCGGACCAGAGGTCGTAGTCGACCTCTTTCGGCACCTCGTACGTGCCCTTGGGCCCAATCGACTTGCGTCGCTTGTAGCACAGGCCGCGGGCCAGCTTCACCTCGCCGATCTTGCCCGCCTGCACGTAGTCGATCGCCTCGATCGACCCCTGCATGGAGCGGCACTGGGTGCCGGTTTGGCAGATCCTCTTGTACTTTCGGGCGGCCTCGACCATGCGTCGGCCTTCGCTGACGTTGTGGCTGACGGGCTTCTCGCAGTACATGTCCTTTCCGGCCTGCATGGCCCAGATCGACGCGAGGGCGTGCCAATGGTTGGGGGTGGCGGTGGAGACGACGTCGACCGAGGGGTCGTCGAAGACCTCCCGCATGTCCCGGACGAACTTCGGCTTGCGGCCCTGCTTCTTCGCCACTTGTTCCGCCCGGTCCTGCCCGACCTTCTCGTCGGCGTCGCAGACGTACGCCAGCTCGGTATCGCTTCGGCCGACGAACGCGCTCAAGTGGCTGCCGCCCCGGCCGCGCACGCCGATCACCGCGGCGAGGAGCTTCTCGTTGGGGCCGGGGCTCTTTTTGGGTTGCTCTTGTTCGGCGAAGACTCGTGTTGCCGGAACGGCTGCCGCCGCCGCCAGGAGAGAATCTTCAAGGAACCGCCGTCTCGAATAACGCGTCATGGAAGCTGATCCTCCTCGATCGAACCATCACATCATCGGAACAGATAAGGTTGCAATCTCCGTTGCGCGCTTGCCCAAATCGCGCGCATTGCCTAATATGGCAGGATCGCACTAGTTTTTCATTATCGTGGATACAAGAAGTGGGCTCCAAGGTACAAACATTAAATCGTAACAACAATGTTTCAATGTCTCACCACAGGAGCCCGAGCGATGATTATCGAGGTTGAAGATCGGTTCTGCAAGGCGGCGGAGCAGTTTCTGGGCGTTTTGGAGAACTTGGAACAGGCCGCCGAGCGGGACGATGCGATTCATGAGGTCGAGGAGAGGACGTGGGATGGCCTGCTCGAGGTAGGACGGGAAATGATCGCCAGTTACATCGAGAAACAGGGCGAGGACATGGCCCGGCCCGAGGTGATCGAACATGAGGGCAGATGTCAAGGGACACGTACTCTTACGAGGTTAGGGGACACGTACTCTTACGCGTAAGTTGTGTAGCAGACCTCCTCCCACCTCCCCAAAGGGGGGCCAGTCCAAATTGCCTCGCTTTAGCAGCTTCCCCAGATCTTGTAGCCTATAGCTGCGGCCGCGGATGTTCAGCACCACACTCTTGTGCAACAGACGGTCCAGGATCGCGGCCGTCATCGCTTCGTCGCCAGCGAAGATGCCCGGCCAGTCCTTGACCGACTTGTTGGTGGTGATCGCCGTCGAGCCTCGCAGGTAGCGATAGCTCACCAGGCGGAAGAAGAGGCTGGCGTCCCGGTGGCTCATCGGCTCGAAACCGACTTCATCCACGACCAGGTAGGCCACGTTGAAGTACTTCTTGCGACGCAGCCACTGAGGGGCCACGTCGGCGTCCTTGCGCATCTCGTGCAGCAGGTCTTCGAGCCGACAGAACGCGACCGAGAAGCCGTGCTCGATCGCCTTGACGCCCAATCCGACGCAGAGGTGCGTTTTGCCCACGCCGGGCGGACCCTGCACCAACAGCGTCGTGTGCTCGCGCACAAACGCGCAGCTGGCCAGCGTCTCGATCTGGCGGCGCTCGATCGACGGCTGGAAACCGAAGTCGGACTCGCCGAGCGTCATCCGGCCAGTTGCTCGTCGCTGTACGTTTGCAGATCGCCCAGCCCGTCAAACGACTTGCCGGCAAGGTCCCAACGCCCCTTCACCTGGCCCACCTTGTTCTCGACCTTGCCCTTGTCCTCGGGCGAACGGGGCAGGCAGGCATCGACGTGGAACCCGATGCTCCGGGCGTACGTCCGCTACGTCTCGTTGATCTCGCCCCACGGACCGGCACCGCGAATGATGCCCGTCTTGAGGTTGTCGATCCGCAACACGGCCGGCACGCCCCCAAGCCGACGAAACGCCTCGTTGTGGGCCGTCTGCCACGCCAGTTGATCCATCCGCCGGCACCAGACCACCACCTCCTTCCGTAAGTGCGACAGTACCATGACGAAAGCGTAGACCTTCTGCGGCCCGTCGCCCAGGTCCACACCCCACACTTCACCCCAATCGACCTGGGCCTGTGCCCCCGGCGGCGTCTCCACACGCCGATACGGACGCCGACGGGGCTTCGGATATTCCGTCCGCACGTAACGCAATACCGACTTGTACGAGCCTTCGTACCCGTGCTCCGCCACCAACCACTCGAACAGCGCCTTGACGTTCACCGGACGGCCCGACTCGCCACCCGACCCGTGCGACCGCGCCCAGTGGTCAATGGCCACAGCAACCCGCTGGGCCTTCCGCGGCTTGTTCCGCCCCCCGTCGGCCACACCCGCAACGCCCCGCCGCAAGTGATACCGCACGGCCCCCTCCGTCACGCCCAGCGTCCGGCCAATCTCCACGTTCGACTGGCCCTTCTCATTCAAGGTCCTCAGAGTCACGATTTCCTCCTGACTGAGCTTCCCAGCCATCGCCGAGCCCTCCTTGGAGAGACAAACCCCCTCACCAAACGAAAACCCGCGATCGCCCTGTGTCCAGCCCGCTAGCACAGCTAGCGTCGTAACACTTCGTGTCCACTATTGACCTTTGCCTAGCCAATGAACCTTCTCACAGGGGTAGTTTGGCGTACGCGAAAAAGGAACGGAGGACGGTTTGGTCGTGATGTTGGTCTTTCTGGGAGTCGTGAACCTTGTCGTGTAGGTGGTCGAGGTTGTCGG
>DATKZH010000165.1:0-2569 GCA_035528065.1 Thermoguttaceae bacterium | reverse complement strand
TACAGCCGGTACATGTCCGCGCGCCGGGTGATTCGATCCGACGCCGAGGCGGTCGATACTGCGGCGGATGTGGTTTGTCCTGCCGAGCAAATGCCGTTTGCCGATTCGGCGTTCGACCTGATCTTCGCGAACTGGATGATCTACAAGACGGACATCGTCAAGTCGCTCCGCGAGATTGTCCGCGTCCTCCGCCCTGGGGGAGAGGGCGTGCTCTCGTACGGGACGCCAGACCCGAACTATGTCACGTCCCTGACGGCAACACTCCAATCTCTCTTCGTGGTCGATCGGCACTTCGCGTTGGACTATTTCGCGGGGCGTGCGGTTCGGCGTGCGGAGGCGATCCAGGGGACGCTGCGGCCCGACGCGGCCGAGGCGTTTGATCTGCAATTCGAGCCGCCCGTCCTGGCCCTGGTCGCCCATTGGGATGACGAGGTCCTGTCGCTCGGCAAGACGCTGCGTCAGCACGGGGCCGGCTGGACGGTCGCCTGTGCGACCCACCGCGACCAGGAGCCGACCTACCGGGCGATCTTCGATCGCATCATGGAGGCTCTTGGGTGCGCGCCCGTGACGTTGGATATCCGCCAGCGGGAACGGGCGTGGGATCCGGCGGAGATGGAACGCAAGACGTATACCAGGACGATCCGTCGCGTACCGCTGACCACGAGCCTCGTCCGCGAGAAGCTGGAAGAGCAGCTCGGGGACTTGGCGCGGTTCAAGACGGTCCTCACGCACTCGCCGAACGGGGATTACGGCACGCACGCACAACACAAGGAACTCTGCGCCGCGGCCGTCGAAATCTTCAACCCGACGGCGGCGGTGTGGGGCTTCAACCTCAAGGCCGGGACGGCGGCGGTGGAACTGAACGGCAAGGATCGCCGGCAGAAGCTCGGCCTGATCCAGCTCTACAAGCCGCATCATCGGCTTGAGGATGTGCCGTCGCGGGAGTACTTCATTCGCCTTCGACCGGAGAACGTCTGATGCGCGTGCTGCACATCGTGGGCATTCAGAATGGCTGGGCGATCGCCAACCGCGGGAAGGCGTTGGCGGCGGCCCTCGCCAGCCGGGACATCGAATCCGGCGTGTGGTCGTTCAAGGAGGCGGGCGGGCGGCTGTTCGACTCTTTCGATTTCGTCCACGTCCACGGCCTTCAGATCGTCCCCCTGGTCGGCCCGGCCCTGGCCCGATATGCGGGGCCGTGGGGCTTCGAGGTCGTCTCCGAACGTGCGATGAAACACGCCAACCAGTGCAAGCCCCTGACGCTCACCGCGGCCGCTGTGTTCGCGAAGAACCCGCGTCTCGGCGACGCGATCCGGCCGTTTGTCAGCGTCGAGCCGCAGTACATCCCGAACGGGATCGACCCGGCGACCTTCCCCCCGCGTACGATCCGAGTCGGCTGGGTAGGCAACAAACGCGACGCGAAGCACCTCGCATACAAGGGCGTGCCGCTGATCCACGAGGCGATCGGGCGGCTGAACGCGGAGCACGCAGGCACGGTCGCATTCGAGTATGTCGAGGACCCGTCGCACTATCCGGAGCGGACCGTTCCGCAATCTGAGTTGGCTGTCTACTACCGATCCCTCGACGTCTTCGTCTGTGCATCGATCGCAGAGGGCTGCTCGAACGTCGTGCTCGAAGCGCTCGCCAGCGGGGCGTCCGTCGTATCGACCGACGTGGGAATCGCCCACGAACTCGTCGCGGCACGTCTGCCCGTGACGATCGTCGCCCGGACGGCCGAGGGCATCGCCCGCGGAATCTACCACTGGGCGAAAGGGCGAGCGGACGCCGCCACGCGGATGCAGGCGTATCAGTGGAACGGCCCGATCTTGAGCGCATACGTCAACGCCTACAGGGCGGCGATCGCCGCAAAGGCTGCGGAGGTGGCACGATGAAGCACGTCCGCGAATACGCAAACCACGCGGAATACCTGCGGCACCAGTGCGAGAAGACAACGGACCCCGTTGTGATCGAGCGGTTCATCCCCAAGAGAGCCAGTCGCATCCAATCCTTTTCCCTGCGGTTCGAGTTCCTCAAGGAGTTCTGCCCGCCGCCAGCCTATGTCCTCTGTCTGGGTGCCAGGTACGGTGAGGAGGTTGCCGGATTCCGTACGTTAGGTTATGAGGCGATCGGCGTCGATCTGGTGCCCTATCCGGACCTCGTCATCGAGGCCGACTTCCACGCGCTGCCGTTTGCGGACGGGACGGTCGATCTGATCTACTCCAACGCCGTCGACCACGTATTTGATATGCCCGCATTCGCGGCGGAGATCTGCCGTGTGCTGCGGCCCGGAGGTTGGGTGTACGTGCATCTGTTTTTCCGGGACAAGGACTTCGGCTTGTACGAGGTCATGCGGCTGGCGGATGATGCGGAGTTCGCCGCCTCACTGCCCGGATTCCACGTCGCCAAGCGGGTCGAGGCCAATGGCCAGGTATGGCTCTTGTTGCACCGAGAGGAGGTCCTCGCATGAGTGACCCCCTGCGAATCCTGTTCCTCCGATCCGCCCACGCGGGTGACGATGAACGCGGCGGCCCGGAGCCGTCCCAGGACCTCGCGAAGATGGCGGACATGTGGA
>DATKZH010000164.1:0-66019 GCA_035528065.1 Thermoguttaceae bacterium | reverse complement strand
CTCCTGCTGGGTGATGTCGCCCTCCACCAGCTCGATCGTCTGGTTGTTGATTTTGACTTGCATCGAGAGTCCTCCTGCGTGTCGAGAAGCCGCTCGCAGCCACGAGCTACCGCGTACTGTACTGCGCGGGCCCCCTGGCGTGCAACCGAGCCGGGGCCGGATCTCTCGACGGGACGGTCTGCGGCGACACGCAGGCGCTCCTCCCCGGCCGCTTGTTACGCGCTTGTTACACGCCGGCCTGCGATCGGCTGCTAGAATCAAGGTGTTCACACACCTTCTTGTCCCAGGGAGCCTCGCCATGAACCGCCGTATCGAAATCCGCCCGACGCTGCTTTGGCTTCTCGCGTTCGTCGCCGCCGCGTCCGTCTCGCTCGCCTCGGCAGACGCCCGATCGTCGTCGGCCGACCCGTCGAAGCCCGGCGGACCCGAGCTCGAGCTGACGACCGAGCGGGCGATCATCTTCAAGGACGGCTACGGGCTGATCGTCAAGCGGGGCGTGGCGACCACCGACGAGCGCGGCGAAGTCTACACCGACGACGTGCCCGACGCGGCCGTGCTCGGCTCGTTCTGGGCCACGCCCAAGGAGGGACGCCTCTTGAGCCTGGTGGCCGGCTGGCGCGAGGTGAGCGAGGAGAAGACGAAGCCCGTGGTGTGCACGCAGACGATCGAGGTCCTCAAGGCGAACGTGGGGAAGAAGTGCAGGCTGCAACTGTCGGACAACACGTCCCTGTCCGGCGTGATCCACCAGGTGCTCGCCGAGGAGACCTCCGCGGCCGCGACCGACGCCAACCGGGCGGCCTTCGACGAGCCCGACCTTCGCCGGGCCGTTGCGTCTCCCTTGAGCAGCATCGCCGCCTTGGCGCCCACGACGGCCACGGTAACCGGGCTGAGCGGCACGCATTTCGTGCTGCGGACCATGGACGGCGACGTGCTGATCTCGGCCGGCGAAATCCGGCGCCTTACCATCGACGACATGAAGACCACGCTCGATCGCACGCTGAAGGCCAAGAAGCGGTCGAAGCGGCTGATCTTCCGCTTCGCCGAGCCCGGCCAAAAGCGCGAGGTGCTGATCGTCTACTTCCGTCCCGGGCTGCGTTGGATCCCCACGTATCGCCTGGACCTGGAGGAAACGGGGGAGAAGAAGACGGCCAACATGGCGATGCAGGCGGAGGTGATGAACGAAGCGGAGGACCTGGTCCGCACGGCGGTCGACGTGGTCGTGGGCGTGCCCAACTTCCGCTTCCGCGGTCTCCCCAGCCCCTTGATCCTCGAGGCGACGCTCCGCAACGCGCTGGCGGAAGCGGCGCCGCAACTGATGGGGCAGTATCGCAACGATCTGTCGAACGCCCTGTTCACCCAACGGTCCATGGAGAGCCGCAACCGCGCGCCGCAGCCGGAGCCGAGCCAGCCCTCAGCGGCGATCGAGCTGCCGCCCGAGCTGACCGCCGGCCGCGCCCAGGATCTGTTCGTCTATCACATCGACCGGCTCACGCTTCTCCAAGGCGAGCGCGCGATCGTGCCGATCTTCACCGCCGAGGCCCCCTACCGCGACGTGTACACCTGGGACGTCTCCGTGAAGCGGAAAGACATCGCCACCGCGCCGAGCGGCTCGGGCGTTGCGTCGCCGCTGGTCCTCTCCGAGAACCAGGTCTGGCGCCAGATCGAGCTGACCAACACCACGAATGCCCCCTGGACCACCGGGGCCGTGATGATCATGGAGCAAGGCCAGCCGCTGGCCCAGGAGTTGCTCACCTACACGTCGCCCAAGGGGGTCTGCCGCGTGCCGATCACCGTGGCCGTGGATCTTCGGGGCAGTTTCTCCGAACAAGAGACGGACCGCCAGCTCAACGCCCTCACCTGGAACGACTATCACTACGCCAAGATCTCGCAGCGTGCGAGCCTCAGCCTGCACAGCTACAAGGCCAAGGCGGTGGACGTCGAGATCACGCTCCGCTTCGGCGGCAAGGCGGACGAGGCCTCGGCCGACGGCAGCATAACCCTTTCTCCCTACCGGGCCGAAGACTGGGAACAGTACCGGGGCGACCCGGCCGTGAACAACGGCTCCACGGTCGGCTGGAAGAAGTCGCTCGAGCCCGGCGGCCTGTTCGAGGCCACGGTCGACTACCACTTCTTCACGCGGCACTGAGCGGGCCGCGGTCGGTTTGATGTGGTCCCCCAGCCGGGCGACCGCTACAATGATCGGCACGTCTTCGTAGCCTGAAGCGCCGGTCCTGTTGCCCTTCCCGGTTCGGGCGGGATCGGGCCCGTCCAAGCCCGAGCCGCAGCGAGCGATGACTGCCGACGACACCCGTACGTCCAAGCCCAAACGTCGCTGGTTTCAGTACAGCCTGCGCACACTGCTGGTGTTGGCCGTGCTTGGGGCGTTGGTCTTCCCTTGGGTCGCCCGATGGGTCAATCGGCCAAAGGACGGATCGATCGGCGTCAAGCTCACGGCGAAAGGGGAGGTGTTCTTCGGCGGGGAGTTCATCGCCCTGGACAAGATGGAACCGGTTCTCGCTCGGGAGGCCGGGGTGTTCAAGCAGTTCGGCTGGACGCCCTTCCTGATCGTCGAGGCCGACGCCCGTGCCAATACGCGGGACGTCCAACGACTGATCGAGGCGGCCCAAAAGGCTGGCTTTGAGAAGTTCGCGCTCCGCCCCGCGGACTACCCCATGCCGGAGAAGTGAGTGCAGGGCGTCAGCGCCGCGGCTCGCCCGTCGATGAGCGGCTCGCCTTCAACCCCGCGTACACTAGTTGGGCGAACTCGGACAGGTTGAGCGGACGGTCGGCCAGCGGCCGGGCGACTTCGTCCGGCGCCGGCCAGTCGAGTTGGTCGAGCCAGGCGGCCACGTCGGCCCCGCGGAGCGGCTCGTCGGGCCGGTCGTCCGGCGGCGTCCATTCGATCCCCATCTGCTCCAGGATCCGCTGGAGCTTGGCCCGGCCGTACTTGCGCGGAAGCTTCAGCTCCGGCGTCGCCTGGTAGCTGGGGTTGAGCCCCCGGGCACCGAGGAACTGGAGGGCCGCAAACGCCGGGTGGTCGAACGGCAGGTCGTCGTAGTGCGTCACCACGGCCCCCTGCTCGACCAGCGCGATCTGGAGGTCCTCGTTGGGCACTTCGTGAAGCTCGACGCCTTGCGCGATCGCCAGGTGGGCCGCCACGCCCGACGCCTGGCCCAGGGCCATGTAGACCGGCTCCATCCGAATCGTCTGGTAGCCCACGTGGCTCGCCGAGCAGCAGACCGGCACGGCCAGCCGCTCGATCTTGCGCGGCAAGAGAACCCCGTAGGGCACTTGGATCGGCGCGTGCCGCACGTAGAAGTAGCCCTCGCGCACGCCCGGGTGGCGACCGTCGTACTTGTGCACGCCGTGGCTGTCCCACGGGTACTCGACCACGGCGATCGAGCTCGGCTCCACCCGCGTTCGCCCTAGCGGGCCCGGCTTGCCGTCGTTCTGCGTGAACACGTAGCGCCCCACGATCCGCCGGGCCTGGCGCACGTACATTTGCCGCGGGCGGTGCTCGTTGTCGGCGAACTCGTCGCGGCAGAACCCGTACTCGGCCATCTCCTCGCGGATCGACGGCGGCACGCGCGGGTCGTTGGCCAGGAACCAGAGCAGCCCGTGGTTGTAGTTCCAACAGCGGCGGAAGATGGCGTCGCGCCGGTCGTAGTCGGCGTCGGGATAGGCCCAGTTTTCCTCGGCCAGGTCGAGCGATTCGGTGGGCCCGCGCTCGGGCGAGGTGATGTGATCGGAGTTGACCTCCCACTTGTCGTTCGGCATGGGATGGAGCTGGATCGCGTCGCGGACCTTGCGCACGCGCCCGGCGCGAATGTCCTCGACCAACAGATCGTAGTCGGCCGGGTCGTACACCTCGGGCTTGGGGATCGGCACGAAGTTGTCCGGGTCCTTGGTCACGAAGATCCGGAAGCAGTAGGCCTGAATGCCGTCGTCGGCCTCGCCGGTGGAGCCGGGCAGAAGCTCCGGCGATCCGAAATAGGCGTAGAGCCGTCCGGCCAGCGGCTCGCCGTGCTCGTCGCGGCTTTCGCGCCCGACGCGATACTCGGCGCCCGCCCGAGCGGCCAGGTCGCCTTCGTAGGTCGCGTCGATGAACATCGCGGCGTGGAACGTCACCGGCCGCTTCTCGCGATCGAGGTCCTCCATGACCACGCCCACGACGCGGTCGCCCTCGCGGATCGCCTCCCGGATCCGGTGTCGAACCACCAGCCGAATCCGTTCGCCCTGCTCGCGGATCATGTCCACGAGCACGTTTTCGGCCACGTGCGGCTCGAAGTAGTAGCCGCCTCGCGAGAGCTTCACCTGCGACGAGTCGGGGCCGTAGGTGCTGCGGTAGTGCTCCAGCACCCGTTGGGTGAATTCGTGGAACAGCCCGGCCACGGCCTGGCGGTTGATGATGTCGGCGTTGGTGAGCCCGTTGGAGACGATCCCCCCCACGTGGGCCGTCGGCTCCAACAGCACCACGCTCGACCCCATCCTCGCCGCCGCCACGGCCGCCGCCACGCCCGAGGGCGTGCCGCCGAGCACGATCACGTCGGCATCGTTCGTCTGGCAGGCAGCCGACGACGCCCCCCAGGCCAGAAGCAGCGTCGCGGCAAATCCCCTCCGTATCCACATCGGCAATCACTCCCCGAAAGGCGTATCCAAGGCGGTCGTGGTAACCGCATTCATGCGGTCGTCCTGCCGGCCACGGCCCGAACGGTTGCCAACATAACTCGGGCAGTCGGGTCGCTGCAAGCTTCCGGGAAAGGCGTCAGCCCGCGGCTTTTCCCCCGCTGCGATGTGGAACGACCCCATCCTCGTGTGCGGGGTCCCGCGGCGAGCTGCGTCGGGCGACTTGGCCGATCAGGGCATCTGGGCGGCCCAGCGGGTCCGGCCCCCATTGTAGCGATTTTTCCACATCCCGGGCTGGGCGTATGCTAGACTTGTAGGCTGCCAAACCGGGATCCCCCCAGGAGTGAGAGGCCGATGCGCTCCGCTCGTTCCCTTGCCGCTTCCCTACTGCTGGCTCTCTCGCTGGTCTCCGTGGCGACGGCCAAGGATATTCACGTCAACAACGTGGACGGCGACGACTCCTTCACCGGCCGGCAGGACCGAAACCTGTCGGACCAGAGCGGGCCGGTCCGGACGATCGCCCGGGCACTCCGGATGGCGTCGCAGGGCGACCGGATCATCCTCACCAACACCGGCGAGCCGTATCGCGAGAGCATCAGCCTGACCGGCAGCCGGCACAGCGGCTACTCGTTCCGCCCGTTCGTCATCGAGGGCAACGGGGCGATCCTCGACGGCTCGGCGCTTGTGGCGGCCGAAGCGTGGGAGCACTACCGCGGGCACGTGTACCGGTTCCGCCCGCCGGGGCTCGGGTATCAGCAGCTCTTTCTCGACGACCGACCGCTCCCGCGCGTGGTCGCGAACCGGGAGTTGGGCAGCCCGCCCGAACTCGAGCCGCTCACCTGGTGCCTGTACGACGGCCACGTCTACTTCGCCGTCGAGCCGGAGACGTTGAAGCTGCCCAAGGATTATGCGCTGAGCTACGCCCGCCTGCGGACCGCGATCACGCTGTTTCACGTCGAGGGCGTGGGCATCGTGGACCTCACCGTGCAGGGCTTCCAGCTCGACGGCATTAGCGCGTTCAACAGCGCCCGGGAGGTGACCCTCGCGGGCGTCACCTGCCGGGGCAACGGCCGCAGCGGGATCACGGTGGGCGGGGCGTCGCAAGTGGTGATCAACGCCTGCCTGGTGGGCAACAACGGCACGGCCCAACTCCTCACCCTCCCGTGCTCCGAGACGGCCATCCAAAACACGGCCCTCCTCTCCAACACGGCCCCCGGCTGGGTCGACCAGGGCGGCCGCGTCTACGTCGACGGCCAACGCGTCGAAGGCGGGCTGGAAGAGCTCGTGCCGGAAGAGGCGGCGGCCAAGCCGCAATAGGACCGAGCGCCCCGACCGCGCCCCATACGACCGCGCCGATGTTGCGCGCATCGTAGCAGCCCCCAACCGTGGACGCCGTGCGCGCGAGCCGCCATAATGGGCGCGAAGCTGGGCATCGACGGTGAAGGATGGCCCCAGCGGGCAGCACAACGTCCTATCCGAGGTGACCGCCATGAATAGCCAACCGCTTGCTCCTCAACCCCGCGTATTGGCCCTGTGCTTGTCCGGCCTGGCGGCCTTGTTTGCCGGGGGGATCTTTGCCGGGGGGATCAGGGCGCCGGCCGTCGCCGGGGAGAATTCGCGGCCGAACGTGCTGTTCATCGCCGTGGACGACCTCCGGCCGGAGCTGGGCTGCTACGGGCGGAAGCTCGTCAGGAGCCCGAACATCGACCGGCTGGCCGGGCGGGGATTGCGATTCACCCGGGCGTACTGCCAGGAGGCGATCTGCGGGCCGTCGCGGGCGAGCCTGATGACGGGGCTGCGTCCCGATTCGACGGGCGTGGTTCACAACAAGACCTATTTCCGCGACACGGTCCCCGACGTGGTCACCCTGCCGCAGCACTTCCGCCGCCACGGCTATGAGACGGTCTACATCGGCAAGATCTACCACGGGTGGATGCGCGACGAGGAGAAGTCGTGGAGCGCGAAGGCGTCGTTTGCGAAGTACGACCCGCCGGTGAGCCGCCAGGAGTATCAGCTTGCCGAGAGCCAGGAGATCGTTCGGCGGCGGCGGATCGAGGTGAAGGAGCAGTATGGGGATTTGGACGTCGAGGGCCTCACCTGCGGCCCGGCCACCGAATGCGCCGACGTGCCCGATTGCGCCTACGCCGACGGCCGCAGCGCCGACGCGGCCGTCGTGACGCTCCGGCGGCTGAAGGACCGGCCGTTCTTCCTGGCGGTCGGGTTCCTCAAGCCGCACCTCCCCTTCGTGGCCCCGAAACGCTATTGGGACCTGTACGAGCGGGCCGAGATCCCGCTGGCAGAAAACCCCCTGGCGCCGAAGGACGCCCCGGCCGTGTCGCTGCACAGCTCCTTCGAGTTGCGAACCCGCGTGGGCATCCCCAAGTCGGGGCCGATCGACGACCGGCTCGCCCGAGAACTAGTCCACGGCTACCTGGCGTGCGCCAGCTACGTCGACGCCCAGGTCGGCAAGGTCCTCGCCGAGCTGGACCGGCTGGGGCTCAGCGAGAACACGATCGTCATCCTCTGGGGCGACCACGGCTGGCACCTCGGCGACCACGGAATTTGGGGCAAAGCGACCAACTACGAGATCGCCACGCGCGTGCCGCTGGTGGTCAGCGCGCCGGGCCAGGCGACGCGGGGCCGGTCGTCGGACGCGCTGGTGGAGCTGGTCGACATGTACCCGACGCTGTGCGAGCTGGCCGGGCTGCCGGTCCCCGATCATTTGGAGGGCACCAGCTTCGCGCCGCTGGTGGCCGATCCGGGGAGAGCATGGAAGACGGCGGCGATCAGCCAGTTTCCCTGTCCGGCCCTGCGGGAGTGGGCGGCGCTTCCGCTTTCGGACGCCATGCGCCAGACGTTCTTCGGCCCCCTGATCGCCGAGGCCGAGCGGCGCATCGCCGCCGAACATCCAGCGGCCTGGTCGCCCCCTCGGTTCAACGAGCACGTGATGGGCTACACGATCCGCACGGACCGCTATCGGCTGGTCCGGTGGGTCGACACGGGCGATCCCGACCGCAACGCGCTGGCCATCGAACTGTACGACCACCAGACCGATCCCCACGAGACCCGCAACCTGGCCGGCGACCCGGCCCACGCGGAGCTGGTCAACAAGCTGACGGCGCAGCTCAAGGCGGGCTGGCAAGCGACGAAGGGCAAATCACCGTAGACACGTAGGTGCGTGGGCGGAGGGGCAGGATGGGTATTTGGTACAACTTCGGAAGGATGCTTCGGCCCCGCTGGCGCAAGGCAGCCTGGCTGTGCCAAGAGCTTACCGGAAGCGAGGCCCAGGCATTGCGTGCCGAGGAACAGTATGGAGAGACCCTGGCACCGTCGTTGGCCGATCGATTTCCCATCGACGAGGCCCCATCGGTCAAGGCGTTCGTTCGCGACATAGGTGAGTATCTCGCGTCGCACCTACGGAAACGCGAGTACCGCTTCCGCTTCCGGCCCGTCTGTTCGCCTCAAGTGAACGCTTTTGCGCTTCCCGGGGGACTGGTCTTTGTCACCCGTTGCCTTCTGGAGTTCTGCGACTGGAATCAAGACGAAGTGGCCTTCGTATTGGCCCACGAGATTGCGCACGTTGCCTGCCGGCATGCGCGTGACAAGCTCCTGACGAGTGCGGTCGCGAGCGCGTGGTCACCTTCCGCACTCTCCAGCGCGTTTGTGTTGAGCGAGTATTCCAAGGATTCCGAGTTGGAGGCCGACTCGTTCGCCGTGCGACTGCTTCGAGACAGCGGCTTCGACAAACGCGGAGCTATCCGGTTCCTCAGAAGACTCGGCGAGCGCCCGACCGGGGGCACAGATTCCGACGCCGATTTGGGACTGTTCTCGACGCATCCACCGCTCGAGGAACGGCTGGCCAACGTACGAAAGGCGTAGACAGCGCAAAGACGGACCCAGGGGCGCGTTCTGCCGGGGGCGTGCACGGCGCACTCCGTGGAAAACGGTGCAGATGAAATCTGCGGTCGCTTGCGGTATGATGACGTCTCGGGCACCAGCCAATCGATAAGATGGGAGACCTGCCGATGCGACGAGTCCTGCTCATTCCGCTAGGAATGGTCTTTTTGCTGAGCCTCGCGGTCCGTGCGCCCGCCCATGCCGAACAGGCGGTTTCGTCGCGCGACTTCGGGCTGATCAAGACCGACGCCAGCCCGTTTGCCAAGCTGCGAAGCGTCGACCTGGGCGCCGTTCGCTGGACTGGCGGCTTCTGGGGCGACCGTTTTGGGCAGTGCCGCGAGGTGACGCTCCCGCGGCTCTGGGAGCTGGCCGACCCCTGGGCGTGGCACAACCTGCGGGTGGCCGCGGGGCTCGAACAGGGCGAGGCCAAGGGCTGCTTCTGGGAGGACGCCTGGATCTACAAGTGGATCGAGTCGGCCTGCTACCTCTACTCGCAGTCGCGCGACCCCAAGCTCTTGGACGACATGGACGAGATCATCGCCGTGGTGGCCAAGGCCCAATCGCCCGACGGCTACCTAGCCACACAGACCACGCTCCGCGGCATCGACCGGTTCTCCAACTACCGATACCACGAAGTCTACACGATGGGCCACCTGCTCACCGCGGCGTGCGCCCATCATCGCATTACGGGCAAGACGAACTTCCTCGCGGTCGCCCGGCGGGTCGCCGACTTCCTGCACAAGGAGTACACCACCAGCGATAACCCCTACCTGATCAACTGCCCGGTTAACCCGTCGGTGATCATGGGCGCGGTCGAGCTCTATCGGACCACCGGCGAGAAGCGGTATCTGGAGCTGGCCAACATCGTCATCGACAACCGCGGCAAGAAGCGGCCGCCGGTGCCCCGGGCGCCGTGGGGCGGGGCGACGGGGAACACCGACCTGAATCAGGATCGCGTGCCGCTCCGCCATTCGAAGGAGGTCGTGGGGCACGCCGTCTTCTGGTCGTATCTCTACGCCGGGGCGGCCGACGCCTTCCTGGAAACCGGCGACCCGTCGCTCGTCGAGGCCCTCGAGCGGCTCTGGCTCGACCTGACCCGGAAGAAGATGTACGTCACCGGGGGCGTCTCCCCGGTCCACAAAGGACTCTCGAACCGGAGCCACAAGCCCGGCGAGCGCGTCATCCTCAACGACGAGGTGCACGAGGCGGCCGGGCTGCCGTTCGACCTGCCCGGCGCGACCGCGTACAACGAGACCTGCGGCCAGATCGGCAACCTGATGTGGAACTGGCGGATGCTCGCGGCCAGGCCCGAGGCCCGGTTCGCCGACGTGATGGAGCTTTCGCTCTACAACGCGATCCTCTCGGGCGTGGGCATCGAGGGCAAGGGGTGGACGTACACCAATCCCCTGCGGTGGCACGGCCCGGAGCACGAGCTGTTGAGCAACGACGACCACGGCCGACTCGACCCCGGGGAGCGGAACATCTGCTGCCCCACGAACCTGATGCGCACGGTCGCCTCGTGGCACGGCTGCCTCTACGCGACCGACGCCGAGGGCCTCTGGGTCCACCATTACGGGGCCAACCGAGCCACGATCGAGCTCCCCGAGGGCGGGCGCGTCCGGCTGACCATGGAGACCGACTTCCCTTGGGACGGGCGAGTCCGGCTCACGCTCGACGAAGTCGCCGCGTCCGGGCCGTTTACTCTAAGGATGCGCATTCCGGGCTGGGCGAAGGGGGCGGAGCTGTCGGTGGGCGGCGAGCGGGTCGCGGAAGACGCCCAGAGCGGAAGCTACGCCTCCGAGCGGCGTGTCTGGAAGGCGGGCGACGTGGTGGAGCTGAATCTTCCCATGCCCGTGCGGATGATGGCGGCCGATCCCCGCGTGGAGCAGGCGCGGGACCACGTGGCCGTCGCGCGGGGGCCGATCGTCTACTGCCTGGAGTCGATCGACCTGCCGGAAGGCGTCCGCATCGAGCAGATTCGGCTCGCGCGCGACGCGGAGTGGACCGTTCGCTTCGAGCCGGGCCTGCTCGGCGGCGTGACGGTGCTCGAAACGGAGGCCTACGCGGTGCCCGAGGTCGACCCGGCGGGGCCGCTCTACCAGGAGCTGCCGGCCGGCGAGCCCCGCAAGGTCCGCGTCCGGCTGATCCCCTACTTCGCGTGGAACAACCGCGGCGAGCCCGAGATGACGGTGTGGATTCCGCTCCGTTGACGAGATCGGCCACCGGCCACGAAATCGAGTTGCACGACTCGAACACGGTAAACCGGATCGGTTATGTTAGGGCCTCGTATTGCCGGAGGGTGCCGCCCATGAACGAAGTCTTCTTTCCTCTGCTGCTGGTGGTCTTCGCCAGTTTCTTCCAGGGAACCTTCGGGTTGGGGATGAAGTACGTCAAACCCCTTGCCTGGGAAGCGTGGTGGCTTGTGCACGCCACGGTCGCCATGCTGCTATTCCCATGGGTCTGGGCCTTCTTCGTGGTACCCGATCTCTGGAGCGTTCTGGCGAACTCCCCCGCCGAGGCCGTGGGTCAGGGAGCCCTCTACGGCTTCCTCTGGGGCATCGGCGGAATCATGTTCGGCGTCAGCGTCAGGTACGTCGGGATGTCGCTGACCTACGGGATTGTGATGGGCTTGGCCGCGTTGATGGGTTCCTTGATTCCGCTGGTCGGGATCGAAAACATCGGCAGCAATCCGGCGCTGCCTTACGTGATCGGCGGCATGGTGGCCTTGCTGATCGGCGTAGCCATCGTCGCCTACGCCGGCATCAAACGCGACGAAATCCAATCGGCGGAAGGGAAGGAAATCCAAGGCATTCAACAAGGTACGGCTTTCCGCATCGGGCTCGCTATTGCCATCACGAGCGGCGTGTTGTCGGGTCTGTTGAACGTCGGCTTTGCCGCCACGGAATCGATCGGAGACGTGGCCCGGGAAGCCGGATCGCTGGAACGTAATACGGCGCTCGCCCGATGGGTCGTCGTGCTGGTCGGAGCCTATGCAATGAACGCCGGTTACGCGTTGATCCTCTTGATCAAGAACCGCTCGTTCGGCACCTTCAAGGTCCAAGGAGGGTTCGTTGCCTACAAATGGGCGGTCATCGCCGGGTTGCTCTGGTTTGCCGCACTGGGAGTATACGGCCAAGGCGCCGCGTTGATGAAGTCGCTCGGGCCGGTCATCGGCTGGCCGATACTCCTGGGCCTGGCCTTGATCATAAGCAACGCATTGGCCGTCTGGATCGGGGAATGGAAAGGCACGCCGGGACCGCTGAAGACGATGCTCGGCGGCGTTGCCGTGCTGATCTGTGCCATATGCATCCTGGGCTTCTCCAACAGCCTCAAGGCAGAGCCGGCCGAAGGACAAGAGGCCGGATTGACCACGCCCGGCAGGGCTGCGGTCTGCGACGGCCAAACCGCATGGTCCGCGCTCAAATGCGAATATCACTGAATTCGAGACTGATGGGAACAAGCAATGCGCCTGACGAGTGCCAGACGTTCGAAGCCGACCCGGTTGCTGCTCTTCGCTTGGCTGCTGACCACGCCGGCAGTCGCCACGGCGGCCACGCTCTCCCACGAGCGACTGGCCGTCGAGATCGACCAGACGAGCGGCGCCTTGACCGTGGTGGACCGTGCCTCGGGACGCACCTGGCGGCCCGATCCGTGGCAGAACTCCGCGGGGCTGCTGGAGGTCGCCCGTGTCGGCTCGACGCGGTGGTGCATCCTGTCGGACGCCGCGGGCGTCCGCGTCACCAAGAACCGCACATTCTCACGTCGGAGGCGTGGGTCTCGTGCCTCGAGCCACCCTGCGAGCTGCGAAGATCGAGTGCATGGAGCGTGGGAACGAGAGGAAACACCATGAAGATCGAGTGCATTCGTACCCATCATCTGCGTCATCGTCTCGACGAGCCGTTCGGCTTCTCGCAGTGGACCTACGACACGCGCAACGCGCTTCTGGTCGAAATCCTGGCCGACGGCGGGATCGCCGGATGGGGCGAGTGCTACGGCCCGGCCGAGGTGAACCAGGCTGCGGTGGCGGGCTTCTACGCGCCCCGCCTGCTGGGAAAGGACCCGGCGCAAATCGACGTCCTCTGGCACGAGATGTGGCGGGCCTCGCTCGACTTCGCCCGGGGCGGCGTGATGATGGGCGCGATCTCCGGGATCGACATGGCGTTGTGGGACCTGAAGGGCAAAGCGCTCGGCTGCTCCGTGTCGGGCCTGATGGGCGGCCGCTACCACGAGAGCGTGCCCTGCTACGCGACCGGGATGTACTTCAAGAAGTTGCCGGAAGACGCCCTGATCGAGGCGTTGGCCCGCGAGGCGACCGGCTACCGCGATCAGGGCTATCGGGCGCTGAAGATCAAGGTCGGAAAGAACGTCGCCTTCGACCTCCGCCTGATCGAGACGATCCGCGACGCCCTGCCCGAGATGACGCTGATGGCCGACGCCAACCACGCCTACGACCTGCCGGAGGCGATCCGCGTGGGCAAGGCCCTGGACGAGGCGCGGTTCGCCTGGTTCGAGGAGCCGCTCTCGCCCGAGCATCCCGAGCTGCATCGGGCGCTGCACGAGAAAGTCGACCTGGCGATCGCCTCGGGCGAGTGCGAGCAGACGCGATTCGGCTTCCAGCGGCTTTTGGGCCCCGGCGGCGTGCAGATCGCCCAGCCCGACCTGGCCTACTGCGGCGGGCCGTCCGAGGCGTTGAAGATCCGGGCGGTCGCCTCGTCGCACGGGGTCAACGTGATACCGCACGTCTGGGGGACGATGCTCAACCTGGCGGCGGCCACGCACTTGTTGGCGGCAAGCTATCGGGAGCCGGGCCGGGCGGAGATGCCCGCCCCCTGGCTCGAATACGATCGTACGCCGAATGCCTTGCGCGACGAGATCTTCGAGACCTCGGTCCGGATCGACGACGGCTCCGCGCGGGTGCCCCCCGGCCCGGGACTCGGCGTCCTGCCCGATCGGTCCGCCATGACGGCCTTTCAAGTCCACCAGACGGAGGTCCGATGACCGTGATCGACCGCGCCGAGGCGACACCCTCTACTTCCTGGGCGAGCGCGGCAAGATCACGCATACGGCGATCTATCTCGGCGGCGGCCGGTATATCGAATCGGTACGGCCGGTGGTTCGGGTGACAAGCTTCAATCCGGACGAGGAGGACTACGACGAGCGGCGCGACGCCGCCTTCTGCTTCGCCAAGCGGCTATTGGAATAGCCGCCGCGGGCGAACCCACGTGGAGATCGTTGGTCCAGCCTTCCGCGGCCACAAAACGGCCCCTATTTGTCATCAGTGGACCACAGAGAACAGCGTTGATTATGCCGGTATCTACACATCAGAGTAAATCATATGGCAATCGACAAGGTTCATGGTGTACCCAGGATTTCTTCCTGGAAGTAGGCGGTAATTCTGTCGTGCTCTCCCAGAGAAGAGAACTGCCGCCCAACAACATTCGTCAGTTGCGCCAATTGTCGTCGCCCTATTGTTGTCTGGTCTTCAAACACAACAACACTGCGAAACTGTTCTCCCCACCGCTCGAACATCAGACATGCTATCGTAGTATGGTTGCACTTCCCAGTCGAATTGACCGCAAACACGAAACACGGCTTGGGGCTGTTGTTGATTCTGCAATCAACGGGATAAAGCCCATCTGGATCGCGTTGCTGATGATGCCAATTGAAGTCCGCCCGTTCGGGCGGAACGATTCCTGAGAGTACGCTGGAGAAGTCTTCTAGGAATGTTGACGCCACACGCTCTTGCGTCATCTGCGTTACGGTGCTGACGCGGCTTATTGCCTGAAGGAAAGAGTACAGAGCGTCCCCGACTTCCTCACCTGGCACGGCGAGCCTAAGCTCACCATTATGGTTCTCGATATCATGTGCAGCGAGACATTCCTCAACCACCCGAGCACGGCCGCCAGTAGAAACATCTACCCCACAATAGCTTAGGTGCATCAACGTATGGCCTTCATCTGTCACAAACCATCCCGAACCGTTTTTCCGAAGCAGAACAACAAAGTGATCGCCGTCATCAAACGCAAAGGGCGTATAGACTATGTAGCGATCCACGCCTTCTGATTCGATGTCGATTTCGCTGCAAATCTTTCGGCGAATCTCGGATATTAGGCTGTCCGTATCCATTTGCGTTGATACCTCAAAACCAAGTAGGTTGATCGTTCGGCATGTCTCGTTTGATTTCAAATCCGTTCGATTTCACGAAGGCCTCCAATGCCGAGCCAAACGAATGGTAACGCGAGGTTACTTCAGCGTACCCATCAATTCTACACTGAGGGTCAATCTGATACCGCTCGGTTGCCCTGTGTATGTGGAACTGATTGCGAAATCGTGCGTTTGGCTTGCAGCGTTTCTTCTCCCACTTGTTCGTGTGGTCCGACGGGTGTTTGCCGTTGAATCGGATAAGCGGGTACTCTACGCCATCTACGTCCACAAACACTAGGATGATGGAAAAATCAAATAGTCCTATCGTGCTATCGCGGACATGTATCCGGAACTGATGCCCATCTTCACCCTGGACTTTATATAGCCTTCTCCGGTGTGCTTCGCGTGCTTTCTGTCGCGGCTCCAGCCGCTTGCGCCAATTCTCAGGGAGGGGCTTCCTTTCCATCAGCAACCGGTCGATCTCCTCGTCCGCGAGAATGCGCGTCATAACGAAATCACCGGGGTGTGTACGTCTCAACATCCAGAACAGGGATCTATATCGCGCTGACTGTGGCTCCTGTTTGCCACCTTCCTCGATATTGTCGCCAATTCCCCGGCATTTGTCCAGCTTCTTTCTTGGCGCTGAGTCTTTCTGTAGCACTACCGGACCGTCTCACCACTTGTGAGAGGACGCAACGTCGGGTACGCTGGACTCCGCCCACAAATCCTGACCCCTGAACCCTGAACGCTCCAGCCATGAACTCTCAACTTCCCCCAGAGCTTACCGAACGGATCGGCCGCTGCGGCGTGGTGGCGGTGCTGGTCGTCGACGAGGCGAAGCACGCGGTGCCGCTGGCCCGGGCACTCGTGAAAGGCGGGATCGACGTGATGGAGCTGACGCTCCGCACGCCCGCCGCCCTGGACGCCCTGCGTGCCATCGCGGCCGAGGTGCCCGAGATGCTCCCCGGCATCGGCACGATCCTCACGCCCGAGCAGGTCCGCCAGGTGGCCGAGGCGAAGGCCGCGTTCGGCGTGGCCCCGGGGCTGAACCGCCGGGTCGTCGAGGAGGCCCAGCGAGTGGGCCTGCCGTTCGCGCCCGGCGTGGCCACGGCGTCCGACCTGGAGGCCGCCCTGGAGCTGGGCTGTCCGGACGTCAAGTTCTTCCCCGCCGAGGCTTCCGGCGGCATGGCCTACTTGAAGAGCATGGCCGGGCCGTACGCCCATCTCGGCGTCCGCTTTATCCCGCTGGGCGGTCTGAAGGCCGAGAACTGCCGGCAGTACCTCGAAGCGTCCAACGTGCTGGCCGTGGGCGGCTCGTGGCTGGCCCCGCGGGCCGACGTGCAAAGCGAGAGCTGGCAGACGATTACCGATCGGGCCGCCCACGCCCGAGCCATCGTCGAGCGGATCCGAGGGGCCTAGGCCGTGCCCGGCAACGCGATTTCGGGCGGCCAAAAACCGACGTTGAGGCGGCAGGCCGGCGCGGTATCATCAAAGAGGCTGGCGAACTCACTCCCTAATCCTACTCTTCCCCTTTTTCCCCTTTCCCCTCTTCCCTCCTTACCCATCCGTCGCGTTCAACTCCAGAAGCCGCCGGGAGACGAAGATGGGGCTGCCGGAGATGACGCCCCTCCAGGCGTTGGTGATCAGCATCCTGTTCGACGGCGGGAAATCGGGCCGGGACGTCCGCGACGAGCTGGCCTTCCGCGGCATCGAGATGCCGATGCCCCAGGTCTACCGCCTGCTGGGCCGGGCGGAGCTGGCCGGGCACCTCTCGGCCAAGTACTGCCAATGGCAGACCGCCGACGGCCGTCCGGTCCGCGAGAAGTTCTACCGCGTCAGCCCGCAAGGCCTCGACCACTGGCAAGAGACCCTCGCCTTCTACGACGCGCTCGACCGGCCCCCCGAGGGCTTTCAGCCCGTGTCGCCCGAAGAGTACTTGGCGGAGCCATAGACGCGCTTCCGCGGCCTGCGATGTTCTCGCTCCAAATCCAGGGGCAACGCGGCCGGACACTCAGATCGGCCGGAGCGTCGTCACCCAGAGGAACGGCTTCGCCGCCTCGTCCACGCGAAGCTCGTACTTCAGCCCTGCCTGGTAGAGCGTTTTCCTCAAAAGGAGCGTGTAGCTCGTTCGGTTGAGGGGGAGGTTGACGACGGACTTCTCGGGCTGGATGCCGTGGCGGGCCAGGGCGTTGTAGTCGAGCAGGATGGGCACTTCGAGCCGCTCGCGCATGGCCTGGAGGAACTGGGGGACGCCGACGCCCTGGACGTTGGCGTTGAGGAACTCGAACAGGGCGGGCAGGACTTCGCCCGGGCGCTTTTCCGGCTCCCAGCCGATCGGCCAGGCTTCCATGTCGGGCTCGGCCTTGGCCACGGTGCACTCCAACCCCCGGGCGCCCGAGTCGCGCGGGACCAGGCACCAGCCGAGGGGGCGGACCGCGTAGGCAAGCGCCGTGCCGCAGGAAAGGGTCGATAGCTCCTCGGCGACCACGTCGTCGTCACGGATCGTCTGGAGCAGGCGCGGCTCGATGCGGAGCGGCAGGATCAGCCGCTTGGCGATTCCCTCGATCACTTCGCGGCGTTTTAGCCCTTGAGTCGAAAACCCCGCTGCCTGGGATAGATCCTTCTGGACCTGCTCGAACTGCCGGTCGCTGAGGCCGAAGGCCGATTTCTGCGGGCGTCCCTCGGCGGGGCCGTATTGGGCCAGCTCGTCGAGCCATCGGGCCAATCGGACGGCGTCGGTGGGGCGGAACCGGGCCCCGGGCAAGAGCACTTCACCGCCGGAGGTGACGATGCCCGTCACCGCGTAGGTCGGCGACTCCTCCGTGCCGCCGACCACGATCCCGACCTGGTCGAGCGAGCGCATGCTGCGGATCCGGAGGTTCTTGATCCCCGCCTGCGATAGCCGGCGGAGCCAGTCCTGCTGGGCCGTGATCGGCACCCGAGGCTCGGTGACCAGCTCCAGCTCCACGCGGCCTGCGGCGCAGCCCGAGGCCGCCGCGGCCCAGAGCGAGATCCAGGCCACGGGCAAGATCAACCAGCGAGAGAGGGTTGCGGGCATGGGACGTCCTGATCGCAATCGGCCCGGCGCGCGAGGTCGTTTTCGCAAGACGGGCGGTGCCGACAAATGCCTGGTTCCTACCGGCATTATAGCACGGCCGCCTTGGCGGGGCGAGTTGGGTTTTCGCCCTCCCCGCGAAGTCCGCGAATCCCCAGGGATCGGCCGAAGAATAGCTTCCGCATTTGCGGAGTAGTAGGCACACGCCGTGTGCCGTAACCGGCGAACGGCACACGGCGTGTGCCTGCTACTGAAGTCGGGAAGCTATTTTTCGGCCGGTCCCAGGTTGTCGAACCGGGCGAGACTGCCTGATCCGAGGGAGCCCTGCGTGGCCAACGCACGAAGCGTGGCGAAGGGGAGCCTCATTTTCCGGGAGAGAACGGCGATCGCCGCGCACCGGCTGCCGCGGGATCCCCAGGGGCCTTATGGCTCCGCGATGCACCGCAATAGGTGGAAGATTTCTTCCTGGGTGAGCGTGGCGGAATCCGGCGGCAAAGGGGTATCCGGTCTCGCCGGTTCTCCCGCATGGCTGATCGCCGTCTCGGTCGAGGGTGGCGGTGGTGGCGGTCCCTCGCTCCGGCGCTTCGTCGAATCGGGCGACGGGGGGGGGCGGGAAGGTGCTCTATCTTCTTCGTCGCTACTCATGTCTTCCTCCCTTCCTCCAGGCGTCGACGGCGTTCCGTCGCTTACGGCGTCCAGCCGGAGTGGTTGGGCCAGATGCCCCCGGTGCTCGCGTTGTACTGCCAGCCCGAGCTGCCGTCGCCCGCGGCCCCGGTGCCGGCGGCCACGGTGTTCAGGTCGCTGAACGGGTTTGAGGGCAGTTCCGAGTCGACGTACGGCC
This sequence comes from Thermoguttaceae bacterium, assembly GCA_035528065.1. Lineage (GTDB taxonomy): Bacteria > Planctomycetota > Planctomycetia > Pirellulales > Thermoguttaceae > DATKZH01. The sequence continues at coordinate 47,456 of DATKZH010000164.1, read as the reverse complement.
CGTACGGGTAGGTGTCCGGGTCGGAGGCGCCGGTGTTGACGACTCCCTTCGCGTTGGTCTCGCTGGTGAGCTGCGGCAGATCGCTACCCGTGATCACAGGGTAGCTGCCAACGTGGTGCACCTTGTAGATCTCGATCTGCGAGCGCAACGTGTGCATGTTGAAGCTCAGTTGACTCTCCTTGGCGTCCTGCGTGGAGGAAGAGAACTGGGGGATGATGGTCGCTGCTAAAACCGCCATGATGACCACGACGATTAGCACCTCGATCAGAGTGAAGCCTCCGCGGCGATGGTCGGCACGCATGATCAATCGCTCCTTTCAGTAAAGAGGAAACGTTCCGCCCCGGGCCCACGCCGGCTCAGCTCGTCATGCCGGCCGTGAACCCGTCGACTCGAACGCCCATGTTCAATCGGCTAGGGCAAAGCCCTCTCCAAAAACACACGAACGGAGGGTTCTTAGGATCGGCCGAAGAATAACTTCCGTATTTGCGGAGTAGTAGGCACACGCCGTGTGCCGTAACCAGCGGGCGGCACACGGCGTGTGCCTGCTACTGAAGTCGGGAAGTTATTCTTCGGCCGCCCCTTACCGGCTTCTCCGACGAGCGAGCACATCGCAGATGGAATGCAGAAAACGGCACGCGCAATTCCATAAAGTCCATCTTGATACTGAACGATTAGGTTGCGGTTTCGTGAGTGTCAACGACGAAAGGACGATATGTCGCGAAGACGCCGTGAGCGTGTCGCAAAATCGCCGTGAGCAAGAAAGGCTGATTCGACCCAAGCGTGCTTGGCTTCACGGATCGCGCGGGTTCTGAGCTTGAGGAGCTCCCGCTCTCGGAATCCGCGGGCTTCTCGTTTCGTGGTCCTGATCCTGTTCCTCCCGACGGCGCAAAGCCGCTTCGAGAATGCGTTCAGGGAATATGCCGCCATCTGGGCAGCCCTGACCCCCCGCGAAAGACGCATTCGGCGAACGCTCGTCGGCCACCCGCGTCGGAAAGCCGTCGCCCGTCCCCTCCTGGCGGCTGGCCAGCAGGGCGGATCGCGGCCCATATTGCCACCTTTGGGGGGTCTTGTTGCGGCTGGCGGCAAATGTGTCACAATACCGGCCAACGGGCTCCGCGAGAGGTATCCGGGCCGCTCGGCTCGTCGGCCCGACGTCTCAAAGACAACGCGCTGTGGTGCGGTCTCCTGACCGCGCTACTCGGCCGACCGTAGGTCTCCCCGGAACACCGGAGACTCGCGCCCAGCGCGCACCACCAACCTGAAAGCCCATTCAGAAGGAGTTCGACATGCCGCGACCCGTAACGTTGTGTACCGGCCAATGGGCCGACTTGCCCGTCGAAGAGCTTGCCCGCAAGTGCCGGGAGTTCGGCTTCGACGGCCTGGAGCTGGCCTGCTGGGGTGATCACTTCGAGGTCGACAAGGCCCTGGCCGACGACGACTACTGCGCCAAGAAGCGGGCGGTTCTGGACAAGTACGACATGCAGGTCTTTGCCATCAGCAACCACCTGGTCGGGCAGGCCGTCTTGGACGTGATCGACGCTCGCCACCAGGCGATCCTGCCGCCGTACGTCTGGGGCGACGGCGATCCGGCCGGCGTGAACCAGCGTGCGGCCGAGGCGCTGATGAACTCCGCCCGGGCGGCCCAGAAACTGGGCGTCGACGTGGTCAACGGCTTCACCGGCTCGAGCGTGTGGCACTTGCTTTACTCGTTCCCGCCCGTCCCCCCGGCGATGATCGACGAGGGGTTCAAGCTCCTGGCCGAGCGGTTCAACCCGATCCTCGACGTATTCGCCGAGTGCGGCGTGAAGTTCGCCCTCGAGGTGCATCCCACGGAGATCGCCTTCGACCTGTACACGGCCCAGCGGGCCTTGGAGGCGCTGGGCCATCGCGAGGAGTTCGGGTTCAACTTCGACCCGAGCCACCTGATCTGGCAGGGCGTGGACCCGGTGGAGTTCCTCCGCGCGTTCCCGGACCGGATCTACCACGTCCACATGAAGGACGCGATCGTCACGCTCGACGGCCGAAGCGGGATCCTCGCCAGCCACCTCAACTTCGGCGACCCGCGCCGCGGCTGGGACTTCCGCTCGCTGGGCCGCGGCGGGATCAACTTCGAGGAGATCATCCGGGCGCTCAACGACGCCGGCTACCAGGGGCCCTTGTCGGTCGAGTGGGAAGACAGCGGCATGGACCGCGACCACGGGGCCAAGGAGGCCCTGGAGTTCGTCCGCAAGATCGACTTCGAGCCGAGCCAGGTGGCGTTCGACGCCGCGTTCGACAAGGACGAGCAGGCGGGGTCCACGGCGTAGCCGGTTCGCTCACTGGGGCGAGAGTGCGGCACGTTTCCCTTGGTGCCCCATGCGGGGTAGACTGGAAAGGAGAACGTGTCGGACCGTGGAAGGAGCGGGGCAGTGAAGCCTCTCGTCGGAACAAGAAGCGGCGGATCGGGCGCCCGAGCGCGACGCGGCGTGGCGGTCCTCTTGGCAGTGCTTGCGCCGGCGTGGTGGAACCCGTCGGCCCGGGCGGAGGACCTCTACCAGACGGCCCAGGACCTGACCGCGCAGTACGCCTCGCAGGTTGCGGAGCTGGCCGACTGGTGCGACCAGCGGGGGCTGCCCGACCAGGCCCAAAAGACCCGCGCATGGCTGCGGCCTCGTGATTCGAGCAAGATCTACGTCTCCGTGCTGCCCGAGGAGGTTGGGCCGCCGGCCTTGCCGGCCGATTCGCCGGCCGGCGTGGTCGAGTGGAACGACCGCTTCCTGCGACTGAGGAGCGACCAGGCCGGCGCGATGTACGAGCTTGCGCGTCGGGCGATCCGCACGCATCGGGCCTCGCTGGCGTTCGATCTGGTGGTCACGGCGTTGCACGAGGACCCCGACCACAAGCCGATCCGCCAGCTTTTGGGATATCAGCCGTACCGCGGCGAGTGGCGCACGGCCTACGAGGTGAACAAGCTGCGGCGCGGCCAGGTTTGGCACGAGCAGTTCGGGTGGCTGCCCCGAAGCTACGTCCAACGCTACGAGGGGGGCGAGCGCTACGACCGCGGTCGATGGATCTCCGCCGAGGACGACGCCCGGGCGCACCACGACATCAACTACGGCTGGGACCTGGAGACCGAGCACTACACGGTCCGCACCAACCTCGGCATCGAGGCCGGCGTCGAGCTGGGACGGCAACTGGAGCGGTTGTACCGCGTTTGGAAGCAGTTGTTCATCGCCTACTACGCCAGCGAGGAGCAGGTGGCCGCCCTGTTCGCCGGCAGCGCCCGCCGCCCGCAAATCCTACTGCCGCGGCACGCCGTGGTCTATTTCCGCGATCGCGACGACTACAACCGATCGCTGAAGCCGGCGTTTCCCAACATCGAGATCTCGATCGGCGTCTACGCCGACGGCCCGCGCCGGGCGTACTTCTTCGCCGGCGAGGGCTACGAGCAGCGGACCCTGTACCACGAGGCCACGCACCAGCTCTTCCACGAATCGCGGCGCGTCGCGCCCGACGTGGGCAAAGACCGCAACTTCTGGATCATCGAAGGGATCGCCTTGTACATGGAGTCGCTCCGCGAGGAGGACGGGTGCTACGTGCTGGGCGGCTTCGACGACGATCGCATGCAGGCCGCCCGGTACCGCCTCCTGGTCGACGACTTCTACGTCCCCCTCGCCGAGTTCACGTCGTACGGTTCCCAGGCAGTCCTCCACGACGAGCGGATTGCCACCCTCTACAGCCAGGCCGCCGGCCTGACCCATTTCCTCATCCACTACGAGGGCGGCCGCTACCGCGACGCCCTGGTCGACTACCTCACCGCCGTCTACAGCGGCACCGACACGCCGAACACGCTGGCCCAGCTCACCGAGACGCCCTACGGGGAACTCGACAAGCAGTATCGCCAGTTCATGGAGCAGGGCCCGCAGCAGCCCGCCGGCCAGTAGGACCCGCCGTGCGGACCGGACGGAGGATCCTGATCGCCGTGGCCGGAGGATCTGGCGGCGCGTGCAACCAGTGCTCGGAAGGGACCTGCGCTCAGCGAGATTTGCTCCTTGTGTCGCTGTACGCCTGTGCCCTATAATGCGCGGTTCGTCGGAACCCGGCACCAAACGCCCCGCGCCACCCACTCATGGCTGCTTCGGATATCGTCATCAAGGGGGCCCGAGAGCACAATCTGCGGAACGTCGACCTGGTCCTCCCGCGGAACTGCTTGATCTGCTTCACCGGCGTGAGCGGATCGGGCAAGAGTTCGCTGGCCTTCGACACGCTCTATGCCGAAGGGCAGCGGCGGTACGTCGAGAGCCTGTCGAGCTTCGCCCGGCAGTTTCTCGGCCAGATGCCCAAGCCCGAGGTCGACATGATCGCCGGCCTCAGCCCGTCGATCTCCATCTCGCAGAAGTCGGCCGGCCAGAGCCCACGCTCGACCGTGGGGACGATCACCGAGATCTACGACTATCTTCGGGTGCTGTACGCGCGGGTGGGGAAGGGGCACTGCCCTCAATGTGGCCGGCCGATCACCGCCCAAACGCGGCAGCAGATCCTCCAGCGGATCGCCAGCTTGCCGCAGGGGACGCGGCTTCTGGTGCTGGCCCCCTTGATCCGCGGGCAGAAAGGGGAGTATCGCGACCTGTTCGAGGACCTGCTCAAGCAGGGGTTCGTCCGCGCCCGGGTCGACGGGGCCGTCGTCCGCCTGACCGACGACCTGCGGCTCGACCGGCAGATGCGGCACGACATCGAGGTGGTGGTCGACCGGCTCACCGCCGGGCCCGCTTCCCGCGGTCGATTGGCCGAGGCGGTTGAGCTGGCGTTGAAGCTGGGGCAGGGGAATCTGATTGTGGCACCGGAGGAGGCGGGCGCAGAGGCCGAAGAGCCCTCACCCCAACCCTCTCCCAGAGAGAGAGGGGGCCGGGATGAAACCGGAGCGAGTGGGGGTCCGAAGGAAACGGGGCGCTCGCGTCGGCAGGCCCGGAGCGACCGGGCGGGCGCAAGCGGCGACGTGCATCTCTCGGCCCACTACGCCTGCACTCACTGCCAGGTCAGCTTCGAGCCGCCCAGCCCGCAGATGTTCAGCTTCAACAGCCCGCAGGGGATGTGTCCTCAGTGCAACGGGCTGGGCGACATCTACACGTTCGATCCCGAGCGACTGATCCCGGACCCGAGCAAGTCGTTCCAGCAAGGGTGCGTCGAACTGGTCGGCAGGTGGCGCGACCTGGGTCGCTGGCGGCGGCACATCTACCGCGGCGTCGCGGAGACCCTGGAGCGGACCTACGGCCAGGAGCGCGGAACCGTCCTGGAGACCGCCTGGGAAGAGCTCGATCCGAAGCTCCGGGACAAGCTGCTCTGGGGCACGGGCGACCAGCACATCACGTACACCTGGCGGTCCGGGCCGTCGGGTCACAAGTGGGGCGGCACGTGGGAAGGGATCATCCCCAAGCTGCTGTCGCAATATCGCACCACGCGGAGCCGGATGCAGCGCCGGGCGCTGGAGAAATATATGAGCGTGGTCGGCTGCAACGGCTGCCACGGTGCGCGGCTCAACCCGCAGGCCCGAGCCGTCGCGCTCACCACGGCCCGCGCGCAGTTCGACGATCGCCCCGAGCGATCGCTGCCCGAGGTGTGCGCCCTGGCCGTCTCCGACGCGGCCGAGTTCTTCGCCGAGCTGGTGCTCGACGCAACGGGCCAGCAGGTCGCCGAAGAAGCCCTCAAGGAGATTCGCGGCCGCCTCGAATTCCTCAAGAACGTAGGACTGGACTACCTCACGCTCGATCGCACCGCCCCGACCCTGGCCGGCGGCGAGATGCAGCGGATCCGCTTGGCGGGCCAGATCGGCTGCGGGCTGGTCGGCGTGCTCTACATCCTCGACGAGCCCTCCATCGGGCTCCATCACCGCGACAACGACCGCCTGCTGGAAACGCTGGTCAGCCTGCGCGACCAGGGCAACACGGTGGTCGTGGTGGAGCACGACGAAGACACGATGCGCGCGGCCGATCACGTCGTCGATTTCGGCCCCGGTCCCGGGGTGCGCGGGGGTCGGGTCGTGGCCACCGGGCCCGTCGACGCGGTGATGGCCGAGGCGGAGAGCGTCACCGGCGACTACCTGGCGGGCAGGCGCCGTATCGAGATCCCCGAGAAGCGCCGGCCCACCAGCGACAGGCGCCTGGTCGTCCGCCGCGCCGCGCACAACAACCTCCAGGCGATCGACGTCGAGATCCCCCTGGGCGTGTTCGTCTGCGTGACGGGCGTCTCCGGCTCGGGCAAGAGCTCGCTGGTGGGGGATATCCTGGTCGAAGCGCTCCGCCGCGATCTGAACGCCGGGATCGGCAACCCGGGCTCACACGAGCGGATCGAGGGCCTGGAGCACCTCGACAAGATGATCGCCATCGACCAGTCGCCGATCGGGCGAACGCCCCGCTCGAACCCGGCCACTTACGTCAAGGTCCTCGACGACGTCCGCAACCTCTACGCCCAACTGTCCGAGTCGAAGGCCCGGGGCTACCAGCCGGGGCGGTTCAGCTTCAACGTGGCGGGCGGGCGGTGCGAGGCCTGCGAAGGCAACGGCTCGAACAAGCTGGAGATGGACTTTCTGGCCGACGTCTGGGTCACCTGCCCGGTGTGCGACGGGCACCGCTTCAACCGGGAAACGCTCCAAGTCCGCTTCAAGGGGAAGTCGATCGCCCAGGTCCTGGAGATGGACGTCCAGGAGGCCCTGGAGCATTTCGAGAACATCCCCAAGATCCAGCACAAGCTGAAGACGCTCCACGACGTCGGGCTCGACTACATGAAGCTGGGGCAGCCCTCGCCCACCCTCTCCGGCGGCGAGGCCCAACGCGTCAAGCTCGCCCGCGAACTCGTCAAGAAAAGCACCGGGCAGACGTTCTACGTGCTCGACGAGCCGACCACCGGCCTCCACTTCGCCGACATCGAACTGTTGCTCCAGGTCCTGCACGGCTTCGTCGACGGGGGCAACACGGTCGTCGTCGTCGAGCACAACCTCGAGGTGATCAAGACGGCCGATTGGATCATCGACCTCGGTCCGGAGGGAGGCGACGCGGGCGGGCGGATCGTCGCCGCCGGAACGCCCGAGCAAGTCGCCCAAGCGCCCGGCTCTTACACGGGGAAGGCCCTGCAATCCGTGCTCAACGGCCGCGCCGGCACGGCGACGAATGGTTCCGACGGGAAGCGGGCAAGGGCGAAGCGGGGCGCTTCGAACAGCGCCCAGCGGGCGCGGCTGGCCAAGTCGATCAAAGTGCGGGGCGCCAGCCAGCACAACCTCAAGGGCATCGACGTCGACGTCCCGCGCGACCAGTTTACCGTTTGTTGCGGCCCGAGTGGCTCGGGCAAGACCTCGCTGGCCATGGACACGATCTACGCCGAGGGCCAGCGCCGCTACGTCGAAAGCCTCAGTGCGTACGCCCGGCAGTTCGTCCACAAGATGCAGAAGCCCAAGCTGGAGCACATCGAGGGCCTCTCCCCGGCGATCGCCATCGACCAGAAGCACACCGGCCATTCGCCCCGGAGCACGGTCGGCACGGTCACCGAGATCTACGACTACCTTCGCATCCTCATGGCCCGGCTGGGCGAGCCGCACTGCCCCGACTGCGGCGCGCCGATCGGCACGCAATCGGCCGACGAGGTGATCGCCAAGGTGATGGCCCACCCCGACGACACCCGCCTCTATCTCATGGCCCCGCTGGAGATTCAAGTGGGGGAGAGGTACGAGGCGCTTTGGGACGAGATCCGTGCGTCGGGCTACGTGCGGGTCCGCGTGGACGGCGAGACCCACTCGATCGACAGCCCCCCGACGATCGACCGCCGGCGCCGGCACGAGGTCGAGGTGGTGGTCGACCGCGTGGTGGTCCGCCGCGACGCGCGGGGCCGCATCGCCGACAGCGTGGAAAACGCCCTGGCCTTGGGGCGCGGCGTGCTGCACGTCGCCTCTCCCCGGGACGACGTGTCCGAGCCCGACTGGCCGGTCGAGGTCCACAGCCGGCATTTCGCGTGCGACCGCTGCGGTCGGAGCTTCGAGCCGCTGTCGCCGCACAACTTCTCGTTCAACAGCTCGCTCGGCTGGTGTCCGGAGTGCGAAGGGCTGGGGGTCCAGTTGGGGGCCAATCCCACGGAGCTTCTGCACGACCCGAAGCTCTCCCTGGCCGAAGGGGCCGTGGCCCTGTGGCCGGACGTCGACGGCCGCATCTTCCCGCTGATGCTCGAGGCGTTCGCCCGGCAAACCGGCCTGCCGATCGACGTCCCCTTCGAGCAGCTCGGGGCCCGGCACCGTCGCCTGGTGATGCACGGCACGGGCGACCAGTGGCTCGACGTCCACCTCCCTCTCCCTTTGGGAGAGGGTCGGGGTGAGGGGCCCTCGCCTCAGGAAGATGGCGCCGGGGAGGGCACGTCGTCCGCCGCGTCGCCTCGTTCCCAGCGCCCGGTCTTTCGCTTCCAGTACAAAGGGCTCTACCCGGCTCTGGAGGAAGCGAGTCGCGTTTCGCCCACCTTGCGGGGTAAGCTCCAGACGATGGTCGACGAGGTGGAATGCTCGGTCTGCGGGGGGAGCCGTTTGCGGGACGATGCCGCGGCCGTTCAGCTTCGCGGCCGCACGATGGACGAGATCTGCCGCCAGCCGCTTGGGGCCCTTGTGGGGTGGTTCGCCTCACGGGAGCTCGGCCAACAGGAGCGGGAGATTGCCGGGGAGGTGATCCGCGAGATTCGCGACCGGCTCCAATTTCTGGTCGACGTCGGGCTGGAGTACCTCACGCTGGCCCGGCCCGCCCCCACGCTCTCCGGCGGCGAGATGCAGCGGATTCGCTTGGCCGCCCAGGTCGGAAGCGGTCTGTGCGGCGTGCTCTACGTGCTCGACGAGCCGACCATCGGGCTGCATCCCCGCGACAACCGCCGGCTGCTGGTTGCCCTTCGCAAGCTCCGCGACCTGGGCAACACGCTGCTGGTCGTCGAGCACGACCGCGAGGTCGTCCAAAGTGCCGACCGGCTCCTCGACTTCGGCCCCGGGGCCGGCCGCGACGGCGGACGGATCGTCGCCCAGGGCACGCCCGAGCAGGTCGCTACGCGTCGGGCATCGGTTACCGGACCGTACCTGTCCGGCAAGAAGGCGATTCCCGTGCCGGCGAACCGGCGGATGCCGTCGGCCAGGGGGCAGGGTTCAGGGTTCAGGGTTCAGGGTTCAGGACGTGGGGGCGAGCGAGGACGTGGGGGCGAGGGAAGACGCGATCATGAAGCCGCTCAAAGCCCACGGGCTGCGGCCCGTGGGTCCAAGCGGCGCAAACACTCGACCGCGCCCGAACCGCCAGCCCCCGCGCCGCTCCCGCCCGGCGGCGGCTGGCTCGAAATCCTCGGGGCCCGGCACAACAACCTGAAGAGCATCGACGTGCGGATTCCCCTGGGAACGCTCACGGTCGTGACCGGCACGAGCGGCAGCGGCAAGAGCTCGCTGGTCGAGGACGTGCTCTACAGCGCCCTGGCGCGCACGCTCCACCGCGCGCGGACGTTCCCCGGGGCGCACGACCAGATCCGCGGGCTGGAGCAGGTGAACAAGGTGATTCGGGTGGACCAGCAGCCGCTCGGGCAGACGCCCACGTCGAACCCGGCCACGTTCACCGGGGTGTTCGATCTGATTCGCTCGCTTTTTGCCCAGCTTCCCGATTCGAAGCTTCGCGGCTACACGGCGCGGCGGTTCAGCTTCAACGTGCCGGGCGGGCGATGCGAGAAGTGCGAGGGGAACGGGCAGCTCAAGATCGAGATGCACTTCCTGCCCGACGTCTGGGTCGAGTGCGACGCCTGCGGGGGCCGCCGCTACGAGCCGGAGACGCTGGCCGTGCGCTACCACGGCCAGTCGATCGCCGACGTGCTGGATCTGCCGTGCTCTCAGGCCGTCACGCTGTTTGAAAACATCTCCAGGATCCGCCGCGTCCTGGAGACGCTCTGCGACGTCGGGCTCGATTACCTCACCCTCGGCCAGCCCGCCCCCACGCTCTCCGGCGGCGAGGCGCAACGCGTGAAGCTGGCCGCCGAGCTCTCTCGCCCCGATACAGGGCGAACGCTCTACCTGCTCGACGAGCCGACCACCGGGCTGCACTTCGAGGACCTGGCCAAGCTCCTGGACGTGCTCAACCGGCTGGTCGACCTGGGCAACACCGTGGTCGTGATCGAGCACAACCTGGACGTGATCAAGACGGCCGACTGGGTGATCGACCTGGGCCCCGAGGCGGGCGACGAGGGCGGCCACCTCGTCGTGGCCGGAACGCCCGAGGACGTCGTCGATCACGCGCGCCGCTGGCGCGAAGAGCAGACCCCGCCCGGTCATCCTTCATCCTTCCTCCTTCCTCCTTCCTCCTTCCTCCGCTCCTACACCGGCGAGGTCCTCGCCCCGGTGCTCTCGGCCGGGCCGTTCGTCGAGCGGACAACCCGCGACTTCGCCGCCGAGGCGCAGAAGCGCGAAGGCGAGATGGACATCGCCGAGGTCGGCCGCAGCGCCCGCATGCCCTGGGAGGCCGACGGCGCTGGCTGGCACACGAAGGATCGCGTGGGGCGGAGCGGCAGTCCCTGTCGTTGGGACGGGCGGATCCTGGCCGAGGTGGTCGACCGCATCGAGCAGTCCGACGGGTTCAGCGAAACCGACTGGGCCAGCCGCGGCGTGGTCGAGATCCGCGCGGCCAAGAAGTCCGACGGATGGTTCTTTCACGCGCTGACGGGCGAAGAGTGGCTTCTGAAGATGAAGTTCCGCACCGCCCGAAACACGTTCCGCCGCGAGGATCTCGTCGCGCGCCTCGATCTCAAGCCGCTCAACGAGATGCCCGATCTGCCGCTCTACGGCACGGAGCCTCGGGTGAGGTGCAAGAACCTCCGCGGTCCCTGGCAGGAGGTGGAGCTGAAGGTCCACGGATATGAGGAGATCGATCGGCCGGAGTTCTGGGAGTTCGTCGACCGGGCGATCGAGGGCTTCGGCAAGTTCACCGACCGGGCGAGCGCGCGCCCGGACGACCTGATGCCCTGGAGAGCGCTCGGCCGCAAGTGGCATTTCCTGCGCAAAGGATTCCTCAAGGGTGGGCCGCCGCGCTGGGAGCCGGAGGTGTTGGAGGAGCTTTGTGAGCTATTGGAGCAAACGGCCCCGGGCTGCGAGTTCGGCTGGGGAAACAAGGTGTTGGTGCCCGTACACGTGAAGCAGGCAGCGAAGAAGACCGCTTGGGCGGCCATTCAAACCAAGAAGCCCGACGCCGTGCACTTGGCCCTGTTCGGCCCCAAGAACCGCTTCCCCATGGGGCGTTTGACCGACCTGGGCCATCATCCGGAGCTGGACACCCAACGGCCCGAGCACGACGTCATCCTGCTCAAGTTCCGCTCCGCCGGCGATCTCGCCCGGGGCGACCTGGCCGGGTTCCTGAAGGAGCACGCGGCGAGCCTCGGGGCCGATCTCGCTTAGCCGCGTGCTCGTTTAGCCGCGCAACCGTTTGTGCCGGCGGGTGGCACTGGCGTCTCGCCAGTGCCTGTGCCGGAGCACGGGCAAGATGCCCGTGGCACCCTCTGTTGGAGGCAAGGTCTCCCGTCATTGCCCTCAGTGCGGCAAGCGGGGGCCGTACTTGCTGCACCAGAAGAGCAGCGCGGCCGGGATAACCGACTGGAAGAAGGCGAAGAAGAGCACCGCGGTGATCGCGCCTGCGACCTTCGCAGACGGCGCCTCGGTCTTGTTGGCCATCGCGAGGACGGAAAGGATGGCCCACACGGTGGTAATGCCCACTATGGTAAGCGACATCGTGGTCGCCGCGACGCCTCTCTCGGCGCCGTCCGCCTCGCCTCGAAGGATCCCAATGCCCCCCGCCACGTAGTAGAAAGACGCGAACCCCACCATGACGAACACCGCGAGCCGGATGAGGATCTCTAACCAGAAAAACGCTCCCCCCTGGCTCGACGCCTGGCTGACAACGCCTGCGAGCTGCGACCCTCGGAACAGCAAGGCCATCACCATGACGGCGATCATGGCCAAGAACAGCATCGCGCCCACCGCACCGACGAACGTCATGAACCCCCCGACGATCACCCGGCTGACCATCCCCGGGGCTCTTCCCCGGCGGGGGCGAGAGGGTTCCCGGCCGAACGGGCTGGCGGCACGCCGCGGCACCGGAGCCGGCTTGGCCCGGGGCGGCGCCGAGGGCGGGGGAAGCGCGCCCGGCGTGCCCGAAGCCGGGAGAGGCTCATCGAGCGCTTCGTCGAGAAAGCTCCCCAGGGACGAGGCCGCGGGATCCGGCGGCGCTGCGCCAGCGGGGCGAAGCTCGTCGAACGCGGCGTCCAAGAGACTCCCCGACGACGGCGCAGCGCGCTGCGCAGGCGCCGCGGGCCCTTGCGCCGCGGGTCGCAGCAGCGCGCCACACGTGCACTTCATCGCCTTGGTCGCCATCTCGCCCCACACCTTGTACTGCCGGCCGCAGCCCGGGCATCGGAGCGACCGCGCCGGGTCCTGCTTGCCGGCCGGGGGGCGGGGGCTTGGCGGCGACGGGCCGGCCTTCGGAAACAGCCCCTTCACTTGCCCGGCCGGGACCCAATTGCCCTCCTCCCCCGTACGGATGAGGTGATGGGGAGCGAGCTGTCCCGACTTGGCTCGCTCCTTCAGTTCGGCCGCCGTCAGAGGGCCTTGGGCTTGGCCCTCCACTTCGTAGTACCAGCGAGTCTCGGCAGCGGGGGGCCGAGGGGTGAGCTTGCGTGGCCTCTCGGCGGCCGGACGACGCCGATCAGCCTCCGGGAGGGGTGCGAGGCCAACACCCTCGGGCTCCGATACGGCCTGGGGCTTCTCCGCCTCCGCCGGCTGAGAACCGCCGTCGTACAGCCCTTTCACTTGACTCGCCGGGACCCACCGGCCATCGCCGTCCGGGCGAACGAGCACCTCCGGGGTGACGAACCCCGTCTCCGCCAGCTCCTTCAGCTCCGCCAACGAGACCGGGCCCAGCTCCTCACCCATCGCCTGGTAATACCACGACACCGCGGCAGCTTGCGGCGTCGGACTCGGCGGCTCGGCCGTCCGCTCTTTCACCAGGGCAAACAGTCCGTCGTCGTCGGGTATCTGGACGGCGCCAGACGGGGCGGCCGGAGGCGGAGACGCGTCTCGGGCCGGCGATTCAGGTGCCGGCGGGGGGGACCTCTTCACGTCCTCCCCGGCCGGCGTGGTCTGCGGCTCGTCGTCCAACAGGCCGGCCACTTCGTTGGCAGCAGTCCAATCCCCATCGCGCCCCTTGCGAACGAGCACCTCGGGGGAGAGGAATCCCGCCGCCGCCAGCTCCTTGATCGCGGGTAGGGATAACGGGCCGATCTCTCGGCCCATCGTCTGACAGTACCAAGCGATATCAGCCCCCTGGGGCTCCGAGGGCGGCGGCTCCGCCACGGGCTCGTCTGCGGAACCACTCCGATCGCTCGCCCGAGCCGGTCCGGGGGCGGAAGGAGCACGGTCGACCGGGCCGTCGACCTCCTCGCCCAGCAGCATCCGAGAGGGCCTTTCAAACAGGCCCTTGACCTGACCGGCGGGAATCCAGGCGCCCTCCGCCCCCTTTCGGACATCGACGTCGGGGGCGAGGAATCCCGATGCTGCCAACTCCCGGAGCTCGGACGACGATACGGGCCCGGCTTCCTGGCCCATCACTCTGTAATACCACTGGAGAGCCATCAACAGCCCGTGTCCAGAGTCGTCCCACTGGCTCAAGAGAAGTCAACTAACAGTATAACTACCGGAGACTGGCCAAAGCAGCCCCCAAGGTGCGTACGCGGTGCAACGAGGAACCGCGACGGCACCCGAGGCCCCGTTGCCCGTGGGGTTGGCACCCGGACGACGATCCCGGATAATCGGGGCGTCCGTAGCGGTCGATCTCCGCCGGCCCGTCCCAGGCTTCTTGATGCTGGCATCGCCAATGATCACCCGAAGTGGACTGAACCCCAGGAGCCCGGGCTTCCGATGGAAGCGCTCCGTTCATTGGCCATGCGAGGCTCAATAGGACGAGCCCTCTGTCGGGGTAGCGGCCCTGCCATTCCCCTCGCCAAACCGTGTGCTCAACACCTCCCTCAATCAAGCCGCAATCCGCGTCCCCACGACCCACTCGCCACCTGCCATGCCCGATTCCCTGGTCCCCAAACGTTTCCTGTTCCGTTTCTCCACCCCCTGCTTGTATCGGGAGAACTTGTGGACGGCCAAGGGAGCCGGCCTCGACGCGAAGCATCGGCTGGTCAGCTTCGCCGAGCTGGAGGGGCTGCCGATCCCGGCCGACGTGCGTGCGGCGTGGAGCGCGTCGGGCTTGGCGATCTCGGTCGAGGTGCGAGGCAAAAAGCAAGCGCCCTGGTGCCGCGCCACGCGGCCCGAGGACAGCGACGGCCTGCACGTCTGGATCGACACCCGCGACGTGCACAACGTCCATCGCGCCACCCGCTTCTGCCACCGCTTCCTGTTCATGCCCACCGGCGGCGGGCGGGGCGCCGACCAGCCCGTCGCTCAGTGGCTCCCCATCCATCGAGCCCGAGCGCAGCCCCAGGCGATCAAGCCGGGTAGCCTGAAAGTGCAGCGCAAGCGGCACACGGACGGCTATCTCCTCGAGGTGTTCCTCTCGGCCGACGCCCTGACCGGCTTCGACCCGGTCGAACACCCCCGGCTCGGCTTTACCTACGCCGTGGTCGACCGCGAGCTGGGCTCGCAGACGTTCAGCGTCGGCAGCCCCATGCCCTATGAAGAAGACCCCAGCCTCTGGGCCACGCTGGAGCTGGTGCGATAGACCGCTTGCGAGCAGGCGACCGCTCGACCTCACCCCCTCGTTCCCAGGCTCCGCCTGGGAACGTACCGCGTTCACCCCCTCGTTCCCAGGCTCCGCCTGGGAACGTACCGCGTTCACCCCCTCGTTCCCAGGCTCCGCCTGGGAACGTACCGCGTTGGCAGACCCTGCCCGCCCCTGCAAACGTTCTCGCAAGGCTTCCCGCTTGTGCCTCGCGGTAGTGCGTTCCCAGGCAGAGCCTGGGAACGAGAGGTAAGGCAGAGCCTGGGAACGAGAGGTAAGGCAGAGCCTGGGAACGAGAGGTAAGGCAGAGCCTGGGAACGAGAGGTAAGGCAGAGCCTGGGAACGAGAAGCGGAAACGGCCCCCCCTCACGCCCGAAGTGGACGGCGTCGAGGCGGTCGACTATCATCTTCGGGTGGAGCCGGGTTTCGGGAGGCGCGAGATCGGACGTCACGGGGGCGGCCGGCCTCCCCATCGCAGGTCCCGTCGGGAGGGTCCTCTATCCGGCAGACGTTGCCCTCAACCTACTTCGGACGTAAAGGAGCTGGCGATGCGAATCTTCTGCACGGCCCTGTCGCTGATCCTCCTGAGCACCGGCGTCGGACGCGCCGCCGAGCGGCCCAACCTCGTGTTCGTCATGGTCGACGATCTCGGGCCGGCCGAGCTTTCGTGTCTCGGGCATCCGGTCCACAAGACGCCGAACATCGATCGGATGGCCGCCGAAGGGATCCGGTTCACCCAGGCGTACTCCGGCTGCTGCGTCTGTGCGCCGGCCAGGAGCACGCTGATGACGGGCTACCACACCGGCCACACCACGGTGCGGAACAACTCCGGCGGGATCCCCCTTCGAGATGAAGACGTGACCGTCGCCGAGGTGCTCTCCCAAGCGGGGTACGCTTGCGGCGGCTTCGGCAAATGGGGCCTGGGCGACGCCGGCACGCCCGGCGTGGCCGAAAAACAAGGCTTCGACCCCTTCTTCGGCTACTACGACCAGGTGCACGCCCACTTCTACTTCCCCCGCTATCTCTGGCGAAGCGGCGTCAAGGTTCCGCTCGACGGCAACGCGCGCCCGCCGGTCGATTCTCGCGATCGGAAGGCGTACGAGGAGGACAAGATGTTCGTGGGCAAGCAGTTCTCTCAGCACCGGATCTTCGACGAAGCCTTGCGGTTCATCCGCCAAAACCGGGATCGGCCCTTCTTCTGCTACTGCCCTTGGACGCCGCCGCACGGCCGATGGCCCATGCCGCCCGACGAGCCGGCCATGGACGAGTTCCGGGACAAGCCGTGGCCCGAGGAGGCCAAGGTCTACGCCGGGATGGTCAAGATGATCGACCGGAACGTCGGCGAGATCCTCGCGCTCTTGGAAGAGCTCAGGCTGGACGAGAAGACGGTCGTCTTCTTCTGCTCCGACAACGGCGGGATCCCCAGCTTCGAGGAGCTGTTTCACCCCACCGGGCCGCTCCGCGGCTACAAGGGGCAGTTGTACGAGGGCGGGATCCGCGTGCCGCTGGTGGTCCGCTGGCCCGGCCGCATCGAGCCCGGCACGCTCAGCGATCATCCCTGCTACTTCCCCGACGTGATGCCCACCCTGGCCGAGCTGGCCGGGGCTTCGGCGTACGTGCCCAAGGATATCGACGGCATCTCCATCGTGCCCACGCTCCTCGGCGAAGCGGCCGCCCGGCGCAAGCAGGACGAGCACGACTACCTCTACTGGGAGCAGCCGGGAAGACAGGGGGCCCAAGCGATCCGGATGGGCAACTGGAAGGCCGTCTGGCCCGGCTTCGGACGCGCCGACCGCCCGCCGATCGAGCTCTACGACCTCTCGAAGGACCCGGGCGAGGCCAACAACCTCGCCGAGGAGCACCCGGACATGGTTGCCAAGGCCCGAAAGCTCATCACCGAGGCCCACCTCCCGCCGGGCCCGCAACAAGAGCCGCCGACGCCGGAGGGTCGCATGTACCGGTGAAGCCGGCGAAGCGACTGCGGCCTCGACCGCCTCGATCCCAGCTCCGCCTGGGATCGAACCCCCTTCACGCCCTCGTTCCCAGGCTCCGCCTGGGAACGTACTAACGCGAGGCTCCGCCTCGCTCCCGGCAAGGCACGGGAGCGAAGCGTTGGGGAAAACGTCGGTACGGCACGCAGAGCCTGCCAATGTACGTTCCCAGGCAGAGCCTGGGAACGAGGGGTGACCGCCCGAGGCAAGAGTCCCCGCGAAGCGGCGGCAGTCGAACGTTCAATAGTCCTCCCCGTTCAAGCTCCGCACGACCGACCGCTGCCAGCCCTCCAGCGCCGCCTTCATCTTCTCGGTGCGATCGGGCTGCTCGGCGCTGAGATCGTTTTTCTCTTCGCGGTCCTCGGCGAGGTTGTACAGCTCGAACCGCACCTTGGCGCCGGTCTGGTCCGCGATCCGGTGCAGCTTCCAGTCGCCGTCGGTCCAGGCGGAATGGCCCGGCAGCTCGGTCTCGGAGTAGCGCTCGGTGATCTTGTCGGCGTCGAGCCGGAGTCGCCAGTCCGCCTCGGGCTCGCGCCCGGCCTGCTGGGCCTCGAGCACCTCGGCCATCCACTGTTGGCTCGGCGTGCCGATGCCCTTGATCGGGTAGTCCCAAAAGCCCATGGGCTTGGGTCGGTCGCTCATCTTCCCTTCGATCAGGGGCACGAGGCTGATGCCGTCGAGCGGCGGCTGGCCGGCGATGGCGACGCCGGCGATCTCCAGAAGCGTGGGGTAGATGTCGCAGGTGTTCGCGCGCGCGTCGGTCGTTCGCGGCGCGGGGATTTGCGCCGGCCATTCGAGGATCGCCGGCACCAGCAGGCCCCCCTCGTAGACCTGGCCCTTGTTGCCGCGATGCCCGCCGGTCGAGCCGACCTTGGGCAGGGCGCCGTTGTCGCTACAGTACCAGAGGATGGTGTTTTGCCGGATGCCCAGGTCGCCGATCTCCCCGCGCAGCTTGCCGAACGCCCGATCCATGCCCGTGATCTCGCCCAGGAAGTGCTGCACCCGCTCGGGCTCGTCGGCGTACGGGCGGCGGTCTTCTTCGAACGCCTGGTGCGGGCCGTGCGGCGAGCCGAACCAGACGACGGCCAGGAACCGCTTCTTCTCGGCGACGCACTCGCGGATGAAATCGATCGCCGCGTCGACCGTGACCATCGAGCTTTCGCCCTCGCACTGCACCGCCTTGCCCTGGCGGCTCAAGATCGGGTCGTTGTCAAAGAAATTCTCCGCCGAGAGCCACTCGTCGAAGCCGCTGGCGCCGGGGTTCACCGGGCTCCCCTTGCGCACCGAGCCGAGGTGCCATTTGCCGAAATGGCCCGTCGCGTAGCCCGCCTTCTTCAGCGCCTCGCCGATGGTGACCTCCTGCGGGCGAAGGGGATACCCCCACTTGAAGCAGCCGAACCGGTTCGGGTGCCGGCCGGTCATCACGCTCCCCCGCGTGGGCGAGCAGACGGGCGCGGCGGCGTAGAACCGGTCGAACCGCAGCGCCTCGGCCGCCATCCGGTCGAAGTGCGGCGTCTTGAGCACCGGGTGGCCCATGTAAGCCATATCGCCCCAGCCCTGGTCGTCGGCCATCACCAGCACGATGTTGGGCTTCTCCTCGGCGGGAAGCGCCCCGGCCGCCGCAAGGCACAGGCTAACGGTTGTCGTCCAAAGAAGCATGGCGAGAGTCTCCTTGTGCATGGTCTCTGTGTGATGGAATCAACCCTCGTTCCCAGGCTCCGCCTACCTCACCTCGTTCCCAGGCTCCGCCTGGGAACGCACTAACGCGAGGCTCTGCCTCGCTCCCCTCTACCCCCAACCGCGGTCCACCTCGATCAACCCCTCCAACCCCGCGTAGTCCCGCGCGCTCGAATACCGCCAATGGACCGGGTCGTCGACGTAGCCCCGCCGCACGGGATTGCCGTGGATGTATTCCAGCTTCTGGGTCAACATGGCCTCCGTCTTGATCTGCTTCGGATGGCTCCCCTCCTGCCAAAGCTGATACCTCTGCTCGATCTTGTGCCGCAGCTTGAAGTAGCGAAGCTGCTCCAGCATGGCCAGGAAACCGCGTTCGTCCAGCTTGTCGATGATCCTCCGAGCCGTGTACGACTTGAAGTGGCCCACGTGTTTCGACAGGTCGGCCGCGACCGCGATCCAATGGAGATGGTTCTCCAGAACGACGTAACCGAGGATCCGTACGCCGCGCTCGCGCTGCAAGAATCGCCAGGAGTCGAGGACGATCTCCACAAAACCCGGGTACGCGAAGACCGGAAGCCAGGCGACGAGCGTGTCCGTCATGAAGTAAGGGTATTCGTCTTCAAAGATCCGGTACCGCGTGCGGGTCATCGCAGATTCCTCCCGGGCGCGGCGAGGCAGAGCCTCGCGTTAGTGCGTTCCCAGGCGGAGCCTGGGAACGAGCGTGTGTTCAACGTTCCATCTTGCCTCACTTCGGCTCTGCCCGCGAACGGGAACCGTAGATGCTCTTCATCTGCCAGGCGTCGAGCGATCTGAGCCGGGCATCGCGGCCTTGGGAGCGGAGCGACACGCCGACGCTGTCCTCCCGGCCCGGATAGACGCGGAGCGCGACGCACTGCCGGCCGTTTGCGAACACTTCGACGACGCTTCGGTCGACGAACACGCGCAGCTCGAGCGGCTCGTTCGGCGCGAGGAAGACCGGCGCCGTCTCGGGAGCCCGCGAAACGACGTCGGGCAGCAGCGACGAGTAGGACGAATCGATCGTGATCAGGCTGTAAAGGTCCGTTCGCCCGAGGTCGCGCCGCCGGTATCCCCGGTCCTTGTAGAAGGCGATCCGGGTGAATTCCTCCCGGTTCGCGCTGCGCAGCACGTCGAGCTCGACCATGGGCGCCCCGGCGGGATCGATCTCCGCGACGAGTTCCATCGCGTTGCCCTGAACTCCCTCGAGCACGACCTCCTCGTTGGCCGGCAGCGTCATCGGTTCGACGTGCCGGTGCTCGCCGCGCAACGACTCGACGTCGCCGGCCGGCCCGATCGCCAGGTCTTCGTTGCCGACGAGCGTCAATCGCCGCGGCAGGGTCATGATCTGGTTCCAGCCCTCGGTCGGCTTGGCCGGGTTCATGTTGAACAGCACGATCACGCCGCCCTGGCCGTCGGGCGTTGCCGAGGGGGCGTGCACGCCGCCCGGAGCGTACGGCCCGAAGTTGAAGTCGCCGTGCGCGGTCGCCGCGAACTTGTCCCGCGCCTTGTCGTAGCCGCCCAGCAGGTACTGCCCGCCGCTCATGTGGCTGAAGAAGAGCAGGATGTGGCGGTCGCCGATGGGCCAGAAATAGGGGCAGGCGCCGTCGTCGCCGACCCGCGTGAACCGGTCCTGCTCGACGAACGGGTGCAGATACTCCCATTGGGCCAGGTCCTTCGACCGGAGCAGGAAATCGGCCCGCACCGGCTTTCCGCCGGGCCCCGGCAGCGTGCCGCCCGAGAGCGAGTAGTACGCGCCGTCCTTCTTCCAGATGCACGGATCGAAGATCCGGCACGGCGCGTTCTCCAAGGGAATCACGGGCTGCCCGGTGACCTTCTCCCAGTTCAACAGCAGCGGATCGTCGGACACGGCGGCCATGTTGCCGGCGCGCGTCCCGTGATACATGGCGATCACGCGATCGTCTTCGACCAGGGTGGCGCCGGAATAGCATTTCTCTTCCGGATGGGGGTAAATCGCGTAGGGCAGGTCGCGCCA
Organism: Thermoguttaceae bacterium; assembly: GCA_035528065.1. Lineage (GTDB taxonomy): Bacteria > Planctomycetota > Planctomycetia > Pirellulales > Thermoguttaceae > DATKZH01. Next base: position 27,042 of record DATKZH010000164.1, on the reverse strand, counting down.
GTGGATCAGGTCGTCGCTCACCGCGTGTCCCCAGTGCTGGCGTGGGTCTTCCGGCGGATACGCCTGGTAGAAGAGGTGCCACCGGCCCTTCCAGAAACAGAGCCCGTTGGGATCGTTCAGCCGGCCTTCCGGATTGACGTAGTGATAGATCGGCCGGTACCGATCGGCGGCCAGCTTGCGCCGCGACTCGGCGAACCGCCGCATCAAGGGATTCGTCTCCAATTGGGCTTCCTGCTCCGGGAGCGTGTCGGCGAACGTGAACTTCGGCACCCGCGACGTGTAATCCGGCCTCTCCTCCCCGGCGAGCGATCGTCTCTCCAGAACGACCGACGTCATCAACAGGGCGGCGATCGCCATGCCGGCGAACCACAACGACTTGTGTTTTCTCATGGTCCTCGTCCTCCAGAGTTGACGTTCATACGTGCGTTCTTCCACGCTCGTTCCCAGGCGGAGCCTGGGAACGAGGGTGTGTTGGAGCGAGCGTGCGTTTCGCGGGTTCTCCTCAGAAATCCTTAAACGGCCCCCGCGGTTCGGCTTCGTCCATGTGCTTCAGCCAACCTTCGAAATGGGCCTGCATCTCGGCGGCCTTCTCGGGCATCTTCTCGATTAGGTTGTCCTTCTCGCTCACGTCCTTGGCCAGGTCGAACAGGAACGTGCCGCTCTCGTTGCGGATCCACTTCCAGTTGCCCACGCGCGCGGCCTCCTTGGCGCGGCGCTTCCAGTACATCTCTTTGCGCGGCGACGGCTTGCCCTCGGCGAGCATGGGCATCATGTCGAAGCCGTCCAGCACGACGCCCTCGGGCGGGGCGACGCCGGCCAGGCTCAATAGCGTGGGGAAGACCTCCAGCGACGTGAGGAACTCGCGGTTCACCGTGCCTGCGGCGATCCGCTTGGGGTAGCGGACCACGCAGCAGACGCGGATGCCGCCCTCGAACACGCGGCTCTTGCCGCCGCGCAAGGGCGCGTTGTCGGCCCCGCCGGAGCCGCCGTTGTCGGAGAAGAAAATGACGATCGTGTTCTCCGCCAGGCCGTACTCGTCCAACAGATCGAGCACCTCGCCGATGGCCGCGTCCATGGCCGTGACCGAGCCGAGGTAGTGCGTTTGGCGGAGCGCCTTGTTGGAGACCATCGCCTTCTCGCCGTAGCGCGTAGCCTCGACGTAGCCCTCCTGGGCGTACAGCTCGGGATACATCTTCCGCCACTCTTCGGGCGCCTGGGCCCCGCTGCGGACCTTCGGATCGAGGCTCGAGGCCCCGTGCGGCGCGTTGAACGGCAGGTAGAGGAAGAACGGCCGGTCCTTGTTTTCCTTGACGAACCGCACGGCCTCGCGCTGGAACAGGTACGTGCAGTACGTGCCCTGGTCCTCGGCCGTCGGCGAGTTGCCGCGATACATCGACGGCACGCCGTACCGCTCGTGCGTGTAGTAGTCGATGCCCGTGTTGACGAAGCCGTAGAACTCGTCCCACCCGCGCGCTAAGGGGAGGAACCGGCGGTGCACGCCCAGGTCCCACTTGCCGAAGATGGCGGAGCGGTAGCCGGCCTCTTGGAGCATCCGCGGCAAGAGGACCTCGCGGGTGTCCATGCCGCCGATCCGCTCCCAGGTGACGGCGTAGTCTTCCGGCGAGTACTTGTGGCCGTAGTCGGGGGCCTCGTTGCGGATCATGTCGTAGATGCCGTTGCGCTGGGGGTAGCGGCCGGTGAGGAAGGCGCCGCGGCTGGGCGTGCAGGCGGGCCACGCCACGTAGAAGTCGGTCAGTCGCACGCCCTCCCGGGCCAGCCGGTCGAGGCTCGGCGTGATGATGTGATCGCCCAAGACGCCCAGGTCGTTGTAGCCCTGGTCGTCGGAGACGATGAGCACGATGTTGGGCTTCTCGGCGCCAAAGCACGCGGCGGCCAGAAGCACGACGAGTCCCGCGAGAAGCGATCGCATGGCAGGCTTCCTCCGATTCCGGGGGTGTTCACGACGCAGGCGGAGCGGCTCGAACGCTATCATCCACGGTCCGACGCGGCCGTGCAAGCCGTGAGTGCCTCTTGTTGCGAGATGCAGGGATGTTTCGAGGCCACTCCCCTCTCCCGCTTGCGGGAGAGGGGTTGGGGGTGAGGGCGCGGTGCCGCACGATTCCTCGTGGCAACCGCCCTCACCCGGCGACTTCGTCGCCACCCTCTCCCGCAAGCGGGAGAGGGTTCGGAATTCCCGGCCGCTGCGGCTCGGGCCTTCTCGGCTTGTGCCGGGAACCTCGGCGCGCGAGAATGGATGGCCGTCGCCCTGCGACCGGCGGAGGCGAGGCGCCACGATGCGATCGAGCACGCAGAGGTAAGGATCGGCCGAAGCATAACTCCCGCATCGGCGGAGTAGCAGGCCCACGCCGTGTGCCGCAACTGGCGAACGGCACACGGCGTGTGCCTGCTACGGAAGTCGGCAACCCATTCTTCGGCCGATCCTGAGAACGCTCACCACTTCCCCAAGGAGCACCCGGACCGATGCCAACAGGCCCCTTTCTCGGTGTCCTGCTGCACGCGATCGGCGGTTTCGCCGCGGGCAGCTTCTACGCGCCGCTCAAGCAGGTCCGGCGGTGGGCCTGGGAGAGCTTCTGGTTGGTGATGGGCATGGCCGCGTGGCTCGTGACGCCGTGGGTCGTGGCGCTGGTGACCATCCCGCATCTGGTGGAAGTGCTCCTGAGCAGCCCGGCGACGGCCATCGGCTGGGCCATTTTCTTCGGCCTCCTCTGGGGCGTGGGAAACCTCACGTTCGGTCTGTCGGTCCGCTACCTGGGCATGGCGCTGGGATATGCCGTGGCGCTCGGTTTCTGCATGATCTTCGGCACGCTCGTCCCGCCCATCGTTGACGGCAAGCTCGGCTCGATGCTCGGCACCGCCTCCGGCCTGACGATCCTCGGCGGCGTGGCGGCGTGCCTCGGCGGCATCGGCATCTGCGGACGGGCCGGCATGCGCAAGGAAGCCGAGTTGACGGACGAAGAGAAGAAACAAACGGTCGCGGAGTTCGCCCTGGGCAAGGGGTTCGCCGTGGCCACGATGGCGGGCATCCTCAGCGCGTGCTTCGCGTTCGGCCTGAAGTGGGGCAAGCCGATCGGCCAGGTCGCCATCGAGCACGGCGCGCCCGAACTCTATTCCAACAACGCCGTGCTGGTGGTGATCCTCATCGGCGGGTTCGTGAGCAACGTGGTGTGGTGCCTCTTCCTCAACGCCCGAAACCGCAGCTTCGGCGACTACGTCACCGGCCCCGCCCTCCGCCAACTCCGCAACTACCTCCTCTCGGCACTGGGCGGCGTGATCTGGTACGGCCAGTTCTTCTTCTATGGGATGGGGACGACCAAGCTCGGCGAGAAATACGATTTCTCGAGCTGGTCGATCCACATGGCGTTCATCATCGTCTTTTCCAACCTCTGGGGCCTCTACTTCCGCGAATGGCACGGCACCAGCCGGCGGACCAACGCCCTGGTCTGGGCCGGCATCGCCACGCTGATCGCGTCGACGATCGTAATCGGCTACGGCAACTACCTTGCCGGGATGTGAGCACGTCGGACGTCCCGGTCGGCTACAATTGCCTGGCACGGCTCGAAATCGAATCGCAGGAGAAATCGTGATGCCATTTTCGATGAATCGTCGGACGTTCCTGGGGAGCACGGGCGGCTTGCTGCTGGCCGGGGGAATCGCGGCGCGCCCGCTTCGGGCCGCCGAAGAGGCCGGGTGGCCGGCGATGCGGCCGGTGAAGGTCTACGTCGTCTACCTGGGGACCGGCGGGGCGTGGCCCAAGCCCGACTTCGACGCGCCCAAGGAGATCGAGGAGAAGTTCGCCCCGTATCTGGCCGGGGTGCAGGAGCGGCTGGGCGACGTCGAGTTCGTCGGCGGCGACCTGATCCGCAATCACGCGAAGATGGCCGAGGATCTCCTGCCCAAGATCGACGAGTCGCAGGCCGACGCGATCCTGGTCGTCCACCTCGCCTTCGGGAACTCCGCGCCCTTTGCGGTCTTCGCCGGCACCGGCAGGCCGGTCGCCATCTACTCGCAGCCGTTCAGCGGCCACGACTGGATGTACGTGCCCCGGCTCCAGAAGCAGGGCGTTCGCCTCATTATGGCCCCTTCCCGCGACCTGGCCGAGATCGACCGGCTCGTCGCGCTGTTGCGCGTTCCCGTGCGGATGAAGCAGTCGAAGATCATCCTCGTGGGCAACCCGGGCTGCGCCGCGGGGACCGACGCCGCCAGGGATTTCGACCTCGTCCGCACCAGGCTGGGACCGGAGGTCGTCCAGATCACGCCGCCCGAGTTCGTCAAGATCCACGAATCGATCGACGCGAAGGCCGCAGAGAAAGAGGCCCAAGAGCACTGGATCTCCCAGGCCAAGGAAGTCGTCGAGCCCGACACCGAGGAAATCGTCAAGTCGTGCAAGACGTACCTGGCGATGAAGAAGATCATGCTCGAGCGGGGCGCGCAGGCGATCACGGTGAAATGCCTCGGCGGCATCCCGATCGGGACGCTCGGCTATCCGTGCCTCGGCTTCAGCAAGCTCTTGGACGAGGGCGTCGTGGGGGCGTGCGAAGCGGACGTCGACTCGACGCTCACGATGCTCATGTTCCTTTACGCCACCGGGCTGCCCGGGTTCATCACCGATCCGCTGATCGACACGGCGACCAGCGCGGTGATCCACGCCCATTGCGTGGCCCCGACGAAGATGCGCGGCCCGGGCTCCGAGCGGCTGCCCTTCAGCATCCGCAGCCATCGCGACGACAATCGGGGCGCGTCGCTCGAGGTGTTCATGGACAAGGACGTCGGCCAGAAAGTGACCTGGGCGAAGATCGCCAACCTGGAGACGATCCTCGTCACCCCCGGCACGATCGTGGAGGTCCCCGATTTCGACGACCGCGGCTGCCGGACGCAGGTGGTCACCGAAGTGGACGACGCCCGGGAGCTGTTCGCCCACTGGGGCGGCGGCGTCCTGCCCGACGATATGATGGCCCTGTTGCACCGCGTGCTGTTCTACGGCGATCACGTCGACAACGTCCGAGACATGGCCCACCTGATGGGGCTGAAGGTCCTGCGGGAAGGCAAGGAGATGGCCGAGCCGCCGGCTCCGCAGGAGGCGACCTGATCCGTCGCTCCCCACGCGATCAGAGCGCGATCCGCCGTCCTTTGCGATGGCTCTTGCCGGCTTGCTCGACGATCGAGAGCGCCCGATACGCATCGTCCAGCCCACAGGCATTGTTCGCGCACGGGCCGGTGGCGACGCGGTGGAACTGAGCGAGGAGCTGCTCGCCGACCGGGCGCTCGTTTTCCAGCGACTCCTGGTGGCGGCCCGCCCCGTCGAACCAGACCAGGCTGGCCGGGAGGTCGACGAAGGCGATCCCGCGGTCGCAGGAGATCTGCATGGCGGCCAAAGGGCGGTAGGTGACGGCCTCCGCCCACTCGGCGGGGATATACCGGCCGCAACTGATCTGGGCCACGGGGCCGGTGCCCGGCTTGTCGCCCTCCGAAAAGTCGAGGCTCATCATCTGATAATCCTCTTCCCGTCCGTCGCCCGCGCGATGCCGGGTCATGCCGGTTACCCAACGGGGCTCGCTACCCACCACGTAACGGCACCAATCGACCAGCTCGGCCAGCTCTCGCAGCATCGATGGCGGTCCGGGGCCTGATGGGCACCCGGGCCGCTTCTCCGTGAGCGGAAGACGCTGGTGACAGAAAAGGAGGCTCGCAGCCCCCAAGGCGGTGGCGATCAGCTCCTTGAGCCGCAACGTGGCGGGTGACTGCCGCCGGGGGAACTCGGCCACGCAAGCGACGCCCGACTCCTCGACGCGCCGCTTGATCTTTCGGGCGTCGTCGGGCTTCAATTCCCAGCCCGAGCCGAGATAGACCGCCTTGCCTGCCTCGCAGGCAGCCAGCACGGGGAGCGGGCCGTACCAACCGGCGGAGAGGAGCAGAAGCGCGTCGATATCCTCCCGATGTACGAGCGCCTGGAAGCCGTCCACGGAAGTTGCGCCGAACTCCGACGCAGCCATCTCGGCCCGATGGCCCACCGGGTCGCACACCGCCCGGACCTCGAGCCGATCGGCCAACGCGCGGAGCGCCGGACGGTGCCTCTTTTCCCAGGCGTCCCCCAAGCCAACCAGACCAAGGCGGAGTCTCATCCGTCGCTCACCCTATCGGGTGGGAAATTGCCGAAGCCTCGATGCAGCGGACAATTCTTCTTGGATTTCTGACCGTGCATTTGCGGCAAACCGCGCCGGACCGATTATAGCGGAAGAGGCCCCTGGGCCTCAATCCGTTCGGCGCGGAAGTCGTTGCAGAATATCCACTTGTGGTGGACGCGAGGCGTTGCCGGCGTGACGAAGCCGGCGTCCAAACCATTCCCATACCCCCCAGATTCTCCGGGCAGTGCATTCGTCTCGAAAGTCCTAAAGATTACATTCGCTCCGGGTCCGTCAGCCACCCTTGCACGGCCACTCGTCCCAGATACACTGGAGGGATCGATCCTGGCCACGAGCGTTTGTTCGCCAGGAGTTGCGTACGGACCTTGATTGGACCGCGAAGGAAGACGACGGAGTCCTGGCGAGTCGACGATCTGCATCGGGTGGCCCGCGGGGCACGCTTTCTCGCGCGTGCCTGCCTCAGCCACCCCCTTGCCAAGCTCCCCCCCCGCAGAGCACGCCTGATTCTTGCTGAGTCGTAAGCGGTGTCTTGCCCGAGTCCCCAAACTCAGCGCGTGACACCAAGACGGAGCAGCTCACCCCCAAGTCAGCAGAGGAGATGCATGTGACGAGTCTCGGAAGCCCCGGCGAACGCCCTGTGGTGCGGCCCTCTTGGCAGTGCCGCGCAGGCCGGAAACCCGCACTACGAATGGTTTTGTTCGCGCATGTCGGCCTTGCCATGCTGCTGGCATCGAGCATTGCCCAGGGTGCCGAGACCTATGCCGAGGCTTACCGTTTGGCCAGCCAGACCGGCCGTCCGATGGTCGTATTGGTCGGCGCCGAGTGGTGTGGCCCTTGTCAGACCATGAAGCAGAACGTGATCCCCCAGATCAGGCGACGCGGCCTGCTTGGGAGGGTTGCCTTTGCGACCGTCTGCGTGGATCGCCAGCGGGAACTGGGGAAACAACTCACCCGGGGCGGCCCCATCCCCCAACTGCTCATGTTCCGCCGGACGTACCAAGGCTGGAGGCTCAGCCGTCTGACCGGGGGCCAGAGCGTCGGCGACGTGGAGGCGTTCATCGACGAGGGCCTCAAGCGCGACGCAGCCGAGAAGAAGGCGGAGGTCGCCCAAACGGAGCAAGCCCCGCAGGCGCCTTCGGATTCGGGCGAGGGCAAATCCGGCTAGCTCGGACTATTCACGAATGCTTTAGCACAGGCTTCTAGCCTGTGGAATTGGCAACACAGGCAAGATGCCTGTGCTACAAGGCCACCGTAGAAATAATCCGGGCTAGAAGACGCGGCGTGTGGCAAACCCGCGGCGCGGAAACTGTGCATCTCCCTCAGCCCCCCAGAACACGAAGCGGCATACAGAACCCCCCGCTCGCGCAGAGCCCCCAACGCTCCACGGCGGCCGGAACGCCTGACGCCTCGACCTGGAACCGTGAGGTTGTCCGGCCCCGCAAAGTTGCCTTTGACGGATCGGGTAACCCCGAATACCATATCGACTCGCCAGGGAAGTCACGCGGTGCGCAACGGAGAATGCGGCCGTGCCCGCAGCCCAGTGGAAGGGACATAGCACCGTGGCCGAAACTCAACCCAGCCCAGAGCCCGTTCGCCCGACGATCCTTGCGTACGGCCGCCAGGCGGTCACCGAGGACGACGTCCAGCGGGTCGTCGAGGTGTTGCAGTCGGGCTGGCTGACCACCGGGCCGGTCGTGGAACGTCTGGAGCGGGCGGTGGCCGAGTACGTGGGTGCCGCCGAGGCGGTCGCCCTCTCCAGCGGCACGGCCGCGCTGCATGCCGCGATGTTCGCGCTGGGCATCGGGCCGGGCGACGAGGTGATCCTGCCTGCGATGACCTTTGCGGCCACCGCCAACGCCGTCGTCTACCAAGGGGGAACACCCGTGTTCGCCGACGTCGATCCGGAGACCTTGCTCCTCGACCCGGAGCAGGTCGAGATCCGGATCACGCCGCGTACCCGGGCGATCGTTGCCGTCGACTACGCCGGTCAACCGTGCGACTACGAAGCCCTGGGAAGCATCGCCCGAGATCACCACCTCGTGCTCGTCGACGACGCCTCCCACGCCCTGGGCGCCCGAGATCGAGGCGTGCCCGTGGGCCGTCTGGCCGACTTGAGCACCTTCAGCATGCACCCGGTGAACCCGATCACCTCGGGCGAAGGGGGGATGGTCACGACCGAGGACGACACGCTTGCCGAGCTGATCCGCCGGTTCCGCAACCACGGCTTCAGCCGCGACCACCGCCAATGCGCGGCCGCCGGAAGCTGGTACTACGAAATGACCGATTTGGGCTACAACTACCGGCTGACCGACGTCCAATCCGCGCTCGGTCTGGGGCAGTTGGCGAAGCTGGACGATTGGCTCGCACGACGGCGCGAGATCGCCGAGCAATACGACCGGGCGCTGGAGTCGCTTCCCGGCGTGCGTCCTTTGGGTCGACGCGAGGGCGCGGTGCACGCCTGGCATCTCTACGTGGTGCGTCTGGATCGGGAAGCGCTGGGGGCCGATCGGGCTGCGGTCTTCCGGGCGCTGCGCGCTGAGGGGATCGGGGTGGAAGTGCATTACATTCCGGTGCATCTGCATCCATTCTATCGCGAGCGATACGGGACGGCGCCCGGCCTCTGTCCGGTTGCCGAAGCGGCCTACGAGGAGATCCTCACCCTGCCGCTTTTCCCGGGCATGACCGATGCGGACGTCGCGGACGTGGTGACGGCCGTGGAGAAAGTGACTTGCTGAAGCCGGCGGGAATGCCTCGTCAAGCTTCGTTTGACGAAAGGGGAGGGAGAACTCTCGCCAAGGCGCCAAGTCGCAAAGGAAGAAGGAGATAAGGAGAGGCCCGTGATCAAGCAGGGAAGCGATCCGTCGGCGTCCGAGCCCCGAGTCGTCGCCGTCATCCAGGCCCGCATGGGCAGCACCCGGCTGCCCGGGAAGGTGCTCTTGGACCTGTCCGGACGGACGGTGCTGGCCCGGGTGGTGCGCCGGGCAAGTCGGGCGGCGCTGGTCGACGAGGTGGTGGTCGCCACTTCGGTTGCGCCGGGGGACGACCCGATCGTCGAAGAGTGCGAGCGGTTGGGCGTGGCCTGTTTCCGCGGCAGCGAGCAGGACGTGCTCAAGCGCTACCACGAGACGGCCGCAGCCTGTCGGGCCGACGTCGTGGTCCGCATTACGGCCGACTGCCCCTTGATCGACCCCGAGGTGACGGACCGCGTGGTCGGCGCGTTTTTCGAGCACGAGCCGGACTACGCCTCGAACATCCTCCGGCGCACGTATCCTCGCGGCCTGGACACGGAAGTGATGCTGAGAGCGACCCTGGCCCGCGCTTTCCAAGAGGCAACCGAGCCGTACCAGCGGACGCACGTGACCCCCTATATCTATCAGCACCCGGAGTCTTTTCGACTGCTGGCCGTGACCGGCAGCCGGGACGAGAGCGCCCACCGCTGGACCGTCGACTCGCCGGACGACCTGGCGCTCATCCGAGCCGTGTATCAGCGGATGGGCGGCGACGATGCGTTCTCCTGGCTCGACGTATGCCGGCTCTTCGAGCAGGAGCCGTGGCTGGCCGACTTGAACCGGCACGTCCGTCACAAGGAGCTCGTGGAGGGCTGACCCGTGGCCGGCCTGCTCCTGACTGACGCCGATCGAGGGAAGGCATCGGCACCGGACACGTGCTGCGCTGGCCGGCACTTGGCCGGGCGTTGGGGGTGCCGCGGGCGGTCGGGTCGCGCCTGCTGAGTCACTGCCCCGAGCCGCTCGGCGAGCGCCGTTGCGTTGGGACCGGGTGGGGTAACGGGAGCGGCGTTACAAGCGAATCAGGGAGATGGCGACCTCGATCAGCCGGTCGTCGAGCATCACCGTTTCGGCGTTTTCCTGCTCGAAAGTCACCGACACGTATGCCAGGCCCTTGCTGTAGGCGATCTGGTAGTGCTGGCCCACGATGACGGAGGGAACGGTCACGTGGCCGAAACTCCAAGCGGTGCCGCCCAGGCCCTTCTTAATCCCTCCGGCGATGATGTTGGTGATTTCCCCCACGCCGTCGATCACTTGATCGTTGAGCGCATCGAACCGTTCCTGAAGCAGGCCGCCGACCAAGGAGAAGGCCGACTTCTCCGCCAAGTTCACCGTAATGAATCCCGACACCTCGCCATGGACGCCGATCATTCCGGTCACGCTTCCGCGGTCCGACGCGGGGACCGCCGACAGGCCCACACACCGGGCCTCTACGCCGCACATGGCGAGGCAAGCCTTGACGCCGTCGGCGATGGCCTTCGTGAGCACGGGGTCGGCGACCACCGCTTGGAGCGGTTCGAGCGTGGCTGAGGTCATGCGGGGTTCCTTGGTCGAAGGCGGTCTTGCAGGCGTTGTCCGACGGCGATCAAACCGGTCGGCAACCGCGCGTGGCGGCTTGGGGCCGTTCGGTGTCCCCTTTCTCGGGCGAGGTCCTAAGAGTTTATTGGTCACGCGTCGGCCCCATGCGCCTCCCTCCGCGGAAATCCGTTGCCCGAAACAGAGGTCAGGGTACGCCGTATCCGAACTACCGTCGCAACCGATCTGACAGGCGGTGCCGCTCGGGGCGCGGTCCGCGACGGGTAAGCCGACCCAATCACGCGCGGCTCCTCGGCCGATCAACGACGTCCCGGCGCTCGCAGCGGGCGAGGGTCCGCGTGACCATCGCGATCGGCTCGCGGGCCCTTCCGGCCGGTGGCGGCTTTGCGCCGGGCCTCGGGAAATCGCCCCGCCCCGCGGCGGAACCAAGCCGGCGTCTTGCAGGTCACGCGTGCGCGCTGGTCGAAGTGCTTCTGTCACCGCGTTGACGCCGGCCAGCGGCGCCTTGTCGCGCCCGTGAGAACGGGCCGCGGTCCGTGAGAGGAGGTGGGCGCACCCATTTCCGGGGGGGCAGTATCACGGGGAGCGAGCCGAGCCGTAGGGTTCGGTCGGCCTCACTGCTGCTCGGCGACGCGGGGCCGCACCGGGGCATGCTCTTCGGCGAGCGAGTAGCGTCGGATCTTGCGATCCAGGGTGGAGCGCTCGATGCCCAGGATGCTGGCCGTCCGGCTCTTGTTCCACCCGGTGTGGTTGAGCGTGGCCAGGATGTGTCGGCGCTCGACGTCCGAGAGCGAGCAGGGCGTGAACTGGTCACTCGGCTGCTTCGTCTCCGCCGTGTCGCCGGTGGTCGACAAGCTGGTCAGCACCAGGTCCTCCTCCTCGATGTGCCGACCGCGGCAGAGGACCACGGCCCGTTCCACCACGTTTTTCAGCTCGCGGATGTTCCCCGGCCAACGGTAGCTATTGAGCTGCTCCATGGCCTTGGGCGAGAAGCCCTGGATCTTGCGTCCCGTTTCCGCGCGGAACTTGCTGAGGAAGTAGTCGGCCAGTTCGGGGATGTCTTCCGCGCGTTTGCGGAGGGGGGGGACCACGATTTCCAGCACGCGGAGCCGGAAGAACAGATCGTGCCGGAATCGGCCTTCGGCCACGTCGCGCTCCAGGTCGCGATTCGTGGCGGCGATGACGCGCACGTCGACCTTGACGGGCTTATTCCCTCCCACGCGCTCGAAGGGATGCCCTTCCAGGACGCGGAGGAACTTCGTCTGGATGCCGAGGCTCATTTCGCCGATTTCGTCGAGCATCAGCGTGCCCTGGTGGGCGGCCTCGAACTTGCCGATTTTCCGGTCCGTCGCGCCGGTGAACGCGCCCCGCTCGTGGCCGAACAGCTCGCTGGCCAACAGCTCCTCCGACAGGGCCGCGCAGTTCAGGCAGACGAAGACGTTCTTTCTTCGAGGGCTGGAGAAGTGGACGCCGCGGGCGACCAGCTCTTTGCCGACTCCGCTCTCACCGCGGATCAGCAGGGTGGCCTTGCTGGCGGCGGCGCGGGCGATTTCTTCGTTGATCTCCTTCACGCTGGCGCTACCGCCGACGATCTCGCTCTGCACGCCCAGCCGTTCCCGCAACTGCTCGTTTTCATCGCGAACCTGGGTGAGGTTTTCGGCGAGATCCTCCCGCCGGATGAGATTCGTCAGGGCCACGGCGACCGTGTCGGCCACGGCCAGCGTGTACTCCAGGTCCTCCGGATCGGGAACACAATCCGGGTCCGTGGAGTAGAGGTGAATTAACCCTAAGACCGCGTCGCCCTGCCGAACCGGGGCACAGATCACGCTGGTGGTGTGGATCACCCCTTTACTGTCGCGGCTGCCCAGGCTGCTGTCGCCCATCACGTTGCGCGCCAGGACGGCCTCGCCCTCGCGCATCACCGTGGTCGCCAGGAAAGTGGCCACCCGGTGGTAGCGTCGCTCGCTCGCGGTGTGGGAGGCGACCGTTTCCAGGTCGGAGCCGGTCGGCTCTCCCTCGAAGCCCCTGGGTAGCAGGAGCAACGCCCCGGCGTCGATCTCGATTCCCTCGAACAGCGCGACCAGGGCCAAATCGGCCATCTTCGCCGCGTCGGGGGCTTTGCCCAGCTCGAAGGCCAGCCGGCACAACTTGGCCGCCGCCCGGCCCATCCTCGAGATCCCGCTTTCGTCCTGCTCCTCCACGGCCGATTCGAGGAACCGGGTCTGGCCGCGACGATGGGTGATCGTGGTCGGATCGTAGGTTTCCAGAACGCTCGCTTCGTCCCGGGCGCGGGAATCGGCCGTCTTGTCGCTCGGCACCACCGGCCGACGCACCACCGTGCCCGCGTCGGAAAAAGCCTCGCTCAGGTTGTAGACGAACACCAACTGCGAACGTCCGATGCGGACCACGTCGCCCGGGCGGAGGACCCAGTCGCCTTTGAGCAACTGCTCGCCGACCACGGTGCCGTTGCGACTATCCAGATCCCGCAGGGTCCAGTGCCCCTCGGAGAGGAACAGCTCGGCGTGGTTCCGGCTGCACCGCTCGTCCTTCAGCATGATCTGGTTGGTCGGGGCTCGGCCGATGGTCACCGACTCCCCGGGCACTAGCCGGAAAACGTCGGTCCATTTCGATCCTTCCCGGATAACCAAATATGCTAGTTCGGACACGAACCGGCCCACCGTCGTCTTGAGAAACCGGGCGACCCTTTGAGTGGGGTCCGCATCCCCCCCGGATCGAGTCAGAGAAGTCCACTACTATTAGCTTACCCAAGCAGAGGGGCCTTGGGCAAGGAGTTTCCCGCCGGGATCACCTCCAAAGGGGGGCAAAGCGGCCGCCGCGGCCGGCGATACCCGGCCGATATGGCGGCCGTGAGCGACCATTTCCTTGCGGATTCGGGGAGGCCCGGATACCCTGGACTCTAGGGGGGTGCGAGGAGCGGAGACCGCCGACCGAATCGCCCTGGGCACCACTTGCCCCAGGGTCCGGCGCGCCCAGCACGCCACCCACTACCACGGACCGGCGCGGCAGAACAGGACAGCTTGTCGGCACGCGTCCGCCGGGCGGCCGGGCCCACACCTCCGGCGGGGGCGTCGACCGGCCGGAGGCGCGCTGGAAATCTTGTTGCCAATCTCCGGGGGTCGGACTACTCTGTAACGTAGACGGCTTTCGCGCACGCCCCCGTTTTTTGTGCGCTTTTCACTGCATCGGTACCATGGCTTTCGCACGCGTCTGATTCCCGCCGGCCCCTCCGCCGGAAGGACGCGGCGATACCGTCCAACGATCGTCAACAGGAGAATCACGATGTCACCTTGCGACCGTCTACTCCCCCGTGTCGCCGGCAGGACCCTGCTCGCGTCCGCCGTGCTCGCCCTGGTCGCCCTTTCCTGCCCCACCAACCTCCAGGCGCAGAACCAGCAGGTGACAGGCATCAATACGCGGGCCGTGGGGGGAGTCTCGATCGACCCCTCCGGCATGCTCGCCGACGCCACCGTCCAAGATTTCGGCCTCCTCCGCGAAGGGCTGCGGGACCTCTTGGACCGTGTGCCCGACGGACTCGATCAAGCCGCCCCAATGCGAAAAGTCTCCTTGCGCCGGCTGGACGAGGCGATTCGTCAGTCCCTTGCGGACAACAAGCCCGTCGATGCCGATATCGCGATCCTCGGCGGATTGCAGCAGGTCCGCTACGTGCTGGTCTACCCCGAGCAGCACGACATCGTGCTTGTAGGCCCCGGCGAAGGCTGGAAGGTTGACGACCGCGGGGCGATCGTGGGCGAGACCTCGCGCCGCCCCGTCTTGCTCCTGGACGACCTGATCGTCGCCTTGCGCGCGGCCGCCGGTCCGGTGCGGAGCGTGATCTCCTGTTCCATCGACCCCACGCCCGACGGGCTCCAGCGACTCAATGCCCACGCCAAGCGGCTCCACACGATCGGCAACCCTTCGGCAACCGCGATGGGTATCGAGCAGCAACTCGGCCCGCAGAAGATCTCCGTGACGGGCGTTCCCGAGACGAGCCACTACGCCCGGGTGATGGTCGCGGCCGACTACCAGATGAAGCGGGTCGGTATGGGGACTCAAGCGGCCCCGATTCGCGGGTTGCCCAGCTTCATGGAGATGATGCGGGGATCGGGACGGGGGATGAGCAACATGCTGCCGCGGTGGTGGCTGGCGCCCGACTACGAGCCGCTGTTGCGTGACGCCGACGGGCTGGCCTGGGAGCTGCGGGGTGCCTCGGTCAAGGCGATGACCGAGACCGACTTCTTCGACGCCACGGGCACCCGGCAGGAGAAGCGTCGCGCCGATCCGGCTTCGCAGAAATGGGCCGATACGCTCACCGAGCGGTACGACGAGCTGGCGTTGGCCGACACCGTCTTCGGGGAGTTGCGGAACTGCATGGATCTGGCCATCGTCGCGGCGCTGGTCGTCGGCGAGGGCCTGACCGAAAAGGCCCAGGTCGAGCTGCCGATGCTGATGGGCAGCGACGGCCTCCACGCCGCGGAGTTCCCCGCCCCCAAGCACGTCCAGAGCAAGGCCACGGTGGCCAAGAAGGGCCGCAACTGGATGATCGCCTGCGGCGGCGTCCAGATCAACGCCTGGCAGATGGTCGCCGAGGCCGAACGGAGCGACGCCCTGGCCGACGTCCGCAAAGACGCCGCCATCGCCGACCAGTCCGACCGGTGGTGGGATTGACCCGGCAGCCGTTCTGAGCAACACCTCTCGCTTGCGCTGTTCGCACGCGCTGTGACGGGTCTCCTGATGCGCGCTGCGGCCGGTCTCCTGACCGTGCCACTCACTCCGCCGACCGGAGGTCTCCCGAAAATGCACGGAGACCTGCCGTCCACATCTCGGCGGGGTCCGGAGACCCGCGCTGCGCGCGAGAGACCTGCGCTGCGCGCCACCCACGCCCAACGCCTCTCCCATATCCTTGCAGCCGGCCGAAACCGCCCGTATACTGGGCCCGACAACGACCCGGATGGGGCGGAACCTCACGCTGATCATGGAGCACGTAGCATGAACGAGCACGCTTCACACGGCGATCCGAAGGCCGAATCGACACGGAGACGGTTTTTGAAACAGCTAGGGCAGAGCGCCGTGGCGGGCTCCGTGGCCGCCTCGCTGGCCAGCCCGGGGTGCTCGTCCACCGAAGCCGCGGCGGCCGAGGGCCAGGTGGGCTATCGCACCCTGGGCAAGACCGGCCTGCGAGTCTCCGAGGTCGGATTCGGCGGGCACAGTTGGTCCTACGCCCGGGTCCCCGACGGCCGGGGAGGACTCCGCAAGGTCTCGGTCGACGAAGCCGTCGAGATGATCAGCATCGGCATGGACATGGGCGTCAATTTCCTCGACTCCTGCACGCCGATGGAGGAATCGTCCACGCCCGGCGAAGCGATCAAGCGGCTGGGAGCCAGAGACAAGGTGATCGTCTCCATCCGCGTCTCGCACAAGATGAAGGGCAATGAGCACGACCGGCAGGAGATCTACGACTGGACGGAGGCCCGGCTCAAGGCCTGGCAGACCGACCACGTCGACCTCTGCCTCTTGTGCAACACGGAGAACGACACGCGGCAGTCCGGCTACTGGGACATGTCGTATTCGATGGAGGCCCTGGACAAGCTGAAGCAGCAGGGCAAGATCCGCTTCACCGGGTTCGGCTGCCACTTCACGCCCGAGCTGTTCCTGGAGGCCTTCGACAAGTTCGGCGATTATTTCGACGTCGTCTCGCTTCCCTACAACGTGCGGCATCGCGCGGCCGAGACGATCCTCCCGGCGGCCAAGGCGAAAGACCTGGGGGTGATCACGATCAAGCCGTTCGCCCGGGGGTCGCTTCTCAAGAAAAAGGACCTCGAAGGCGCCGACGCCGGCTTGGCGCGCGACATGATGGCCTTCGTGCTGGAGAACGAGCGGGTCGACGTCTGCACGTGCGGCGTCCACGCCACGGGGCAGGTCCGCGAGAACTTCAGCGCTTCCTGGACCAAGCTGGCCCCCAACGCCCGCGAGCGCCTGGGCATCGCCGCCCTCACGCCGTGCCCGGAGCGCAGCCACGCCTGGCTCGAAGAGGGCTGGCGGTATGCGTAGTCAGGGGGCAGGGGCCAGAGACCGGGCACCAGGGGGCTCCGTAGGGTGTGTGAAACGCACCAAAATGCCTTCTCTTACAGAGTTGGTGCGTTTCACGCACCCTACGGGCCCTACGGGGTCTCCGGCCGCGTGGCCCACGGTCCTCTTCGGCCTCTTCCTGCTGGCTTTCGCGTCGTGCCAGCGAAGCGTCCCCGAGCACGTGCCCGGGATCACGGCTGCGCCGGCGGTCGTCGGTCCGATCGAAACAAGCGACGTTCCGCCCGAGCTAGCGTTACAGGGCGATGACTCGCAGGCGCCAGAGCCGTCCGCGGGGCTCGCGCCGGACCACGCTCCGGAAGCAGGGGATTCGGCCGACGCCATGGTGGGCACGGCTTCAGAATCCGGGAAGGACGGCGGGGCATCGCCGGACGCGAAACCCGACGCCTCGGCCGAGTATCCGCTTCAGGCCAACCCGCTGGCCGGCTGCTCGCTCTGTCACGTGGACATCGAGGACGAGTTCGTCGGGAGCCTGCACTTCGAGGAGAAGGTCGGGTGCATCACGTGCCACGGCCCCAGCGAGGGGCACCTGGCCGACGAGAACAACGAGGTGAAGCCCGACGAGGTCTTCGCCCGGCCCGACGTCCACCGCCTCTGCGAGCGGTGCCACGAGTGCTCCCGGCTGAAGCCCGAGAAGCCGGAGCTCACCCAGGACGGCCAGCGCAAAGTCTGCACCGACTGCCACGGGGCGCACGACGTGGTGCTGGTCCAGTAGCCCAGGCTCTGCTGGATGCCATGCGGTTCGACGACGGGGCAACTCTCCAGCCGCGTGGAGCCGACGTCTGCCTCTCGTCTTGTCAGGCGAAGCCTGGCCTACCGGACTGCACGGACACGCCCGTGTACCTGCACGCCGGGAAGCCCGGAAGGCGTAGCAAGGCTTGATCGCCGCAAAGGGTTGAAATATAGTGCATCGGCCTGCGGGGGGACCCCGCCGGTCGGACGGGCCCCGGACCACGCGTGTCCCTCGCCTGGCGGCACGATGCACGGCCAGTTCCCTTCATCCTGCCCCTCAATCGGGTGGACGAGACCGAGCCTATGCCACGACGACTTCGCATCCCCGCCCTGCTGATCCTCCCGCTGCTGCTCGGTTTTCTGGTCATGCTGGCCGTCCGTGGTCTGGCCCAGGATGCCCCGGCCCAGGACGCTGCCCCGGCGGAATCGAGCGCCGCCGAGCCGCCGGCCGCTCTGCCATCCGAGGCCCAAGCCGATCCCCAGACCCCCGGCGACGCCGATAGCGCGAACGACCCGCCCGAGCCGGAGACCTGGATGACGCGAGTGGACCAGTTCTTCGGCGAGTACCTGGTCAAGCGCCTGGGGGCGGTGTTGTTTTTCGACTTCTGGACGGAGCACTGGTTGGGCACGAGCGTGCCGCTGGTCGTCGTCTGGCTGTTTGGCGGGGCCCTGTTCTTCACGCTCCGGATGGGGTTCATCAACGTCCGCGGGTTCTGGCACGCGATCCGCGTGACCCGGGGCGACTACGACGACCCGGACGACGCCGGCGAGGTCTCCCACTTCCAGGCGTTGGCCTCGGCCCTGTCGGCGACCGTCGGACTGGGCAATATCGCCGGGGTGGCGATCGCCGTGGCCACCGGCGGGCCCGGAGCCGTCTTCTGGCTGATCTTGGGCGGCGTGTTGGGCATGAGCACCAAGTTCTCCGAATGCTCCCTGGGGCAGATGTATCGCAAGGTGGACCGCGACGGCACGGTCTCCGGCGGGCCCATGCACTATCTCCGCGACGGCCTGACCGAGCTCGGGCTGCCGCGCACGGGGATCGTGCTGGCCACGCTGTTCGCCATCGTCTGCATGGGCGGATCGTTCGGGGGCGGGTGCGTCTTCCAGGTCTCGCAATCGCTGGAAGCGGTTCGGGCGGAGCTGCTCGAATACGACGTCACGCTTCTGGCCGACTATCCGTGGATCTACGGCGTGGTGCTGATAGTCCTGGTCGGCGTGGTGATCATCGGGGGGATTCGGCGGATTGCCGCGACGGCGGAGAAGATCGTCCCCTTGATGTGCGGCGTGTACGTGCTGGCGTCGCTCTATATCCTGGCGGTCAACCATTCGATGATCGTGCCGGCCATTGGCTTGATCTTCAAAGGCGCGTTCTCGCCGGAGGCCATCTACGGCGGCTTCCTGGGCGTGATGGTGATCGGGATCCGCCGGGCGGCGTTTTCCAACGAAGCGGGGCTCGGCTCGGCGTCGATCGCCCACGCGGCGGCCAAGACCGACGAGCCGATCAGCGAGGGGATCGTCGCCCTCCTGGAGCCGTTCATCGACACGGTGGTCGTCTGCACGATGACGGGGCTGGTGATCGTGGTCACCGGAGTCTACAACAACTCCCAATTCGCCGACTACATCGCCAACAACAAGGGGGCGCCGCTGACGGCCGAGGCGTTCCGCACGGCCGTGCCGTGGTTCCCCTGGATTTTGGCCGCCGCCGTCTGCCTGTTCGCCTATTCGACGTTGATTTCCTGGTCCTACTACGGCGAGCGGTGCTGGTCGCACCTTTTCGGACGTCGGACCTCGTTGATCTACAAGTTCATCTTCCTCGGCTTCGTCCTCATCGGATCGATCGTCACGGCCACCAACCTGTTGAACTTCTCCGACCTGATGATCCTTTCCATGGCCTTTCCCAACATCCTCGGCGTGGTCCTTCTGAGCGGGAAGATCCGCAGGGCCCTGGATGACTACTGGCGTCGGCTCAAGGCGGGTGAGCTGGAGCCGACGCCGTCCGCTCCCCCCGAGGCATCTGCCTGAAAGACGCAAGGAGCCAAAGGATGAGCTGGCTGCCCCGAGAGACGGTCGTCGTGCCGATCGACTTCTCCGAGGATTCCTTCGCCGCGCTCTCGACCGCGAGCGAGCTGGCCACCGACCCGAAGCACCTGCACGTGATCCACGTGCTGCCGGAATTGGAGCCGGCCGACCCGGGCGTCATCTGGCACACGATTGACGACGAAGGCCGCACGAAGCACGCCGCCGAGGCCCTCAAGAAAGAGCTCGACGCGCGCGGGGTCCGGGTCGGGCAGAGCGTGATCCGGATCGGCGACCCGGGGCACGAGATCGCGGAGTACGCCGAGGAGGTTTCCGCGGGGCTGGTCGCGCTCTCGTCGCACGGGCGCACGGGCTTGCGGCGCCTGCTGCTGGGCTCGGTCGCCGACCGCGTCGTGCGCCTGGCCCGCTGCCCGGTGCTGGTGCTGAAGAAGTAGCTCTCCCGGGCCGCGTAGGGTGCGTGAAACGCACCATTATTTCCGGGCCGGCAAATATGGTGCGTTTCACGCACCCTACGCCTCTCGTCGGATCCGCAGCCGCCGGTCAGTTCTTGACCCGCTTCATCGGCTTGCCCAGCTCGTCCAGTTGGCGAATCATGAAGCACTGCTCCACGTTTGCGTCGTACACGTAGAGCTTGCCGCTCTGGGGGTCGAAGAAGCCCGTCAGCCCGCTCGAGTAGGTGACAATCCTGAGCTGCGACCAGTCGGGCTCGGCTTTCTCCGCGGCGGTTGAGGTACCGAGAAACGGCACCAGCGCAAGCGTGACGAGGAGAGCACCGATCAGGACCGAGGCGGCCGTCGTACGCGTCCACATGGCATGCAATCCTTGTAACAGGGGACTTCCGGCGACTAACCGTAGTAGCTCGGATGGCTCACAGGCCGGCGTCGTAGCCCGGGCATCTCGCCTGGGTTCTCCATTCTACAGGCGGGAAGTCCGGGCCACGGGCGGCGTGACCCATCCGGGCTATTTGTCTCCATAGACGACGGTGGTCCACGTCAGCTTGTGGAAGACCTCCACGTAGTCCCATCCGAACGGGCCCTCGCCGAAGGCCAGCGCCTCTTCGGGGACGACTTCCGCGTTCCGCCGGGCCTGCGTCCGGGCGACCTCGGAGTAGCGGGTCCGAGCCTCCTGGGTCTGGTGCATGGCAATCGCCTGGCATTTGGCGAACATCGCGTGCTTGTCCAGGGGCAGGATCACGTTGATGTGCGTTGGCGTAAGGAACCCCCAGGGACTCTCGTAGGCCCAGACGTCGGCATGGTACTCCGCCTTGCGGAGCACCTCCAACACCAGTTCTCGGGCCGAGCGGTGCGTGGGGTGCTGGTCTTCGAAGGGGGGGACCAGGAACGTCAACCGGCGGTTGCGACTCTCCGCCTCGTCGCGAAGCCTCTTGAACCTCCGGCCCATGATCCGGCCGCTCTTCGGATCGTCGAATCGCAAGTCCAGCCAGTGGGCGACCGTGTCGAGCACGAAGGCCTCGCTGCGGGCTTCGTTGTGGCGGATCTGGCGGCGGAGCTCCGCGTGTCCGTCGGGATCGTCCTTGGCGTCCGGCGGATCGATGCCGATCGCGCGGCAGTAGGCTTCGAACTCCCGCAGCGGCACTCCGCGCGGGCTGGCGGTCATCACGAAGACGTGGATGTTCGGGCGCTCGGCTTCGTTTTCCCAGAGATCCCGGTTCCGAAGGTAGTAGATCAGCCCGCCGCAGCCGATCACCGAGTCGTCGCTATGGGGCGAGATCACCACCAGATCGCGCCGGGAGAAGTACTCGAAGAACTCCGGGGTCGGTTTCCGAAGGGGATCTCCCTTGGCCGTCATGGCGGAGTCCTCGCTTCGGTAAGCGGCGTTCGCCCCGTCCTGGACGAACGCGATGTCCATGTCCGCCGAATCCTCGAGCCGGCTCGGACCCACGGGCCAACGGTGGACCCGAAGCACCGGACAGTGGGGCGACGGGAGGCAGGGAAAGGCCTTTCGGGGCGATTCCACGTCGGGATCGGGAAACAGGCGGATGTTGTTGACGATCACGCACCGCACCTCGATCAGACCGTGCCCGCCGGCCTTCTTGATCTCCCCGCGGTCGTCGACCTCGGTCCGGACGACGATCTCCACGGTGCCCAGCACGTGCGGCGGCAGATGGAAGTTGGCGGCGATTCGGCGGACCACGTCGCGCGACAGGTCGGGCCGCGAAATCGCCCGAGCCGCCGCCAGCGTCCCAGGACTGTGCAACCCCGCCACCAACAGCGCCTTGTACCCGGGGTTGAACGGGCTGAACGTGAGGATCGCCACTCCGTAGTCCTCTCGGACACGCGTCTTCTCGTCGTCGTGGTACGTTGCCTCAAACTCGGTGCCCGCCACGCGAAGCACGCGCGGCTCGTCCGCGGTCTGCGGCAGCCGGGAGGCGATCTTCGGCTGGGGATCGCCGTAGTCGCCGAAGACCTGTTCGCATTTCCGGAGGAATTCCCGGGAGGCTTCATTTCTGGCGCTGCCGCCCACGTAGATCGCGTGCCGGCCGTCGGTCAGCATCTCTTCAAGACTGGCCAGATCCCGGCCCGGGGCCGTGCCCACGCTGTACATGTCGGGCGACGAGTCGTCCATCACAATCGGCCCCAGCGCCCCGGCCAGCGCCAGCATGGCCCTCCCGTCGTTGGGCGGAGACGCGGTCCCCTCGTGCTGCTTATAGACGAAGAGCGTCCTGTCGGCCTGGTTGGCAAACGGCCACAGGATTGCCAGGTCCGAGAAGTTGAACAGAGACATGGGAGTCGCCCCTACCTGATTCGGAAGACCGTTCGCCCCGAGTCAGTCCGCGTCTGAGAAGCGTTCGTACAGACACGATTCGTCGGGTCTTATCGAGGAGTTTTCTTGCTCTTCCCGCGCCGCAAGACCCAGCTTCCCCTTTGTCGATAAGTGCGTCAACCTCACCCCTCGCGAGAACCGGTTGGCAGGGTGTTGAGGATCAGCCGTCCAACCTATGGGACGCGCCGCTCCTTGAGCCGGGTTGACTCGGGGAAGTCTCGGGCCACGCGGGCCAGGAGGGCGTCGGGGTCGTTCGGCATCACGTAGACCTTCAGACGCCACCGCTGCTCGGCCGGCGGGGCATCGGCCGGAGTGCGCTCGCCGGCCGGCAGAATCGGGCATGCAAGGACGTGACCAAGAATCACGGATGCAATAAAGATCGTACGTCTCATCAGCCGTTTCCTTCCTCAGCCAGGATGGGTAAGACGGACGACCGACTTGCGCGAGCCGGTTGTCAAAGCCGCTTGCGGCTTCGCCCGAGCCTGTCCCTTGACGGTCGGCCCGGACCCCTCCCGTTATCGCATTTCGAACGCTCGCCGGCAAGGCGCGCGGCCGCTGGCGGACCGTCTTCCCGCTTGCCTGCCGGGCTCGCTCGACAACGGCTCCGGGAGCGGATAACCTGCACGTCTTGCCCATTTCAGTAGCAGGCACACGCCGTGTGCCGTCCGCCGGTTACGGCACACGCCGTGTGCCTACTACAGAGTGCCGGAAACGGGAGCGAGAAGCCATGAGACCAGTCCGACTTGCTGCTGCAATTCTGCTTGGATTAGTTGCCGCGATCGGCCTGCATGAAGCGGATTCGGCTTGTGCCGCGGAGGCCGACCGGCGACCGAACGTCCTGTGGATTATCTCCGACGATCACTCGCGGGACGACCTGGGCTGCTACGGCAATCGGTGCGTGAAGACGCCGAACGTCGACCGGCTCGCCCGGCAAGCGACCCGCTTCACCCGCGCGTTCGCCGCCGCGCCCACGTGTGCCCCGACCCGGTCGGGCTTGATCACCGGGATGTATCCGATCAGCATCGGGGCCCACAACCAGCGGAACGCCGAGGCCGTGCTGCCGCCGCAGGTGCGGCTGTTGCCGCAATACCTGAAGGAGGCGGGCTACTTCTGTGTGAACGCCAACTGGAACCTCCAGCGGCCCGGCAAGACCGACTACCAGTTCCAGTGGGACCGCCAGTCGACGTACGAGCGGGCCACCGACTGGGCCCAGCGCAAGCCGGGCCAGCCGTTTTTCGCCCAGGTGCAGATCGCCGAGCCGCACCGGACGTTCAAGCCGGACCCGGAGAGCCCCATCGATCCCGACCAAATCACGCTGCCGCCGCAATACCCGGACGACCCGGTCGTGCGCATCGACTTCGCCCAATACCTGGAGTCGGTCCAAATCGCCGACCGCAAGGTGGGCGAGATCCTCCGGAAGCTGGAAGCCGAAGGCGACGCGGACAACACGGTCGTGTTCTTCTTTTCCGACCAGGGCCGGCCGTTCCCCCGCGGCAAGCAGTTCCTCTACGACGAGGGGCTGGCGATCCCGCTGATCATCCGTTGGCCGGGCAAGCTCGAGGCCGGGTCGGTCTGCGACCACCTGGTGAGCATGATCGATTTCGCCCCGACGTGCCTCTCCCTGGCGGGGCTCGACGTGCCCGGGCACATGCACGGCGTCGTCTTCCTGGGCGATCGGGCGACGCGGCGCGAGTGCCTCTTCGCCTCGCGGGATCGGGTGGACGACGCGGTCGACCGGATCCGCTGCCTACGCACCGAGCGGTACAAGTACATCCGCAATTTCTATCCCGAGCTGCCCTACGACCAGGACGAGACCTACATGGTGATGATGCACCCCACGCTGGCCGCCCTGAAGAAGTGGCACGCGGAAGGCCGGCTCAACGAGGCCCAATCGAAGTGGATGGCCCCCCGCCGGCCCGAGGAGGAGCTGTACGATCTGGCCGCCGATCCCCACGAGCTCTGCAACCTGGCCGATGACGCAAAGCATCGGCAAATCCTCGTCGAGTTGCGCGGGCGGCTCGATCGGTGGATCGCAGAGACGAACGACCACGGCCGAACGCGCGAGCCCGAGGAGCTGCTGGCCTCGATTCGCCGGGAGTATCAGGAGCGTCTCGCCCAAACGCTCAAGAAGCGGGGCCTCGAGCGGCCCGAGGAGCTGTACGACTACTGGCGTCGCACGCTCGAGCCGACGCGTCGGTGAGTCGCCGATCGGGGGTGGAAGTTCGGATTCGGGTGCGCGGAGGCCGTGCGCGATCTCCGGACGTGGGTGAGTCTCCGGCGCAGCAACAGCCCTCGCGTGGACGCCGAAACCAGTCGGCTTCAGCCGACCGATGGTTTGCCACCAGCTTTAGCTGGTGGGAGGGGAGACGACCCCATGAGAACAAGCCGGCTTCAGCCGGACTTCTCGGCCGTCTTCAGACACCGGGAGTCGGTTGAAACCCTTTTGTCGAGAAGCCCGGCTGAAGCCGGCTCAACTCACTGGATGGCCCCCGCTTTCCACCAGCTAAAGCTGGTGGCAGACAGTCCGTCGGCTGAAGCCGACGTGCGGCAGGCTGCGGTCGACTTGCGTGCCCGGTTCTGCCGGCCTTTCGCCTTTTCGATGCTCGCATTGATGGGGCAGGCGCGTTCCACGCGCACTCTCCTCCAAGACGTGCCTCACTAACGACAACTCTCGAAAAATAGAAACCTCACAGCGACAGCACGAACTCGACCAGATCGTCGATCTCCTGCTCGCTCAGGTCGTCACTGCGGCCTCGCGGGAGGCCGTGTCTGCCCTCGACGAACAGCTCCTTCATCGTCTTGTAGCGGCCGTCGTGCAGGTAGGGGGCGGTCCGCCAGACTTCGACGAGCGTGGGCGTGTCGAAACACTTGGTGCGCTCGTGGGGTCTCCGCGTGCCGACGTTGTGCATCTTTAAGTCGGTGTAGAGCGGCGCCGGATGGCACGTGTGGCAGCCGATGCCCTCGCTCTGGAACACTTCCCGGCCTCGCTCGGCCGCCGGGCTGAGCCGGCCGTCGACCAGGCGGGGGCTGGGCACCGGCCGGAGCGATCGGAGATACGCGTCGATGGCGGCCGCCTCCTCTTCGGACCGATCGGCAAACAGGATGTGCTCCAGCCCGGAACGCACCGCCGCCTCGGCCGACTCGCGGACCCCTTCCGCCATGGCGGGCGGGGTCTCGTGGGCCAACAGCATGCTCTTGGTGTTCTTGAAATTGCCCTGGCCGTCGTTCATCAGGTCCCAGTTCAGGCCGTCCATTCGGCCGTCCGGGTGACAGCTTGCGCAGCTCAGCCATTGCTGGTAGCAGAGGGTCGCGTCGTGGAACAGCAATTGGCCGCGTCGCTGGGGAGTCAGTCGCGGCGCGGGGCCCAGGGCGATCGTGCCGATGGAGGCGTCGCCCGCGGTCTCGAAATCGACCACGGCCACGGTGTCGCTGAAGTATTGGGCGACGTAGACCTTCGACCCGGCCACGGCCAGCCCGCGCGGGCCGTTGCCCGGCAGCTTGATTCGCCGCCACAGGCTCTCCCCCAGGCTGAGATAGATGGGCCAGACGGCCATCATCGGCTGCATGGTTTGCCGGGCGAACTCGCCCAGCAGGTCGGACTGATCGATGACGCACAATTCGTGCGTGCCGGCGACGCTGACGCAGACCGATTCGCCGTCCGCCGTCCACGTGACGTCGTGGGGATTGCCCGTCCCCATGTCGTACTCGTCCAGCCCGATCGTGCTGATCACCTGCCGCCTCTCGACGTCGATGACGCTGACCACGTTGGTGTCGATCCAGCCGGTGTCCACGCGAAAGGGAGTCATCTCGAAGTTGGAGAGGAGGTGCGTCACCAGCGCGTGCTTGCCGTCGGGCGAGACGCACAGACCCCGCAAGCCGTTGGCGCCGTGGCGGAGCTCAATCGCGGCGGTTTCGTGCGTACGCGTGTCGATGACCGTGACGACGGGCGTCACGTCGAAGCTCAGCGTCTTGTCGGTCCGCGCGTTGGGCAAATGGTTGGCCACCAGCACCGTGCGGCCGTCGGGCGTGACGGCCGCGGCGATCGGCTCCCGAACGGCCGCGACGCGCGCCACTTCCTTGCCGGCCGCCAGATCGATCACCGAGACGTCGCCCGAAAATCGATTGCAGACGTAAAGCCGCTTCCCGTCCGGGCTGATCGCGGGACTCATGGCGGTGTGCCCGGCCGGGATCGCGGCGATCCGGTTGCCCGAGACCGCATCGAGCACGACGACCGTGCTCCGGGGCGCCGCGCACGTGACGATCAGCTTCGTTCCGTCGGGGCTCAGCGCCAAGCCGGTTGGCTCGGCCGGCACGTCGATCCGCCGAGTGACGTTGCCGCCGGGCAGCTCGACCCACGCCACCTGGCGCGCGTCGGCGCAGGCCACGTAAAGAGTCGTGGCATCTTTCGACACCACCAGGGCGCAGGGTCCCAGGAATTGGGGGGTCTCCCGGACCGCGTTGGCGACCGGAATCATCCCGTCCGAGACGGCAAGCCGGAGAATCAGCAGGCCGATCACCGGGGCGATCTTGCGAAACCGTCTCGGCATACCGCGAAAACCCGAAAACCCTGGATTTGTGCCAACCTGCTCCGATTCCCCGACGTCCGGCTGCATGGAGAATCGAGGGTACCGCTTGAAGTGTATCCCAGCGGACCCAACTTGGGAATACGGTGAGGGCCTGCGCAGCGGTAAGGATCGGCCGAAAAATGACTTCCCGACTTCAGTAGCAGGCACACGCCGTGTGCCGTCCGCTGGTTACACCACACGCCGAGGCTGTGACCTTTTCGACCAAACGTGTGAAAGCAATGCTATCGCACCGCAAGATCTTGTGACGGTATCCGGGGGGCGGTTCTGGCCTGAGGGAAGAGTTGGTGACGAATCGTGGCTGAACTCCGGGACAAG
>DATKZH010000163.1:0-3875 GCA_035528065.1 Thermoguttaceae bacterium | reverse complement strand
TCGAAACCTGGGAATCGAGTATGCGAACGACAGGCTCAGCCTTAACGGCAGATCTGCTCGGTTACGTCAAGACAAACTGGGCTGTCTGTGTGTCAACGTAAACCCCCGCATCACATACAACATGACGCAATCGCCCTGGGGGGCGGTCGAACCGGTTCTCGACGCGTTGGAAAAGAACGGCGCGATGCCGGAAGAGATGCTTGCCGACACGGCCTACGGCAGCGACGCCAACGTGCAAGCGAGCGAGGAGAAGGGCGTCGAACTGGTCAGCCCGACGCCGGGTAAGAAACCTGAGGACGCCTACGCCGTCAATAGCGACGACTTCGTTGTCGACGAAACCACGGGCGAAGTCGAAGGCTGCCCCTGCGGCGAGCAACCGCTTGAGTCGAGCCGTGACGAAAGCAAGGGCGAGACGACCGTTGTGATGGGGGCGTCGACGTGCGAGGCGTGTGCGCACCGCGATGCTTGTCCGGTCCGTCGTCGCCAAGACGGTAACCACGAGTTTCGTTTCACCGACAAGCAACGTCGTTTGGACTCGCGTCGTCGCGAGGAAGAGACCGAGGTGTTTCGCGAGCGTTACCGAAAACGATCGGGCATCGAGGCGACCAACAGCATCTTAAAACGTGTGACGGGCCTGGGTCGCCTCCGCGTGCGAGGCAGCCCGGGCGTTTTCCACTCGATCCTGCTGAAAGTGGCGGGCTGGAACCTTCTTCAAGCGGCCCGAGCGTTGGCGATGCGCCAGAAGCGTCCAATCGCAGTCGCCTTGGAGTAAGGGAGGCAGGCTGCGCGGTTTTCCTGCGCGTCACCGGGCCTCGAAGCCCGAATTTCCGCTCCCAATCGAGCCGACTGCCCGAACAACCTTCAGAAAGACAACACAAGCCGACGCGAATAGGTGACTTCTGTCGGTGGTGTCTGAACAGTCGGTTGGCCGTCATATTTCCGTATCCCCCTGAGTTGTGATCGGTGGTAACGGCTGGTTCTTCGCGGCGAGTACCGGTATCCCGTCGTTGGCGAGCATTTCATCGTCGGCTACAGGATTCATGGATCGATAGAACTTGCCGCCACGGCTGCGCTAGGGCACTTGGCTTCGGACATTTGCTGCAAATGAGTCAAGTTTGTGGAGTTCAGGGTTCGGGGTTGAGGGTTCAGGGTTCGGGACCTGAAGTTCCACGTATACACGTAAATCCTGAACCCCGAACCCTGACCACTGGACGCTCGCCTCGGTCTGAGGCCCAGCCTCGCTAGCGTTTGCCGATCTCTTCCAGCGACATGGCTCCGCGGCCGCTCGCGCGGCTGCCGAAGATCTGCAAGCAGCGGATCTGGCCACGGAATTGACGGTCCAGCCCGGAGGCATGCATGGTTTCGTTGAAGTTGCCGATTGCCAAGGGGCCGATGTCACCAGCCACGGGGCCGACATTGTACGTCGTCTTGCGGTCCAGGGCGACGGCGGCTGCTTCCGGCACATCCTGCGGCCGGCTGAAGTGCCAACGGACGTTGTCGGCCGCCTTGGTCGCGTCGTAGGTCACGGCGAAGCGGGTCCATTTTCCGACGACCAGCTTGCCCGGCGAACTGTCATTTCGGATGCGGTCCGGCCATTGGTTCACGGCCAGCCGCAGGCGGCCGTCGGGATGGCAGACGAGGTCGATCCCGGAATGGTCTTTGTTCAGGCAGAACAGGATCCGGTTGCCACCCGAGCCGATCTCCAGACTGTCCGGCTTGACCGAGCCGATGATGGTGAAAGACCGCAAACCGCGCAAGTCTTCCAACACGCCGTCGCCGGCCTTGACCCAACCCCACGGCTGCCCGTCGGGCAGTTGGATGATTCCATCCGGACCACGCTTGGCCGTCCCTTTCATCGTCAACGCCGGCGTCTCGCCCTCGGCGTACGCCGCGCGGACGATCGGTTCATCCGTGTTCCGGTCGACGGCGATCTGCACCTGATTGACCGCGCTGCCGCCATCGCGACCGGTCACTCGCAGCGTGACGGTGTAGAAGCCGGGCTGTTCGAAGGTGTGCGTCGCCGGGTTCTGCGCGGACGTGGCGCCGTCGCCGAAATCCCAGGCCGCCGCCGCGTCCGTTTCGCTGCGGAACGTCACGGTAAGCGGCGGGACGCCTTCGGTAGGAGACGCTGAGATCTTCGCTTCCGGCCGCAGCTTTTCGCCGGGCGCATAGGGCGTGAAGCGGTAGGCCAGATCCGACTTGGCCGGCCGGACCGTGTACTCGCCCGGCTGCGCCGTGCCCAGCGGCAAAGCGGCCATTTCCCAAGGATCGACGAGATCCACTTTGTAAGGCCGGTCACCAGCCAGGTCGACGCTCTGCGGCCTCGAATCCGGGCTGTACAGCAGATAGTACTCCCCCGGCTTGGCCAGCAGATATCGACCCTGATCGTCGCCCAGCGGTTGCAGTTCGTCGAAGGAGGGCGCTTGGGCCATGACGTCCCTGAGCCACCGGATCCGTTGCGGGCTTTCGCCGTGCAGCACGCCGCCCTTGGACCACCAGAGGATGTCCTGGGGATGCTTGTAGGTTTCGCCATGGCCGACGTAGCAACCACTCATTGTGCCGAGCCAGAACCGCTGCGTCATTTCCCGCGGCGTGAGGTTGCCCCAGCCCTGCGGAATATCGCCTTCGTAACGGCACTCGTCGTAGATCACCGGCTTCTGATACTGCGCACGATATCCGACGCCGCCAGCCATGTTGGACGTCTGCAGACTGGCGTGCGTGACCCAGTCCCGCGTATGGTCGTACCAGACCCGACCGTTGTGAATGCCGCGCAAGCGGCCGTGAGGGTCTTCCTTCTGCAGGATCTGGAAAAACCGGTCCCAGTCGTCCATCTGCTTGTTGCCGCGATGATTCTTGGGGCGGTCGGTCATGAAGTCAAACTCGTTGGCCAGCGACCACCAGACGTTGCGGTAGGCCGAAAGCCGGGCGATGCAGTACCGCAGGTAGCGATCGTCCTGCGGGTCGCTCATATCGGCAAACCCCCAGCGGTCGTAGGGGTGCCAGAGGATCAAGTCGGCCTCGATGCCCAGCCGCTGGAGGTCCAGGATGCGTTGCTCGAAGTGACGCCAGAAGGCCGGATCGGGACGATCGAAGTCGAACTTGCCTTCGGCCTCTTTGTGGAATGCAAACAACTCCGGCTCGTTCTGATTGTAGGTGTACGCCTTGGGGAACACGCAGAAGCGGATCTTGTTGAAAGGCGACACGGCCAGGGTTCTGAGCGTCTGCTGTTGAAGCTCCTTGGTCTGATGAATCCAGGCGTAGCACGTCGTGCCGAACTGATGATACGGCGTTCCGTCGGCATAGCGCAGGTAGAACGTCTTGAAGACCTCCACGGGACCGTGGTTGTCCGCCGCCGCCGGGCCGGCAGTGAACGACCCGCCCTTTCCGTTCAATTCCGGGCGGTTGCTCCGCGTTTCATACCGCCACTGGCCCGGCGCCGGCGGCGAGAAGCGGACCTTGTAGACGCCTTCACCGTCGTAGAAGCCGGGAACCTGAATGCGTTTTCCGTCCCGGCTGAAGACGGCGGACAGTTGCACTTCGAGATAGGGGTCGCCCTCGCGGGGACCGTCCAGCGACGTTTCCCAAACGCCCCATTGCTCGGCGTCGGCCGCCAACGCGATGCCGGAAACGCAGCTCGATAAGACCAGAAAGAAACAGCCAAGGAAATTGGCGAGACGACACGTTGCGGATTTCATGGAGTGTTTGTCCTTTCGAAAGCAGGGAATTGGGGATTGGGGTTCATCCGACTGAAGCGTACCTGGGGTTGCCAAGAGGCGGACATGCTGGTTCTTTCTGGAGTTTGGGAATTCCACTTCAGAAGGAGAAGCCAGCATGTCCACGAGTTTACTTTACCACGCATTCGGGGTCCGAGGCTA
>DATKZH010000162.1:0-17152 GCA_035528065.1 Thermoguttaceae bacterium | reverse complement strand
TCGAAACCTGGGAATCGAGTATGCGAACGACAGGCTCAGCCTTAACGGCAGATCTGCTCGGTTACGTCAAGACAAACTGGGCTGTCTGTGTGTCAACGTAAACCCCCGCATCACATACAACATGACGCAATCGCCCTGGGGTTCAGGGTTCAGGACTTGCACGTGGACGTACGACTCCGAGTGCTGAACCCTGACGACGGAACCCTTTCGTCCGCCTCGCTAAAGCGGGCCGAGCACTTCGCCGCCGTTTCGTGATCCCAGGGCACGCCAGGTCTCGGGATCAACCGTGTCGCTGACAAAGTGTACCGAGCCATCGGAAAAGGCCGCGTTCACACCGCCGGGGTGACGGCCACGCGCGGCGATCCACAATGCCCGAATCGGGGAGACAACGCCGCAATCGGGTACCTCGGAGTTCGGCGGCTGCCAGTGATAGTACGCCGAATAGAGCACGAAACCGTCGACCCAACGGGCGCCACGGAATGTCGAAGCCGGCGACCCGATCACCGAGCAGCTCGCCTCGCTGATCGGCGGACTCCGGAGTTGCACCATGACCGACTTCTTGTTCTCCTCCGTCAGTGTATGCCCCATCAAGCTGGAGCCGCTCGGCCCCAGCAGGCTTTCGGAAAAGGCGGCCGTGTTGCTCGTTCCGTCGGTGACGTCGGCAAACCGCACGGGGCAGTTGTTGTTGAATATCCCGTCGGTATCAAACGCCGCGGTTCCCGATGCTGTCGGCTGGCTGCGTCCCCAGCAGGGTAGGTAGTTGGTGGGCCCGAATTCCGGTTGCACCGGTCGGGCCTCGTCGCTCGGGCACAGGAAGAAGCCGATCACCTGGCGGACCGGTTCCTGGTTGTCGGGGTGAACGCCTTCACCCGGCCCGTAGTAAACGCCGGTGTGCCCGTACAGGGGAACCTCAAGGTTCAGCGACTCGTAGACGTTGTACTGCTCCAGGTACGGAGTGAGCATCGCCAGGGGCGACCAG
Source organism: Thermoguttaceae bacterium (assembly GCA_035528065.1). GTDB lineage: Bacteria > Planctomycetota > Planctomycetia > Pirellulales > Thermoguttaceae > DATKZH01. The sequence continues at coordinate 16,173 of DATKZH010000162.1, read as the reverse complement.
CGGTATTGCCAAGGCGGGATCTGCGTGTAGCCGGGACAAGATTTCGACGGCGAACCGACGGGGAACTCCTCATGGCTGTCGTGGAAATTATGGAGGGCCAGCCCGATCTGCTTCAGATTGTTGGTGCAGCTCATTCGTCGTGCCGCTTCCCGCGCGGCTTGCACCGCTGGCAAGAGCAGGGCGATCAATATGCCGATGATGGCGATCACCACCAGCAGCTCGACCAGCGTGAACCCTCTCTCGCGACTCGGAATGGCCATCGAAAAACCTGCGCGGCGAGGATTGGGGGATATTACGTTTCGGCAATTCGTAATACGCCGATGCTAGCCGAGTCACCCGACCGCCACAAGGGCCGATTTCCAAGAAAAATGGACTGGGGCATCCGAAAGCGAAACGCAGGGGCCGCTTACCCCCCGCCAGAGGGGGCCAGCTTCGCCGCAGACGACCTCGCCCAGCAGATGCTCGCTACGCGGTACGAATAGATGACGATGGCCTCTCCTCGCGCGGCCGTCGACAGACGTTCCTTGGCAGCGGAGAACTGGCCGTACGGGATCGGGGCTCAGCGTCATCACACCACGGATTCGGTCGTCGATGGGCTGAGCAATACGCTGGCGGTCACGGAGAACGTGCGTGTTGGATTCGATCCCTGCTGGGACGAAGTCAATGGGGCGGCCTCCCCCGGGCCACGAGCACCTGGTAGACGCCAACATCGACTGGGGGCAGTAGCCTTGCCCGCTCGGCGGCACCTTCTCTCGCCGGTGATGAGTTCGTAAAATGGGAAACTTGGCATTCGTTGGACAGGAGAGCGCACATGCTGGGACTGATCGAAGAACTCACCGCCGCTGGCCCCGTGGTCACGGATGGGGCTTGGGGGACGCAGTTGCAGGCCCGGGGGCTGGAGGTCGGGGGGTCGCCGGACGGCTGGAATCTCGCGCATCCGGATCGGGTGGAGGAGGTGGCCCGGGCGTATGTGGAGGCCGGGAGCCAGGTGATCCTGACGAACACCTTCCAGGCGAGCCGGTTTGCGCTTGCGCGGCACGGGCTGGCCGAAAAGGCCGCCGAGATCAATCGGGCCGGGGCGGAGATTTCGCGTCGGGCGGCGGCGGGGCGCGCCCGCGTGTTCGCCTCGATCGGGCCCAGCGGTGTCGTGCTGATGATGGGGGAGACGACGCCCAAGGAGCTTCAGGACGCGTTTTGCCGGCAGGCCCGGGCGTTGGCCGAAGGCGGGGCCGACGCGATCGTCGTGGAGACGATGTCCGACCCCGAAGAGGCCAAGCTGGCCGTGGCCGCCGCTAAAGAGACCGGGTTGCCGGTGGTCGGCTGCATGACCTTCGATTCCGGCAAGGACCTCGACCGCACGTCGTTCGGCACCACGCCCGAACAGGCCGCCGAGCAGTTGACTGAGGCGGGGGCCGATTGTATCGGGTCCAACTGCGGGCAAGGGATCGAAGGGTACGTGGCGATCTGCCGGCGCCTGAAGGCGGCGACCGATCGGCCCATCTGGATCAAGGCCAACGCGGGATTGCCCCAGGTGGTCGACGGCAACACCGTCTGGGCGCAGACCCCCGACGAGTTTGCCGCCTACGTGCCCACGCTGGTCGAAGCGGGGGCGAGCTTCCTCGGTGGCTGCTGCGGCACGAGCCCCGAGTTCATCATGGCCGTCAAGGAGAAACTGTCGAGATGAATTCACGCGAGCGGGTGTTGGCGGCGTTGAACCACCGGGAGCCCGACCGGGTGCCGATCGATTTGGGCGGCACGCGGCAGTCGGGGATCGCGGCCTCGGCCTACCACCGGTTGAAAACGCATCTGGGCCTGACCACGCCCACCCGGGTCTTCGACCTCTACCAGGTGCTGGCGGAGGTGGAAGAGCCGGTGATGGAGCGGTTCGGCGCGGACGTGGTGAATCTGAACCGGCCGGCCGTGACGTTCGGCATCCGCACCGAGGATTGGAAGCCCTGGCGGCTCTTCGACGGCACGCCGGTCGAGGTGCCGGGCGGGTTCAACCCGGTGACCGAGCCCGGCGGCGACCTCGTCCTGCGCGACCCTGAGGGAAATCCGATGGCCCGGATGCCCAAAGGGGGCTTCTATTTCGATCGGGTGGACAAGTACCCCGGGGCCGCCCATGCCGATCCCGACACGCTGGCGATCCCCCTCCTGACGACCGAAGAGTGCGACCACTTCCACGCCCAGTCGGAGGCCTACCGGCAGAACACGGATCGGGCCGTGGTCGTGGCGATGGGGCCGCCGTACGAGCTGTTTTTCGGGCTGGGCACGGGCGACTTCAGCGGCTGGATGATGACGCTGGCCACGGAGCCGGACTACATTCGCGCGTTGTACGAACGGCTTGTCGAGGCGTGGCTGGAGAACCTGCGGCGGCTCCACGACGCCGTGGGCGACCGCGTGGACATCGTCCAGTTCAACGACGACTTGGGGATGCAGGAGGGCCCGTTTCTCTCCGTCGCCATGTTTCGCGAGCTGATCATGCCGTACTACCAGCGAGGGCTGGACTGGATCCACCGGAACACGCCCTGGAAGGTGTTCATGCACAACGACGGGGCGATCTTCGACTTCCTGCCCACGCTCATCGAGATGGGCGTCGACGTCCTCAACCCCGTGCAGACCTCGGCCAAGGGGATGGACCCGGGGAAGCTGAAAGACCAGTTCGGCGACCGGCTCGTCTTCTGGGGCGCCGGCTGCGACACGCAGAGCACGCTGGCCTTCGGCACGCCCGACGAGGTCGCCCGGGAAGTCGAAGAGAACCTCCGCATCCTCGCCCCCGGCGGCGGCTACGTGCTCGGCGCGGTCCACAACATCCAGGCAGGCGTGCCGCCGGAGAACGTGATCGCGATGTTCGATGCGGCGCTGTCTTCTGGTTCATATTCCAGCGAGTTCGCCCCGTAGAGTCCCCAAGAACATGCAGTGCTCGCTTCGTGGGAATAACTCACGGACTGGCCGGATCAAGTTCACAGGCGTATCGTGTGCTTGATTCCCATCCTGGCCGGGGAAGGCGACGAAATGCGACTCTCACCGATGATTGCCTTTCTTGGAGTAACACTATCGGCGAGCCACCTGGCTTTGGCCGACGGAGGGTTGATGGTGAAAGAAGTGGGCCGGGCCGTCAGCGTGGCGGCGTCGCCCAAGCAGGAGGCAATCCTGGAGAAGTATGGCGAGTTCGTGAAGATCACGCTCCGGACACACTACCGCTCGGGGCCGGATGAACTCGCCTGGGTTGTGCCTGTGCCGAGCAAGCCGCTCAGTGTTGCGAAGGCGGACGACGAGGCCTTCCGCTATTTGGAGGGGTGGACAGCCCCGCGATTCACAACCCTTCAACGGACGAGCGGCTGTGGAATCGGTTGCAGCGGCGGCGATTCCACGCCTGTTGTCGGAAGAGTGGTGGTTGCCGAGACGGGTAGGGCGGGCATCTTCGACTACACCGTGCTTACCGCCTCCGGAGTTGAAACGCTCGTCGCCTGGCTGCGAGATCGCCAGTTCGCTGTGCCGGACGGCGCGGAATCGGTGTTGCGCCGTTACGTCGAGAAGGGGTGGTATTGGCTGGCGATCCGTGTCCGCTCGGAGGAGAGCGACAAGCCAACGCTCGCCATGCATCCAATCAAGTACACGTATCACGATACGGATTTCGTCTACCCTCTGGTCATATCGAGTGTGTCCGCAGACGAGGAAAACGAGATCGTGTTGTATGTCCTTGCCGATTGCCGTCATCGGCCGCAGAACTGGACGAACGTGACGATCCCGTCTGATGATCTGCAACTCGACGACAAGACGCCCAGTGGAACGAACTACGAGAAGCTGGTTCGGCAGATGACTCATCGGGACGGGGGCCACGTCTTCGTCACCGAGTTCGCGGACGATATCGACGCGGTGGCGTTTCGTCCTCTGTTGAAGGCGATCACCGCGAAAGACCCCGACGTGGAGCGTTTCTCCCCACAGCCCCTGGCCCTCCACCTGACCCGCTTGCGCGCGATTGTTGGGCCCGAAGCGATGGACCGTGATGTGACACTCGTACAAGACCACGGAGGGGCTGTCCGAAACGATTACTATCTTGATGTCCACGCTGCCAGTACACACGCTTCCGGCATGGCGCTCACGGCGCTGATCTTCGCTGGTCCGTGGCTCGGCCTTTGGCTGCTCTCCCGCTCGCATCGATTGGCGCGAGGCCATCGCTCCTAAGCGGCGCCAGGAAAAGGCTGCACGGCTGGTGGCACTGGCGTCTCGCCGGTGCACGGGCAAGATGCCCGTGCCACCCTGCAACCACCGTGTGAAGACTATTCACTCCCGCTTAGCTGACGTTTGCCGCACGTCTTTCCAATGTCTGGTATACTGTCTCGTCGAGAATCCTGTTCAGGAGGTAAAGAGGTTTGAAGCTGAAGCTGATCGCCTGTGAGATCCTGTTTCGCGAGCTGTGCTGGGCGGCGGCCCGGTCGCCGAACCGGGTCGACGTGGAGTTCTTGCCCAAGGGCCTGCACGATATCGGCCAGGAGGGGATGAACGGCCGGCTCCAGGAAGTGCTCGCCGGAGTGGACCCGTCGCTCTACGACGCGGTGCTTTTCGGCTATGGACTGTGCAGCAACGGCCTGGTCGGCCTGCGCGCCCTAGACGTTCCGCTGGTCATCCCCCGAGCGCACGACTGCATCACGCTCTTCTTCGGCAGCAAGGAGCGCTACCTCGACTACTTCCGGCATCACCCGGGCACGTACTTCAAGACGAGCGGCTGGATCGAGCGGGGCGAGAACCTGGAGCAGCTCGCGCCGCAATCGATTCAGCACCGCAACGGGATGGTGCAGACGTACGAGCAGCTCGTGGAGAAGTACGGCGAAGACAACGCCAAGTTCCTCCACGAAGAGCTGGCCAACATGGCGCGGAACTACGCCCAAATCACCTTCATCGAGATGGGCATCGAACCGGACGGCCAGTTTGAACGGCTGGCTCGAAAAGACGCTGAGAAAATGGGCTGGAAGTTCGAGAAGCTCCAGGGCGACCTGGGCCTGATCCAGCGACTGGTCGACGGCCCGTGGGAGGAGGAAGCGTTTCTGGTCGTCCCGCCGGGCTTCCGGGTGGCGTCGAGCTTCGATGAGAAGATCATCAAGGCGGAAGCGGTCGCCCAGTGAGCGTGGAGCACGTTGCTCCTTGGCGAGAGAAGTGCCTCACGCGCTGTGCGGGGGCGATCAGCCACCCACCTGGAAACCGATTCGCTGGCTCCTGGCGGCCGGTTCGGGCGCGGGAGGAGGGCTGGGGGGCGAGACCGCCTCGCTCGTCGTCTCGATGGACGGATAATCCGTCGGTTCGAGCGAGTGAGCCGGGCGATCCGGCCTGGGCAAGTCGTCCTCGTCGATCCGGCCGAGCCGCGAAGTCTCCTCGTCCCAGTGTCCCCGCCACTGGTCGAAGTCCCACGTTTCCAAGGAGATCGCCGGGTCGAGATGGCGAACGTTCCAGAAATTGGTGAATCCCTGGTACACGTTGTGTTCGCCCACCCAGGAAATCCGCTCTCGCGACTGCTCCATGACGGTCACGCCCACCTGCTCCACCAAGGAGGCCTCGGGCCTCGATAAGACGAGCGTGTTGGCACAGTAGACGTGCGTGGGCAGTTGATAGGGGGCAAACTCGCTGTGTTCCAGCCGGCAAAGCCCCCCGTCGGCCACCGCAGTGAGGTGCCTGAGGTTGATCTCGATGATTTCGCCCGGCTGAGGGCTCCGCTCGCCTCCTTCCGAGACCAGCAACTGCTCCGTGGTGACGAGAAACCCGTTCGTCCAATCCAGGCGCACGGGCCGGAGGTCGTCGATCCAAAGGAAGACGGCCTCGCCACGGACCACGCAGTCGACCAGCTCGACCGCCACGCGTTGGGCCGCGTCGCTTGGCTCGTCGTCCAACAACAGGCCGCTGCCCCGTGCCGCCTTGAGACGGAGAAACGCCACCCCCTGATGATAAGCCGCCCGCTGGTCGGAAGCGTTCCGGATCGTCAGCCGGCAGTTTTGCAGCTTCAGTTTTTCGCCCTGCCCCATGTCGAAAAGGGACCAGCGGTCGCTGGGCAATTCCCGGGGCAGCTCGAACTCAACCTGCACGTCGGCGAGCGTCAGCCGGCTGCCAATCAGGGTCATCATGCTGCGGGGGTAACCGATCGGATCGATCTCTGAAGGGCGAAAAGCCACCACGGGCTGATACTTCTTGTTCGGGTCTTCCGTTCCTTCGGCTGCGCGAATGGTCAGCTCCAGATTCGCCAGCTCGAGCGGCTCTTCCTCCAACCGGCCGTTGAAGCGCAATTCGATGACGTCACCGGGACGGGCGGCGGCGCAGGCGGCACTGAGCGTCGAGAATACGGACTCCCCTTCGCCCGCCGGGTCGACAACCAATGCCGCGCTGCCTTTCGGGGCAGGCTCGACCGAGGGGCGGGCATCCGCCAGCTCGGTTGCAGCTCCGGAGGCCCCGCTCAGCTCTCCCCCGTCGGGCCCTGCCGGCGGCGATGACACAAGCCCCGAAGCCAACGGCTCCGGCAGCGCCACCCCGCCGTCAAACAGCTCGGGCCGCAGCCCCGTCCCGCTGCGGCCGGACACCAGTGTGCTCAGCGGGTTGGAGCCGGCCACTTCCGGCGGACTTGGCACGCCGCCCTTCTCGGGCGACCCGGCCGGCCCAAGGGAAGCGGCAGCCGGCAACTGTCCCGCGCCAGGCGGAGGTGTCTCGGCCGAGCCGACGTCCACGCGGGCGGGCTCTGGTGCCGGAACGGGCTCCGTGAGTGGCCCCTCGGCCTGGGGAGCCGGCACTTGCTTGTCCGGGCTCACGCCGCCCGGCGATAGCGACTCCTTGGGACGCGGCAGCTCGGCGTTCCAACCCTGTAGGTCGCCGGCCCAATTCGGCCACGACCGTTCGCCCTCCTCGGCCGACGACGCCCAGAGGACTTGCAGCAGCGTCACGATCACCAAGAGCGCGGCAGTCGGGGCCATCCAGGGAAGCTGGCGGAGGAGGAAACTGCCCCGGCGCTCCTCCGGCTCGGACCATGCCGTCTGACCCGGTCCCAGCGGATGCAAGCCGAGCTGTTCGGCCAGCGAAAGCAGCGCCTCGATCAGCTTGTCCGAGTCCTGATAGCGCTGACGCGGCTCCTTGGCCATCATCTTTCGCAGAACCCGCGACACCTCTTCGGGCAAGTCGGGACGGAACTGCCGAATATCGGGCGGATCGATCTCCTGGTGCTGCAAAAGCTTCTGAAGCACCGTCCCCTCGGGAAACGGGGGGCGGCCGGTCAACATGAAGAAGAGCGTGCATCCGAGCGAGTAGATGTCGCTCCGGGCATCGGCGTTTCGTGGATCGCGGGCTTGCTCGGGGGAGATGTAGTCGAACGTGCCCAAGGTGACGCCGCTGGCGGTCAAGTCGGCGGACGATGTCCCCAGCTTCTGCATGCGGGCCAGGCCCATGTCGATCAGTTTGGCCCGACCTTCGGACGTGATCAGGACATTGGAGGGTTTGATGTCGCGATGCACCACGTTGCGGCTGTCGGCGTGGGCCAGCGCCTCAGCCACCTGCAACGTGTAGCTGAGGGCCTCGGCCAGCGACAATGCCCCTTTCTGCGCAACCAAGTCCCGGATGTTGGTCCCCTCGACGAACTCGAAGGCGATGAACGACAGACCGTCGTCTTCGCCCACGTAGAACACCTGAGCGATACTCGGGTGGTTCAAGCGGGCGGCGGAGCGGCCCTCGTTGCGGAACCGCATCAACGTTTCCATGTCGCCCGCCTGCTGGCGGGACAGGACTTTCACGGCGACGGTTCGCCCCAGGCGGGTGTCCAGAGCGCGAAACACCCGACCCATCCCCCCTCCGCCGACGTATTCGAGCAATTCAAAGTGCTCCAGCTTTGCGCCGGGTGGAATGTCGCTCGGTTGGACCTTCGCGTGCGGCCCGGGCGGCGACGACGTAGGTAGAGGCGGGCGCTTAGAGATGACCGTCGGCTGGTCCTCGGGCCGCGCGGAGACAACCTCGGCCGGCGGCTGGCGACATTCCGCCATCGAGCCCTCCTGGAGGTCTTTCTCCGGGGAAGGGTCTTCTGCCTGAATGCGTGAGGTCGAGTCGCTCATTGATGGTTGGCCGCCGGTCCGCCCGCAAGATCCGCCCGACCACCTCATGCCTCTTCGGTGGTCCCTCCGACGGAAGTGCCGTCCCTCGATCAAGCGGGGCGAACGCCCATAAGAAAAGGTATTTACCAGCGTCCCGTAACCTTTATTCTACTAACGCGGGATGAAGCGGTCAAACTTGGGTGGGGTCCGTGTGCGGGCCTGTTTCTCGTCCGAACGCCTCGGTCCGCGCGGCAGACGCCTGCGTGTCAAGCCCAACGCCGCGCCAGCCCGGCCCCCCCGGCCGCAACTTGCTCGGCCGTGATCGATTGCCGCCGGGTCTTCTGCGCAGCCCACAGTCTGCGGCACCCCCGGCTCGTTGATTGAGAGGGGCACGGCCTCGTATAATGCGGCCTCCGTTGCCTGGGGCACTTCGAGACATCGTCCGATGGGACGATACGCATGCAAGCTTATTCGAGGAACCATGCCATGAGAGACTCAATCGACCGTCGCCGTTTCCTGAAGACGACTGGCACGCTGGCAGCCGGGATGGGGCTGGCCGGGCTGGGCGCCTCGCCCGCGGTGGCTGAGCTGCTCGCCAAGGGCGCCCCCCACGCCGAGAAGCTTGGCTGGCGACTGGGATGCCAGGCGTACAGCTTCAACAAGTTCACCTTCTACGAAGCGGTCGACAAGAACGCCTCGCTCGGCCTGCGGTACTTGGAGATGTACCCCGGCCAGACGCTCTCTCAAGAGAAGCCCGACGTGCGGACCAACGACTCCATGTCCGCCGAGGTCCGAAAAGAGCTCCTCAAAAGGCTGGCCGATGCCGACGTGAAGCTCGTCTGCTACGGGGTGTGCGGGCTGCCGAACAACGAGGAGGCATGCCGCCGGACGTTCGCATTCGCCAAGGACATGGGCATCGAGACGATCGTCTCCGAGCCCCCCTTCGAGGCCTTCGACGTGATCGACAAGCTCTGCGAGGAGTACGGGATCAGCGTCGCCCTGCACAATCACCCGGAGCCCTCCCGGTATTGGAGCCCGGACACGGTGCTCGAGCAGTGCAAGGGTCGCAGCAAGCGGATCGGGGCCTGTGCCGACACGGGGCACTGGATGCGGTCCGGCATCAATCCCCTGGACGCGGTCAAGAAGCTCGAGGGCCGGATCGTCTCGTTCCATTTCAAGGACCTGAACAAGTACGGCAGAGAGGGGGCCCACGATGTGCCCTGGGGCACCGGCAAGGCCAACGCGAAGGCGATTCTCCAGGAAGTCCACCGCCAGGGCCTCAAGGCCGTGTTCTCCATCGAGTATGAGCACAACTGGCTGGAGTCGCTGCCCGAGATCGCCCAGTGCGTCACGTACTTCGACAAGGTCGCCGCCGAGCTGGGCTCGGGGGCGTGACGCGGCCAGGCTTCCTCAAACGCCAGATGCACGGCGTGGCGGCAAACCGGGGCCGCCACGCCTGAGCCGGCGGATAACGACTACGGCTGAACGTGGCTAACGCCTCCCGATCGGTCATTGCGATTGGCCCGCAGTGACGTTCCGCCCCCGGGCCCGGAACCTCGCAGCGAGTCTGCCGGGGCGCATGCTTGGCCCGGTGTCCTTGCTCCCGTGCTCCGCGGGCCGTGCCGCTTGCGCGTTCATTGGGCAGCCTGCAAGGACAGAGGGCCAGTCGTCGTCCCTTTTCACGCCGCCAGCGAGCGGGAGCCGACAGCCAGCGACCGGCTTCACCGTGCCCGTCGGCTCGAGCGGCGCATTGCCTGTGAGGATGGGCCCAGGATCTGCGCCTGAGGTGGCAATTCTCGCCCCCTGCGCTCGGCGAACTGGACACTCTGGAAATGGGACTGATGGGTCCTCAGGCCGAGGTCCTTGCAGTGACAGCAGTTACGTCAATGCAGGCACGCTGCGTCTCTCGACGCGGCAAAATGCAGCCCGGAACGTTCCAAGGTGGTCCCCGGTTTTCCCTTGCACATAGCCCGGGAGAAGTAGTTTTTGCGCACACACCCCGACAGATGGGTGCATAAAAACACTGGTTAGGAAAAGAGAGAGGCTCGACCCCTTTCCTGGGGCGGGCAAGACGCATGAATGCCTTCCGAGACCCATGTCGCCACGGCGCCGGCGACGGAACGCCCAGAAGTACTCTTCGGAAGGAATTGAGGATGCCCGACACGGAAAATGGAACGGAAAGCCAGCGGCAGACGCGGGAACAAGTCCTGCAAGCCGCATTCGACCGGTACTCTCGGAGCCCGGCACCCGACTGGGTGACGTTTTTTCGAGAAGTCCTGGGGCTCAACGGGGTCGTCCGTCGGACGTATCGCACGCCCGAAGACCTGACGGAATTCGAGCAATCGGAGGAGTATGCCGAGATCCTCCAAATGCTGACGCGGTTGCGGGAGCGGACGGTGGCCCCGGAGGACCCGAACGAGCCGATCCGGGTGATCACGGTGCGGCTGCCGAAGAGCCTTCACGAGGCGCTTCGGGTGGAGGCCCACGAGCATCAGACGAGCATGAACAAGCTCTGCATCTCGAAGCTGCTGCAATTCATCGACAACCAGATGATTCCCCGCGAACGATGGAAGCGGGTCGCGGATCGCCGAATCGAGCCGTCCCTTGAGATGGAGGAGGCGGCCGATGAGGAGGCGGCCGAGTATGAGGAGCTAGCAAAGGAAGAGGGCGCCGGAGTGGACCTGTAAGCCGGGTTCTGTCCCCGCGCCGAAGCGCGGGCGATGGCCATTTATCTAGGAAGCCGATTACTCGGCTCCTCAAGCGGTCCACCCGGGAGTCGATAGCGGACCGGACCAGCCCACGGGAGCGACTGGTCGGTCGAGCCGACCGTCGCGTCCGCTGCTCCCTGTTTGACCTTGCTCCCGGTGGGGTTTGCCTAGCCAAGCCGGTCACCCGGCCTGCTGGTGAGCTCTTACCTCACCGTTTCACCCTTGCCGGGGAGTTGCCTCCCTTAGGCGGTCTGCTTTCTGTTGCACTTTCCCTGGCCTCGCGGCCGGTGGGAGTTACCCATCACCGTGTCCTACGGAGCCCAGACTTTCCTCTCGCCGGGGCGTCTGGGGCCGATGTGGCAGCCCTTTCTTTACCCCGACCAGCGACCATCCGGTCCACTCCGGCACCTCAGAAAACATATTCCCGACGTCGGCGAAAGGAAAGAGGGTACTGCGAAATCGAAGCCGGGGCCATCGAACGGCTTGGCCCCCCGACCAGGAGGACACATGGCGGGCCGACCGATTCAGCCGGCCCGCACGTACCGGCGGCCTTGCCTCGTATCGCGACGCTCCAGCTCCGCTTCGATCGCCGCCCGCAAGGCCGCCTTGTCGAGGCACCAGCTCGGCGCCAGCAGGTACTCCCTGGGGGCGTCGGCGCTGAGCCGGTCGATAACCGACTCCGGGGGAAGCTGTTCCAGAAAGTCGACCACGTAGCCGACGTATCGGTCCCGCTCGGGAAGCTCCACCCGGCCGGCCCCCCACAAGCGGGCAAGCGGCGTCTCCTGGGCCACGTAGAGATTGTGCAGCTTGACCGAGTCGATCCTCAGCCGGGCCAACTCCCGGGCGGTGGCGAGCATGTGGTCTCGGGTCTCGCAGGGCAGGCCCAGGATCACGTGGGCCCCGATCCGCAGGCCCCGGCGTCGGCTCCGCTGGACGGCGTCCAGGAACGCGTGGTAGCCGTGGCCCCGGTTGAGCCAATCGAGCGACCGGTCGTGGATCGTCTGAAGGCCGTACTCCACGGAGAGCCAGGTCCGCTGGGAGAGCTCGGCCAACAGATCCAGCACGTCGTCCGGCACGGAGTCGGGACGCGTGCCCACGATCAACCCGACCACGGCGGGGTGCCGAAGCGCTTCCTCCCAGAGTGCTCGCAGTCGCGGGAGGGGGCCGTGGGTGTTGGTGGCCGGCTGGAAGTAGGCCACGAATTGGCGGACGTCATGCCGTCGCCGGAGCCGTCGAATCCCTTCGTCGATCTGGTCGGTGATCGAGGCAATGTTCAGCCGACGGCTGGGGCTGTAGCTCTTGACGCTGCAAAAGATGCAGCCGCCGGTTCCCACCGAGCCGTCGACGTTCGGACAGCCAAGCCCGCCGTCGACGCTGACCTTCCACACACGGCGGCCGAACCGGCGACCGAAGAAATGGCTCAACGCATGATAGCGGAGCCCGGCCGCGCGCCACGCGACGTCTCCCGAAGATGGGTCCGCAGACTTGCTTGACGGCAACGCGATACCTGCCTAAATTGAGGTTTATTGTTCCCATCGTAGGTGTTGGACGGCCGTGCGACAAGAGATCGGTCCAATGTACGGAGAACTCATTCCCCAAGGGGGCGGCGACCCCATTCCCTTGCTCAAGCGGTCGCTTTTGGTCGGGCGACGGGAGAGCTGCGATATCGTGCTGCGCTTTCCCAACGTGTCGGCCCATCACTGCCAGTTGATCTGCAACGGGGGCTACTGGTATGTGCGCGACTTGGAGAGCCGAAACGGGACCAAGGTGAACGGCGTCGGCGTGACGGAGAAGCGGCTCGATCCGGGCGACGTGCTGTCGATCGCCAAGCACAAGTACGACGTGAAGTACTCCCCGGTGGAGCTCGGAGCGGTTGGGCCCCCGCCGGAGGAAGGGCCGGACTACGAGGTCTTCGGCAAATCGCTGTTGGAGCGTGCCGGCCTGGAGCGCCGGCACGAGACCGACTACCAGGATCGCCCTACCAAGCCCACGCGGCGAGGAGATGCCCAATAGCCGGGCGGAAGAAGGGGACAGGTCCAATTTGTGCGAAGCACCGTTCGGGCCGTCCCGGCAAGTTGCACCTGTTCCCTTTTTCCTTGACGGCTTGACATCGGCGGGACGGATCGCCGATACCGGATGATGGGGATCGGCCGAAAAATGACTTCCCGACTTCAGTAGCAGGCACACGCCGTGTGCCGTCCGCTGGTTACGGCACACGGCGTGTGCCTACTACTCCGCACATGCGGAAGTTGTTCTTCGGCCGATCCTAGGTCGCAGCCGGAAGCGACCTTCCCTGTCTCTCACCGTAACGCGAATTCTCAGCCTCGTATGGCCAAGAAGAAAAAAGTCCGCGCCGACTTCCGCAAGAACCGGGGCAGCCGGACCCGGCAGACCGATTGGACGCAGCAGTTCGAGCGGCACGGATTCGAGGAGGAAGCCCCCGTCCAGGAGGAGCGCGTCAGCGGGAAGGGGGAATTGACCCGTCGGCGAACGGTAACGGGGGACGAGCTCGATACGGGCGACGAGCCCGGCTTCCAGGTCCAACTCGACGTGGACGAGCGCGTCTGCCGTCGGGGACGCGTGTTGGGCGTGCACGGCCTGATCAGCGCGGTCCGGGACGAAGAGGGCCGGCTCCACCGGTGTGCCACCCGACGCCTGCTGAAGACGCTCTCGACCGATCAGAGGCACGTCGTGGTGGCCGGCGATCGCGTGCTGTTCCGCCCCGTTTCGGGCACGGACGTGAACGAGGGGATCATCGAACGGGTGGAGCCTCGGCGGGGGAGCCTGTGCCGGACGAGCCGCGGGCGGCAACACGTCATCGTGACCAACGTCGACCAGGTGTTGATCGTGACCAGTGCGGCCCAACCGCGACTGAAGCCCAATCTCATCGACCGCCTGCTGGTCACGGCGGAAAAGAGCGGCGTCCGGCCCGTCGTGTGCATCAACAAAGTCGACCTGATCGAGCCGGCATCGCTCGAGCCGCTGGTGGGCGTTTACAGTCAGATGGGCTACCAGGTGCTGCTTCTCAGCGCTTGGACCGGATTCGGCATCGCCCGGTTGCCCCGGCTGCTCAAGGATCGGGAGAGCGTCATGGTTGGGCAGAGCGGGGTGGGGAAATCGTCCTTGCTGAACGCCATCGACGAGTCCTTGCGCCTTCGCGTCGAATCGGTCAGCCGCGACACGGAAAAGGGCCGGCACACGACGTCGACCGCGGAGCTATTGCCCCTCTCTTTCGGGGGCTACGTCGTCGACACCCCGGGGATCCGCCAGTTTCAACTGTGGGACGTGATCCCGGAGGAAGTGGCCGGCTTCTATCGCGACGTGAGGCCGTACGTGAGCCAGTGCAAGTTTCCCGACTGCACGCACACCCATGAGGCCGACTGTGCGGTGAAGGACGCCGTGGCCGACGGCCGACTGGATGAGCGGCGTTACGAAAGCTACTGCGGCCTCCTCCTGGGCGAGACGGACTGAGCCGCGGTGGCGGCCGCGCCCGGGCAGAGTTCCAGTATCTCCACGCGACGCGCCCGCTGCGGGGCAATGCGCCGCATCTGACGCGGAAGGTTTCGTTACGGGATCACCCCGCTTAATGGGGGGCCGTCGCCGACATTACGCCTGAAGCGTGTTTCGTTTTCCTCGCCCGCCACGGGTTCTTGGCGTCTTGATTGACCGGACGAGTATTTCGGACTGGCTGGTCCTCGATAGCCACACCTCAGGGATTGGTGCCCGTCTTGTCCCGGGATACGAAGGTCTTATGACTTGGCCCGCCTGTGCAGCTTCGATGCGTCGGTTCGATGTGACCGACGCACGTTATGGCAGCCAGCCGGGGGCATGAACCGAGACAGACGTGGCGGGGTGAAGGGTTGCTTGGTCGCCTCGTGGGTTTTTGTTGCCGACCTCCCGTTGGCAGCGTCGCCAAGTTCGTGGACCTGGGGGGAGAAGATGAGCCTCCAGCCGGCGTTCGGCAACAGCAGCGGTCATTTCCACGCCGTTGCGTACAACCCGGGCGGCCGACGCCTGCACCTCCGGTTTCCGGCGCCTCTCCCGCCGTTCGCAGGGCGGCGCCGGGCTCTGATCCGCCCAAACATGCCCCGTTGGGCCTGCCGCCCCTTGGATTCGAGGCGGACGAACACATCGAGCGAACGTACGGCCCTTTATCGGACGTTGGCAACGGGAAAGCACCAGCGAGCATCACGACCGTTCAGCTTTTACTTCAGCACGAGATGGCGGCCCCGATCGCGGTTACATCGGTTTACGCTTCCGGCTCGCTCCGCGCGCTGGTTAAGCTTGCCCCTAGGCCGACCGGAACTAGTAGGACGACACGGAAACCTATATCACTGTGCCAGCAATTTGCGGAATGGTATCGGCACGCCGATCGGCATCCCGCCGCCACGTAATGATAGCTGCCACCCCGCGCCACCCTGTCGTTATTCTCCGACCATTCCATTGGCCCCAGAGGATCGTCCACGGGCGAAACCTTGTAGTATTCCTCAGCATACCAGTCTTGACACCATTCACGAACGTTCCCGAGCATGTCGAAGAGGCCCCACGCATTTGGTCGCTTCATGCCGACCGACTGTGGGCTATAGACTCTATCCTCGCCTTGCCAAGCATAGTTTCTTAGCGCTGATATGTCGCCCCCGAACGGGTAATCGGCGGTCGTCCCCGCCCGACACGCATACTCCCACTCTGCCTCCGTGGGCGGACGATACACTGCCCCGGTTGCCTTCTCTTGAGGCAACACCGAGAGCTTGCGGCAAAACTCGAGCCCATCGTCCCATTTCACTTGGACCACCGGCGCGGACTTGCCCTCGCCTTGGTTCGCCGAGGTCTCACCCATTACGCGCTCATACTCACCCTGCGTCACCGGATACACACCCAGAAAAAACGGCTTCGTAATACGAACCCGATGCTGGGGTTTCTCGTCGCCTCCAGCCTTTCCATCGGATTCGGGCGAACCCATAAGGAACTCTCCGGGCGGTATCAGCGTCAGTTTCATGCCAATGCTGTTACTGATCACCACCTCCCTGCCTAGAAACTCCGCCCACGCCTGTTGTTGCCTCCGCGCTGTTGACTCATCGAACGGCGCAAGGGCCAAGCTGGGTGAAACGGGTTTCGGCTGGGGCCCTTCCGACGTTGCCATCGAGTGCATTACTCTGAATTGTCTCGTTCGAAGCTCCGCGTGGCACACTTGGGTTGCCCAATGCACGGAGTCCACTAATTCTTCGACTGTGCCAAAGCGGTTCTCCTTGTGGCGCGAAAGCATTTTCTCGACGACGGATGCCACACTGGATGGTACCTCCGGACTGACCGATCGCACAGGCGGCAACTCCGCAGTGGCCGCTTTAACTGCCAGTTCGAGCGGTGACTCGCCGGCAAACGGAACCTTCCCCGTCAAAAGACGATAGAAG
>DATKZH010000161.1:0-3773 GCA_035528065.1 Thermoguttaceae bacterium | reverse complement strand
CCGCCGCCCCTTCCCGCTGCCGAGCAGGATTTGCTGGACAAAATCGCGCAGGACTATCTCACGCAGGGCAAGACGCCTGCCGACCTTGCTCGCGACCTCCAGAAAGAGGGCTACGGCTTCTACCTGCCCTACGTCGAGCATTCGTGGCAGATCGCCCGCAAGGCCGAGGTTGCGGCTGACATCCCGACGCCCGAGATGGACGCACGGCCGCCGACCTGGGGTGACTTCGAGCCCGGGACGCTGGCCGAGCGGGACGGCAAGCGGTATGTCGTGGCCTCACTCAGCAACGCTGGCCGCGAACTGCTGGCCACCGACCTGAACGGACAGAACATGGAACTCATCCCGCGCTTCGGCACTCGCGTCGTGGCCAACGATTACCGACCGTCTGACCGGACCTTCCGCGAGCTGGCGACCGCGGGCTATCAGCCGCCGACCAACGACGCGGAGTGGAAGGCCCTGGCGAACAAGATTGACCAGCCGGGGGGCCTGACTCGCGGAGAGTTCTCCACGCTGGTCCACGCCACTCCCGGCTACGACGAAGTCACAGGCCGCGGGCTGTCGCTCGACCGGCAGCTCACCGATGCCGAGCGGGCCGACATCAAGACTGTCATCGCGTCCGGGATCCGCGCACGTTCCGGCATGGCGCCGGAAGAGTTCGACGCCGTGAACGAGAAGGCGTACAAGCAGACCATGCGGTTCTTCTCCAACCTCAGCAAGGGTGGCGAGGTCAAGCTCCCGGACGACCCGGCATCTCGCCGGTCGTTCCTGCGCACCGTCCGGCAAGTTGGCCGGCAAGTCGGCAAGGGTATGCGAGACTGGGAGACGATGGACAAACTCGGGAAACGACCCAACCGGCTGGCGTCCCTCACGGCCATCCTGGCCTCATCCCGGTACGCCGTGAACGGGCTGGAGATGCGGACCGGTCAGGTATTCGGTCGGCACATCGACCACATGATTGAGTGGTCGAACGAGGCCAACACGCGGATTCTCAAGGCCATAGACAACCGCATCAAGTCTGCCGGGCTGAAGCCGTGGGATACCAAGCTCTCGGTGCGTGAAGCCAACCTGATTGGCGACTGGCTATTCAATCGGCCCGGTCAGACCAAGGAGTTCTTCTGGGAGCGCATACTGGAATCCGACAGGGCCCGGGGTGAGCGTGGCCACGACCGGGTCCAGAAGATCGCCCAAGCCCTCGACGACGTCCTGCAGAACGAGGGCGGGCTGGAAATCAAGCAGGTGCGATTCCGCGACTGGATGGAAGGCGGGGACAAGCCGCCCGATGCCCGGCAGGAATCGCTGGCCGAGGGCGTGAAGATTCTGACTACTGGCGGCTGGCCCGCGGTCAGGGAGTGGCTCAAGACCGTGGACATGGGTGCCCGGGACTACTACTACATGGGTGGCGACGCTCAGGACATCATCGGTCGGATGCTCAGTATCGCCGAGCCGTCCAAGACGGTGAAGATTCCGGGTGCCGGCGCCGTGGGTGAAAACCGTCCGGTGGGCGAGAAGACCCGGGGTGAAGAAGCTCCGCGTAAGCCATTCGAGGGCAACGACATCATCGGTGCGGTTTACCGGCACGTCAGCACGAACGCTGTGGCTAACGCGGTATGGGATGATGTCCAGCGGCTCCGCGAGTCGGCCAAGTCTGCCGCGCTCAGCAAGGACGACATCGGGGCGCTCGACCAGCTTCGCAAGGCCGCGACCTTCCGGGCCGGTGACCGGAGCGTCCCAAGCAAGCTCCTGCGGGCTGTGGCGCAGACCAGCCACATCTGGTGGACGGGGTACTTCGCCGACCCGACGCGCATGGCGTGGTGGACGGTGCGGAACATGGCGCAACCGTTTGTATTCATGCCCGGTCAGGTGCCAGCTCCGATTCTGATGAAGTACGGCTGGCGGGCGTTCCGGGGCAAGGACCTGCCGGCTGACTACCGCGAGTTCATGGCTACGACGTTCAAGAACATGGTTACACAGCGGATGGCCCGCGCGCGCTACCAGATGGCGCTCGACGACATCAGCGGTATCGGCGAGTCACGCTGGAATGGCGGCATCCACACGGCCAAGCAGTTTTTCGACCACTGGATAGAGTGGGCGCAGTTCTCTGACGAGTTTGGACGTGAGATTTCGGCTGCTCCGGCGTACCTGGCGGCTCACGATCTGGCCACCAAGTTCCTTGCAGGCAAGGCAAGCTGGCGGCGAATCAACACCTCGCTCTTCATGGAGAACCTCCCAGCCAGTCAGGCGGCGTCACTCAAGACCCGCCTGATGGTCGACAAGGACGTGGCCGGCTTCTCCGCTGAGTACGCGCGCCTCAAGACCGATAATGCGAACTTCCGGTATGACATCGCCAGCCGCGCGCTGGTCGAGCAGAACCCGTTATCCCGAACACTGTTCGGGATATACACCTACCCCCGGGGCGCGTTCGAGGCCGTATACCGGAATGGCATGAAGCCTTTGGCTGACGGCATCCGCAGCCGTGACTGGGCGCAGATGACTCAGGGCCTTGCGTCGCTCATTGCGACCATCGGGGCCAGCTTTGGGGTTTCCCTGTTTTTCTCCAAGATACTTGGCCGCAAGGACTACGATCCGAAGTCGCTGTTCGGCTGGGGCTACACCCTGCTGTCGCCCGGCTTCTCCACCGTCGTCGGCCTGGTGTCTGACGTGCAGACCGCCTTGCGACGTGGCGAGCAGTCCGGTCAGTCGGTCGAGGAAACGGCCAAGACGGTGTGGCAGACCTTGCAGGCCCGGTATCTCGACACGTCGATTCCGCTGGCCTCGGCTTTTACGAGCGTCTACGAAGGCGCGAAGAATCAGTATGGCGTGCGAGTGATGTCTTTGGTGCGGGCGATGGCCGACGAGGACTGGCGGGAGCGGTACGGAGACTTCAAGGAAAACGACCGCAACGTCTACGAGAAGGTCGCGCACATGCTGTGGGGCGGCTTCGAGCGACCGACTGAGGAAGCGATGTCACCCACGCAGTCGTGGACCGAGATGCGCTCGATCTACCGGAACTTGTATTCGAGTGACCCGGACTATGCGAGAGAGTGGTGGGAGAGCGAAACGAACGTGATACTGCGCGAGCAGTTGGGCAAATCGAACACCCTGCCGAGCATCAGGAAACAGAGTCCGCTGACCGAGTAGCTCACAGCTTCACAATCCGGCAGTCGTAGCACCCGTCAGGCTGCACCGCCACGGCCAACTCTGGCGACACCACGCTGGCTGCGACAATGTCGTCAAAGACACCCGCATACGGGAAGGCCCCGGTGTGTACCACGGCAATCAGCGGGATGCCCTTTGCGGCCTCACGCGCTCGCTCGCGAATCCTGGCGGCCCCCGCGGCCTCGCGCACGTCCACGCTCGGGTCGGCCTTGGCCAGCCAACGCAGCAGCCCGCGCACGACAGGCGGGCCAGCTTGCTCGTCCAACCTCGGGGGCCGGGATGAGAAGAGGATGTTGGGCGCGCCGTCCGTGGGCAACAGCAGCGTCGAGTGCTTGGCCACTCTCACCGGCTTGGCGGCGATGCGGAAGGGCCGCATGGCCATGAAGGAGTCCGAAGTCCCTGGGACCCACCAGACGACGAAGTTGCGCGCCAAGTAGCGCAGGTAGCGTCCGGGCTCCAGTAGTCGCTGCCACGTCTGACTGGCCGGAATGGCCGCGGGTACGACGAAGCGTGTGAGGACGTCGCCCAAGAGGACTATCGTCTTACACCGCTCGCGCTCGGCAGCGGCTCCGATTTTGTAGATGGGGTCGAGGTCAGCCTGCAATCCGAAACGCAGT
>DATKZH010000160.1:0-4221 GCA_035528065.1 Thermoguttaceae bacterium | reverse complement strand
TCCGCACGTCAACGAACAGGGCATCTACATCAGGGGCGTGGAGGAAATCAGGATTCCGATCCGCGCCGAATCGAAGACGGACGCCGTAGTCTTCGTTACCAAAACACTGTGGCACACCTGGCGAGCCGCCTGGGTAACCGAGCGAACCAAGTGTGCCGATGCTTCCCAAGCCGGCGGCGTGATCGACGTGACCGGCGATGAATACGCCAGCAGCAAAGAAGCCATCGCCGCGATGCTGGAAGAGTTGGTCACCTACTGGACCAGCCAGTCGGTCCAACACGACGGTCAGAAGGCGGCCGAGCGACGCGACGCCATCGTCCTGGAAGACCTGGAGAACTTCGAGCGTGCCTTTCAGAGAATCGGATGGAACCCCGACGGTCCACGGCCGTCGGCCGAAGCGGTGCCGCTGGACGCACCGGATGAAACCGAGGCGACGGACGCGGCGGAAGACCCGACGCCGGCGACGGCACCGATGGCCGTATGCACGGAAGCAACGCCCGAAGAGGTGTTCGAGCGGCGACGATCCCGATTGGAGGAAGAGTTAGGCGAAGCGGCGATCCGTGAATTCGAGTGCGGCGAAGCACTGAAGGCGTCCCGCGAGGCAAGAAAAGAAGTCGTGGCCGAACTCCGCAAGCACCTCGCCAAGGGACCGGAGCGATTGCCGTTGTTCGACGGACCGAAACTCGGCAAGGCGACCAGCGAACCGATGGAAGAGGCGGCCGATCCGAACGAGCCCGTCACGTCGACGGCGCTGCCGGAAGACGCGAGCTGGCGAAGCGTGACGACCGAGGAGCTGGGCATCCCCAAGGGAATCTGTCAGGTGCTCCGCGAATGTTCCGAGCGGTCCATCACGACGCGGGGCGACATTGCCGACTGGACGGCGACGGGTCGGCCGCTGACGAGCATCCCGCGGATCGGCGAAGCGAAGCGGGACAAGATTTTGGAGGCGTGCATGAAGTACAACGCGGCTCATCCGCTGCCGTAGCGGGGCGGTCGTCCACGAAGAGCACGAAGGGACACGAAAGGAAGGGACGATGGAAGGCGAAAACATCAAGGAAAGGATTCGCTGCCGGGCGTTGCGGTTGGCGAAGATGCTGGAAGACGGCGTAGACGTGCCGGACTTTCTGTGGGTGGGCGACGTAGTGGGAATCTGGATTCTCTCTCACGCCATCGCTCCGGATAGTGTGTCGCTTCTCTGGGGACAGCAATTGACCAAGTGGAGCCGCAACTATACGGGATTGTGTGCTCGTTGCGGCCACCATTCGATCACTCCCGAACTCAGTTTTCCGCGAATTTGCGAAACGTGCGACGCCCAGGTTCGCGGAGAACTGAACGCCCTGACAGACGCCCTGACAACGGAACGCGAAGCCGAAGCCTGGTACAAGCTGGCGACCGAAGGCTTCGACGAACAAGACCATTTAGAAAGCGAGGGCCATCATGGAATTCCATGAAGCGGCGAACATCTTCCCGCTCGACGAGGAACACCTCGACGAGTTGGCGAAGGACATCAAGGAACATGGATTGCGTGTTCCGATTGAAACCCTTGACGGGTTGATTCTCGACGGCAGGCGACGATGGATGGCCTGCCAGAAGATCGGGGTAGAACCGATGTTTCGGTCAGTAGACGCGAACGCGGCAAAAGACCCCGCGACTTACGTGCTTTCGTTGAACCTCCACCGCCGACAGCTTGACGCTTCGCAGCGTGCGATGGTCGCGGCGCGGGTGAGGGGGTATCACGAGGGGGAAGCGAAGAAGAGGCAGGCGGCTGCTGGAGAACGCGGGAAAGAAGGCGGACGCGGCAAAAAGAAACCCTCCGCGTCTGTAGATGCGGAGGGTTTACCTCCCCGCAAAGCCGGCGACCGAGGCCGGGCTAGCACTTGTGCCGGCAGGGCAGTCGATGTCTCCGCAGCCAGCGTGGACCGGGCACGAAACGTGATAATGCACGGTTCGGAAGAATTGGTCGCCGCGGTGGACAAAGGCGACTTGTCGTTGGTCTGCGCCGAAACCCTAGCGAAGAAGTTTCCTAAGACCAGACAAACCGAACTCGTGGCGGAGGGTAAAAAAAAAGCAACTGCGGTAGCAAGACGACTGCGGGTGCCTCAGCGACAAAGCAAACGATCGACAAAGACCCCGGAAATTATCGCGGGTTTGCTTCGCGACATTAGGACGCTCATGTCTCGCGTGCAGGAAAGCACGATAGGTCTTGCGGCACAGCGGGAACGAGCGTTGGCGGATTTGCGTTTGTGCAGAATGCGCGTCCAAGAGGCGTGCAGCTTTCTCGTTTAACAGCTCCATTACGAAAGGTTCAAAAGATGAAAAGACATCGTCCCAACCCGACTCAGAAAAAGGCGCCGAAAGACGCTGCCTTGAAAACCGAAGGTGCCCCGGACAAGTCTTACGCGACGAAGGTGTTCATCACGCCGGCCTTGGCTAAACAGTGGCTTGAAAAGAACGCCAAGAACCGACCTTGCCGCCCTGCGGATTCGCTGAAACTCCAGCGTGCCATTTCGCTGGGGGCCTGGGAGATCAACGGAGAGACAATCAAGTTTGACGACAACGGCGATCTGCGCGATGGACAGACTAGATTGAACGCCATTGCCGAAACTGGCGTGAGTGTGTGGTGCTGGGTGGTTTTCGATATCAGTTCGGACAGCAAGATTTTCGACACCATCGACAGCGGTCGGTTGCGGACACTCGGGCACTTGTTGGCCATACGCGACTGCAAGAACTACAACGCCATGGCGACGGCAATCTTCGCGGTCTACAACCTCGATGACACGATTCCGAACGAATCGGGTGGTTTTACTCCGCAACTCGGACTTCGGCTTCTGGAGGAACGTCCCTCAATCGCTGAAAGCCTGGCGTTCGTGATGCGCCTTAGAATCCGAGACATTTACAGCAGCGGCACAAGCGCCGCATTGTACCATTTGATGGAACTGAAGGATCCAGACTTGGCGGGGAAATTCTGGGAAGCCATCGGCACCGGCGTTATTGCCAACAAGCGATGTCCCGCAAAAGTCGTGCGTGAAACCTTGCTGACAAACCGTGCTCTCCCAAAAGAGAAGCGATCAACGGATACTACAATGCGGGCAATTTGCATCAAGGGCTGGAACTTGATGCGAGCAGGTCGAACCTGTTCTTACATTCGTTGGAATTCCGAGAACGAGTCGTTTCCTGCCATCTTGTAGACCCACTACCCACTACCCACTATCCACTACCCACTAACCACTACCCACTACCCACTACCCACTACCCACTACCCACTACCATCCCCATGCCCCTCACCATCTTCGACGCCATCCGCAGCAGCGTCCACGCTCGCCTGCAGATCGACTTCCACCCGCAGCCGGCCGGCGAACCGACCGACGCGCCGCCCGGCTCGCGGGAGAAGCTCGACGCGATGTGCCGGCGGGTCGAACGGGGCGAAAACCTATTCCATCCGGACGACAAACCGGATTACGCGGAGGAGGATTGACATGAAGGCACTCACGATCTGCCAGCCGTACGCATCGCTGATCGTCGGCTGGAAAGGCATAGACCCGCGCTACCTGAAGCGGGTCGAAAATCGTACCCGGTACACAGCCTATCGCGGACCGCTCTTGATCCATGCGGGCAAGGACCGCAAGTGGCTGAAAACGTGGGACGGTCCCGTTCCCGAAGACATGCCGTTCGGTGCGTTGCTGGGCATTACCGACTTGACTAATTGCATTCGGTTCGATCGCATCTTTCCGAGAACCTGCGACGAGCCGCCGTTAGCCGACAACCTGCTCTGGCTCCGCACCCATCTGCACGTCGAAGGTCCCCAGTGTCTTGTGCTGGCTAACGCAAGACGGTTCCAGAGCCCGATTCCCTACACGGGTCAACGCGGCCTGTTCGATGTGCCGGACGAAATGATTACCGGCCGCGTGCTTCTCGTTCCAGAAAACGCTCCGAATTACTAGCTAGCTCCCATGACCACGAAACCCAAACGCAAAGTCCTCACCGTCCGCATTCCGCCGCGATTGCACGAAGCAGTCAAGGTGCTCGCCCACGAGCGACGGACCACGGTCAACAACCTGTTGACCAGGATCCTGGCTCAGCTCTGCGAAGCCAACCGGGCATCCCGGGCCGCACTCCTTGGCCTGCCGACGTACCGAGGTGAAGCCTTTCCGCGCAACGAACCCCCGCCGCTATGGTCCCAATGACCGAAACCCAAACCCAAACCGAAACCCGGGGAAGCGC
>DATKZH010000159.1:0-35489 GCA_035528065.1 Thermoguttaceae bacterium | reverse complement strand
CACGCAAGACTCGCTCCCGGCTGCTGGTCAGGCTTTGCCGGACGGGACTTCCACCCGCAAAGGCTCCGCTGAAAGGTTTCCGTCTCAACTTCCCATAGACATCCCCCTTTCCCGAGCTTCTTGGCGCAATGAACGGTTACGGTGTCGAGATCTCCAGACGCCAGGTGCCTGGCGAGGCTTCAAACCACGCAGCGCCGAGTTCCTTGCTGACGTGGATTTCGCGCGAGGCTGCTTCGCCGGCGCGTCGCACGCGCCAGACGCCGGGCGAGAGGTCGCCGACCAGCACGCCGGTTGTGCCGGGACCGGGAGATTCGATGGTCGCCGGTTCGGCCGAACGCGCGACGTCGCGGCGGAACAGCACCAAGCGGTTGCCGTCCGGACGCTCGATGAATGCGCCCACGCGATCCGGTAACTCAACGAGCCGCACGGGAAAACGTCCCGGAGCGGTCCGGTCCGTGACCTGCATCACGGTCAAGAACAGATCCTCGCTCGCGGCTGCCTTCGGCGACAGCTCGATGCGCCAAGCGCCGGGTTCCAGGGAACTGCGCTCGAGCCGTGCCGGCTCGGTGTCGTTGGCGTAGTTCGTACCGAAGACCCAGAACTCTTTGCCCGGCCCGCCGATGCCCGCCAATTGCCGGTTTTCCGCAGCGGGCAGCAAAACGTCCAACATCAAACGGCCTTGTTGGTCGTGGCGCGTACAGTCCACCACGGCCGATCCGCTGTCGATGCGAGGCTCCTCCTGCGTGTGCAGGAGCCAGAGCTTGCGAAACTCGGGATCGGCACTGACCACGCGGTCGAACACGATCAGGGCGGCCGGCACTTGTTTTCCGTGCAAATCCAGGAAAGCGACCGAACGCGTGACTTGTCGGACCTTTGGGCCGTAGGCGTCCGCGATGTCGCCTTCCAACAGCGTGAATTCCGGCATCTGCGGGTCGGGGCCGAAGCCGTGCGCGAGCACCTTGCCGGTGCGGTAGCCCTTGGCCGGATCCAGCAGGACTTCGAGCGAACGGGCTTCGCCGCGGCCGCCCGCCAAACGCTGCCCGCCGTCGTTGCCGTAGCCGCGTTTGCCAAAATCCTCCTGCGGATCATAAACGAGCAGGCTGTTGTGCGCGATGGTGCGCCAGTAGTAGTTCTGGCAATGGGGACTGCCGTATTTGCCGGACGAGCCGGAATACAAGCCCGAGTCGACGGCCAGAGCGCCCTTGTAGTAAACCTGAAACGCGCCGGCGTCCAGATGCTGGTGATTCACGAAGTTGTACTCGTTGACCTTCATCTCGGCGATCACCGCATCCTGGCCCCAGCCCGTGCGAGCCACCATCCAGCCGAAAGGTGAGCCGAAATAGCGGGACAGGGGCAGGTCGTCGAGCGGTTTGGTCTGGAGCCGCGTGTCGCGCCAGAGGAATTCAAAGAGGGCTTCGCTGTCGCTGGCGCCGCCCTGCTGGAGGAACTGGGGCAGCAGCGTCCCGTCACCGTAGTAGCTGGCGGTCAGCAGCGTCCCCACAAACTCGCTCCACGGCCGGCCTCGCTGGCTGCTGGTCATGAAGGTGTCGCCCGCCCGAAGCCGCTGGCCGTCCGGCCGCGTGGTGTAGACCCACAGATAGGGGACGAACCGCTGTTCCGGGTTGTAGATATTGCCCGCGCCCAGCCGGTCGAAGATCCACAGCGGATACGTGTCCCAACTGTAGCGGTGCGTGCCGTAGGAATCACCTTGGTGATAGGCGTGGCCGTTGTACAGCCAATTGCGCGCCGGCAAATGTTCGCGGAAGAATCGTCCGGCCGCCAGGCGATACATTTCGGGAAACTCGTCGTAGACGGCGATGCCCGCCGAGATCATATCGCGCATGATCATCGCTTCGGAACTATGGCCGGTGACCGAGCCCTGACGCGTGGGCGGGTAGCCGCACTCCTGCGTCTTCGCCAGCCGGACCAGCTCGGCGATGAACGCTTGCTTGTCGTCCGCCGTCAGCAGCGGATACAGCCAGTCATAGACGATGGCCCCGGTCACCATCATGCGGCCGGTCTCGCGGCAGGCATCCTGCCGGTCGGCCAATTCGGTACGTTTCAGCAGCGCCAGCGTGCGCTGGATGGTCGCACGGCCCTCGGCTTGGTTCGACTTGGCCAGATACTGTAGTGCCTCCCATTCGACGCGGTAGTGCGGCGACTTTCTGGCCATCGCCTCCAGCCGTTTGACGACCGGCTGAAGCACCGAATCGCGCAGCCGCGCCGGCAACTGCGCGGCCTGTTCGGCACGCAGATACACTCGCGGATGCTCGCGCGGCGGAACGGGGATCTTCACGCCCGCCACGTCGGTCCAATCAAGCCCGGGCGTCGCCGCCGGCAGCGACGATGCCGTCGAGCAAGCGATCAGGAGGACGATAATCGTGCCCGTGGCAAATCGTGGGCGTCTTGCGGTGCTCGTCGGGTGTTTCATGTTCGGTGAGCAAGTCATGGCAGTCCTCATTCTCGTTGTCCCGGGGGTGGAGAGTTTCGTCAGGTATCGTCCGGCAGCAGCACCCAGTCGTTGCCCGGCGATGCCGGGATACTTGGGATCGGCCGAAAAACAGCTTCCCGACTTCAGTAGCAGGCACACGCCGTGTGCCGTCCGCCGGTTACGGCACACGGCGTGTGCCTACTACTCCGCAAATGCGGAAGTTATTCTTCGGCCGATCCTTAGGCGATTGCATCTCACATTTTGCATTCCAACAGAAGGACGCAGTCCCGATCGCCCGGCGGCTGATAGGTCAGGCGATTGTCGGCAACTCGCGGGACGACGGTCTTCGATTCCCCGGTGCGGGGATCGAATTGCCTGGCGCTCAGCGATCCGGAACTCGCTTTCAAGGAAAGCTCCACCGGCTTCTTCAAGCCGCGTCCGTAAACCACGTACCGGCGGCCCGATTCGGCAAGGCACCCGTACGTGGCGGCGGGTGGTTGCGTCAAGCTGCGCGTCTTGCCGCCGTCCCAGAACAGCGGCGTCGAGCGCGTGGTCTTCCCGTCCGGCTCCGTGAGGACGACGTCGGCGGCGCAGTCGGTGTAGGGATTGGCGTAGTCCCCGGCCGCGCGAAGTGCAACTTCCTTCACCGCGAATCGGGGCGTCGTCTCGGCCGCACCGACTCGCGGAACAAGAAGCCAAGTTGTCGCAAGTAGAAGCGTCGCTGCAAAACGCGGGCGCACACAAAGACTGCGAATTGCAGGGATCATGGCGTTGCCTCTCTCGTATCAGGCATCGTCGTTCAGTTCGTGCGGTATTGGTCTTCGTTCCACGGCATGCCAAACCGCTGGCCATAGGCGCCGGTCATCCGTCCGCATCGGCTGGGAGCGAGGTCATTTCAGGGCGTCGAGAATCGCCTTGCTCCAATCTCTTTTGGGAAAGCCCAGAGCCAGATCGAGGATGCCATTCACCACCGGCTCCGGCAACTGCGGCACGCCTTCCACATTGGAGACCACGGCGATTCCCAACTTGCTCTTCGGTACCAAGAGAATCTGAGTGCGAAAGCCGGTGGGGCCGCCGCCGCCGTGCCATAGGATCAAGTGGCCGCGGTTCGTGTGGCTGTTCCAGCCGAGGCAATAAGCGGTATTCTCCGCGTAGGGAAAGATCTTCCGCGTTTTTCCCTCTGACGGCGTGGCTATCTGGGGTTTGTGAGTCTCGGCCAGGGCGGCACCGGAAAGTACGCGCTTACCGTCAATGGTTCCGTCGCCCAGTTGAAAACGCAGCCATTGGCTCAAGTCGCGTGCGCTGGCATTGATCGAGCCGGCCGGGCCGATATTGTCCAGGTTCCGCCAAGGTTTTGCTTTGATCCGGGCGCCCTCTTTCACGTGGGGGCTGGAATGATCCGGCGACCTCTCCGCCACCGCATGGCTGAAATTCGCCGACTTCATCCCCAAGCGATCGAAGACGCGCTCTTGCACGACCCTCTCCCACGAGCCGCCATCGGCGGCACCGGCAGCACAACCCAACGTGAGATACATGAGGTTGTTATAAAGGAACGTCGAGCGGAAAGGCTTTTCCAACGGAAGACGCCCGACTCGCCGGATGATTTCTTCGCGCGAAAGCGGCGGCGAATTCTGCCAGAGGTCGTCGTTGCGGGCCAGGCCGACGCGGTGGGTGGCCAGATCGCGCAGCGTTACCAGCCGATCCGCCTCGGGATCGGCGAGGCGAAAGTAACTGAGATGTTTGCGGACCGGGTCATCCCAGTTCAGCCTTCCTTCGTCCGCCAAAACGGCGACGGCTAGCGCCGTAAAGGACTTGCCGGTAGAGCCGATGTTGAAGATCGTGTCGGGCGTGACCGGATCGGACTTCCCTTGCTCTTTGACGCCGTATCCCTTGAGATGGACGACTTTGCCGTCCTTCACAATCGCCACCGCCGCGCCGGGAACAGCCCACGCCTTGCGCGCATCTTCAACGATGGCGTCCACGGCAGCCGTGTCGATGGACTGCGCGTAAATGGGGAAAACCGTTACGAATAGGGAAGCACTAAGAACCAGACGGACCAGGTTTTGAGAAGAACGCATAGCAGGCTCCTTGGTAGCCGTGGCTGACCCCCCGAAATATTCGGCCGCCGTGTAGACGTGTCGGGACGGGGGATTCAACAGCGCCAAGCCGCAAGTAAGGATACTTGCGGCTACGTCGGTGGCGCTTACAGCAGACCGGCCTCGGTGAAACGTCTCCGGACAAGTTCCACCGATACTTCCAGACATTCCTTCCCATAGGCCGCCGTTGCACCTCGCGGATCCTGTCCTCCTACGCCTTGGGGCCACTCGTCGGGGGATTCGGGCAGCCGGGACAGATCGACCAGATCCGGGCGATAGTGCATGATTAGCGAAGTCTCGTTTCGTGCCGCATGATCGACCTGGCTTTTCCAGGTCCGGCTGATTTCCTTGGTCACGCCGATCAGCTTGAGCCCGAACCTCGTCTCTCGCTCGGCGATATGCTCCACCCAACTCCGCCGCGAAGGGCCGTGCCCGTCGGCGAAGACGGCCCGAAACCCGGCTCGCTTCAACTGAGTCAGGATCGCGTCCACAATCTTCTCATGTAACTCGTCAGGCACCCAGTAGCAGCTGCCGTCCAACTGCCTTGGCGGGGTGGTCGACTGGGCGTAGTCCATCCCGACCAGCATCTTCCCCTCGTCGTCCGGCTTGGATCGATCCGGTCCCAGGTGGATCGCGGGCATGACGATGCCGCCCATCCGCCGAGCGCACTCGATCATCAACGCTTCACTCTGGATAGCGTCTGCTCCCAAGGGCAAATGTTCGCCATGCCACTCCAGCGTGCCCAAGGGAAGGTAGGCGATGGGGCGCTCCGCCAGTCGCTTGCGGAACTCGTGCGGCAACAACTCGTCGAATCGCACCTTGACCGTCTCGCCTTTCGCATCCCCCTCGCTGCCAGCCGTCGTGGCCGCGGCAAGCATCATGCCGGATGCCCCCATTGCACCGGCTGTGAGGAACTCGCGTCGTGAACGTGGTTGAGTCTTCGACATCTTCGATCTCCTTTCAACCGTTTAGCCTTATCAAGGATGAGTAACGCGGTTGGACGCCGTTCACGGAGAACTTCTGAGAGTCGCTCAACAGGCAAGTCACAAGAACCTCGTTCACAGTGCTCATGATCTCGTCAATCATCTTCTCTGGCGACAGCGAATGTCAAGCAGGCGACCCTTCTCAATGATTGCGCGACGATCCCGCGACTGACCGGGCGGCTCCGGGTGCCCGACTTGGTTCAGCCTCCCCTTCACCCGTCCGGGGGGAAGCGTTCCTTGAGCTCGCACGTCGAATTCTTGACGGCGTCTCTCCCTGCCGCTAAATTCCACAGCCGTTGCAGGTACGCTTGACGTTCGTGAACGAGGAGATGATCATGCGTCATGGTTTGTTCGTCGCCGCCGTACTCATGCTGCTCAGTTCCGCCGCTTTGGCACAGGTGGCCGAGAAACTCGACCGGGGTCTTGTGGCCATGCGGCAAGCCGACGGATCGCTCTACGTGGGTTGGCGTCTGCTGGAGTCGGACCCGACCGACGTGGCGTTCCACGTCTATCGCCAGACGGACCAAGCGGGCGCTGCCCGACGACTGACGGCCGAGCCCGTGCGCGAGAGCACCAACTTCGTCGATCCGGAGGCGCCGCAAGAGGGCAACTCGCGTTACTTCGTCCGACCCGTGACGGCCGAAGGCGAAGACCCGCCCAGCCCCGCGGTCGCGCCCCCGGGCACGCCGGCCGGCCAGTCGCACATCGCCATCCGGCTCCAAGGCGACTACCGCACGCACAAGGTGGCTGCCGGCGACCTCGACGGCGACGGCCGATACGAACTCATCCTCCAGCAGCCCGACTTCAACACGGATCCGTATCAGTCGCCCGGCTACTGGAAAAAGAGCCCGGACACCTACAAGCTCGAAGCCTACTCGCTCGATGGCCGGTTCCTCTGGCGGCACGACATGGGTTGGTCCATCGAGGCCGGCACGTGGTACGCGCCGTACGTCGTGTACGACCTCGACGGCGACGGCAAAGCCGAAGTCTACTCGAAGGGCGGCGAAGGCGACCCGCGCGAACCGGAAGGCCACGTCAAGTCCGGGCCGGAATGGCTGTACAAGCTGGACGGGCAGACGGGCCAAATCGTCAAACAAATCCCGTGGATTCCGCGGCTGCCGGAGATCGGCGAGTACAACTACTTCTGCCGCAACATGCTGGCCGTCGCCTATCTCGACGGCCGGCGGCCGCATTTGCTGATGCAGCGAGGGACTTACCGGGCGATCGTGATCGAGGCGTACGACCCCGACCTGAATCTCGTGTGGCGCTGGAACTCGCACAACGAGAAGGAGAGATACGACAGTCAGGGCGCTCACACGATTCGCGTGGCCGACGTCGACGGCGATGGCTGTGACGAGATCATCGTGGGATCGTGCCTGGTGGACCACGACGGCAAAGCCATGTGGACGCTCGGCATCGGCCACCCGGACACCTGCTTCGTGGGCAAGATCGACCCTGAACGGCCGGGGCTGCAGATCTTTTTTGGCATCGAGCCGCGTCAGAAAAGCGGCGCCGTGCGATTGGTCGACGCCCTCACCGGCAAGACGCTCTGGGCGAACGAGGAGCCGACGGTTCACGTCCATGGCCAAGGCATGTGCGCCGACGTCCTGGCCGAGCACCCGGGGCAGGAATGCTACGCCGGCGAGGCCAAGGGCGGCGACCAGGCGTGGACGTTCACGGCCCAGGGAAAGCGGATCGGCAACGAGAACATTGGCTCGCTGGCCCCCTCGACGCTCTGGTGGGACGCCGACCCGCAGAAAGAGATCATCCTCAAGGGCAAGCTGATGAAGTTCCGGGGCGAGACGATTTTCGCTCCGCCCGGAGCCGACCGCCCGCAAATGGTGGCTGACCTTCTGGGCGACTGGCGAGAGGAACTGGTCACCGCCATCGACGGCGAACTGCGGATCTACACCTCGACGATTCCCGCGAAGACGCGTCGCATCTGTCTCATGCAGGACCGCCTGTACCGCCTGTACGCGGCCACGAACTCGATGGGCTACAACACGCCGCCGCAACACTCGAATCCGTAGGATGGAAAACGCTCCGGGTTCCGGCTTGTGCATGTAGCGATCACTTCACAACCGCGTGACAAGCCAAACGCAGATACTGCTCGTAATCCCAGTTTCCGCTGCTGCCGGTCTGGCGGGTGATCACCAGATCGAGGCTGGGGACGAAGGCGATCAGTTGGCCGCCGGAGCCGGGCTTGAAGCGGGCGTCTTGCGGGATGCCGTCGCCGCGTCCATCGGTCAGTCGCGCGGGAAGTTCCCAGCCGTGCGAAAACGATTCGGCGGCGCGGTTGAATCGCAGTTCGGGCTCTTTCACGTCGTGGGTCGGTGCGGCGGTTTCCTCCACGAACCACCGCGGCACGACTTGCCTGTCCCGCCACCGCCCGTTGTGCAACATGCAGTAGGCAATCCGCGCCAGGTCGCGCGCCGGCATGCCCAGACCGTGCGACGGATGGCGCCCGTACCTCGCGTCGCCGTCGGGGCCGCCGCCGTCGAAAATCTCGAATGTCCAATGCTCGACGCCGATCGGTCGGAACAGCGCTTCGATGGCAAACTGGTCGTAAGGTTTGCCCGTGACATTCTCGCAGGCCAGCGAGGCATGATAGAGCCCGAACGTCGAATAGCCGCATTTCGTCCCGGGATCGAAGGCCAGCCGGGCCGTCAGCGGATCGCCGTCGTGACCCAGCACGTGCCGCCACGGACCTTGGTTCCTCGCGCCGCTGGCTTCCGGTGTAATTCCCGACGTGTGGTTCAGAAGCTGCTTGACCGTGATCTTCGCCTTGCGCGGATCGCTCAGCGGCTGGGCCTGCGGGATGAAGTCGAACGCCGGGTCGTCGAACGTCATTTTCTTCGGCGTCAAGCCCCGTTGGCTCCGCTCCGCCGCAATCCCCAGCACCGTCGCGCACACTGCCTTGGAAACCGACGCGACGCGGCGAGCGTCCGTCTTCGCGCTGTTGCCGCGTTCGACTTCGAGGACGACGTGTCCGCGGCGAACGACCACGGCCGCAAAAGTCCGGTTGTCGCTTTCCCGTAGCCACTGCTTCAGCGCGTCCAACTTCACCGGGTCCATGCCCGCGATCCGCCGGATGTCATCCGGGCCGTCCAACGTCCGCCAGCCGCCGGCCGACTCCGGCGGCGGGAAGTAATCGACGGTCGTGGCTGGGGCCTTCGCTTGGTCGCGATCGTCGCCGCCCAATTCCTTGATCCGCAGATTGCGGAACTCGACTCGGCCTGTGTGTCCCAGCAAGCCGATGTAGCCTCTGTCGCGCTTCAGGCCGGGATGCGCGGCCCCGTCGAGTGTCTTGTCGCCGACTTCGTCGAGATTGGCGTCGACAATCACCACGTCATTTGATGTCACCCTCGCGTGGCGGTTCTGGCAGAGAATCTCCTCCGAGTTCCACTCGCCGGCGGGTTTCAGGTGACCGGTCTTCGCCGCTACGACGCCATAAATCGAACCGTGAACCTGCCACGGCTTGAGGTTCTTCCAGTTCGGCGTGTCGATCACTTGAATCTCCATGCCCACGAACGCCGGATCGCCTTCCAGCGGCGCGCGAACCGCTACGCCGTTGTTCGCGGCCTTGTCCAGTAGAAACTCGAAGCGCAAGACGAAGTCGGCGTATTGCTTGGTGGTCATCAGCTTCAGGTCGAGCAGGTCCCGCGAACTGCGGGCCGGCTTGATCGACCCGTAAATCAGCTTGCCGTCTTCTGCGCCCCAGTGCTCGGTTGCCCCCTGCCAACCGTCCAGCGACTTGCCGTCGAAGAGGGATACAAAGCCGGCTGATATGTCAGCCTCCGATAGTTCAGCAGCCGATGCGACGATCGCCAAAGTCACAGCGAGCATGCCCGCCAGAATTGCGGAACGTGATAGTATGCGAGTCATTCGTTATCTCCTGGTTCGATGGTTCGTGTTCATGCGCGCTCATAGCGAGAGGCGTCCTGTTTGTCGAATCAAATCCAACGGGAAGCAAGGAAGCCTGGGGGTTACGACCGGAACAAGTACAGCACCGCATCGCCGGCGAACGGCGCCGTGAATTCGCGATCCGCTCCGCCGGCGACCGGCTTGCCGGCAATGGCTTTTCCCGTGGAAGGATTGAACCATTCGACAGCGAATTGGGCCGGGGTTTCTCGCAGGGCGACCGTCGTTTTTCCGCCGGTCGGGATATACATCACATAGGTGTTCCCCGGGGCCGCGAGGCAGAACAACGTGGACGCGAGGTCGTCGTGTGGGGACATGGCCGCCAGGTCCAAACGGCTGGCCAGACGCCGCGCGTAGCCCAGGTTACGGCGAATCGGTTCCCATTGCGGATCGAACCGGTTGCCGAGCACCAATCCATCGTAGGGGTCCATGAACAGCGGGTTGTGACCTCGCACCAGGCTCTTCCAGACCCATGCGCCGTTGCCGCCCACCCCCCAGACATGGTCCGTGTCCAGCAAGCTGACTTTCTTGCTATCCCAAGCCGGCGGATCGTCGCCGAAGCCGTCCCTGCGGCCGGGCGAGATCCAGTCGGCCGGGCTGGCCAACATGCTCTTCACGTCCTCCGCCCCGTGGCCGGTGATCCCGATCGGGTGCTGCTGGGGCTTGGTCTCTTGGTACTTGCGCACCGTATCCACCACCCACCAGTCCCACCTCGGCTCGCCGCCCTCGTTGATCACTTCGTACAGCACGTTGTCCAAGTCGTTGACCGTATCGACCACCTTGCGGATATAGGCGGCCTGAAGCTCGTTCACAGCCGGGTTGGACAGGCTATGCACCTTTCCACCGGCGTCGATGCCGCTGGCATTGTTGTCCGGGTGGAAGGGATGGGTGCGCCAAGCCCATTGGTCCAAGGCGCCCCGCCGGCGGTTGCCGTGCATCAGCCCCCAACCTTCGAACAACATCACGGACACGTAGATGCCGCGCCGGCCCGCCGCGCCGACCCGCGCCCGCAACCGTTCGAAGTAGGCGGCGTCATACTGCTTCAGGTCGAATTTGGGCTTGCCGTCGAGCGCCTTGCCCGGCCCGGTCCGCGCCCAGGGCAGCGGCGCGACATGATGGATGAAATCCTTGCCCAATCTTCCGTTGGCGCGGGTATCCCACGTCGTCGAGTCCCACGTCCAGAGCCGGATGAAGTTGTGCCCGTAGCGATCGAGGAAGTCCAGGTACGCGTCGAAATCAAACGCCTCGGGCGGATCGCTGCGCCCCATGTCGACCAGGCTGTTCCACGTGTGCGATCCGACCAGCAGCACTTCCCGGCCGCTGGCGTCGCAGAAGTAATGCGAATTCTTCGGAGAGACTCGCAAAGGTCCCGTGGCGGGTTGCCGCGATCCCTGCTTCTCCTGACCAACGATCCGCGAGGCGGAAAAACCGGACGACAAACCAACGGCCAGCGTGGTCAACTGGCCAGTACGAGCAAGAAACTCACGTCGATCCATGGTGATTGTCCCTTCGGCTTGCAACAGATGTTTCACAATACCACATCAACACCCGCCGTCGCCGGAGACGGGCGTCAAGCTGAAATCATCGAAGTAGACGATCGGCGGCTTCGATCCGGAATGCCTGACGCCGAGCAGCAGGTCCAAGGTCACGGTGTTTTCGTAGAAGGGTACGACTCCCATCTTCTCGACCTTGGTCCATGCGCCTTGCTTGACCGGGACGCTTCTCACCGAAACGACCGCATTGCAGTACTCCCGCTCCTCCCCCGGGTTCTGTTGAAACAGCCGTAAGTGAGTGGTCAGCGTCAGCTCTCCCGACTCGTGGAACACGTAGTACGAGAGCTTCAGGTGTTTGCCGAGATACTTCTGGTATTCCTCGTTCGACGAGGCGATCACGTAGTTCAACGTCGCCACGTTGTCGCCGTACTCAGCCGCGTTGATGCGGAACGAGTATTGCCCCGCATGAGGTTTCTCGCGGGACAGGGAGAACACCAGGGGATCCTGCTTCAGTCGCGCATTCATAGCGCCCCAGGGACCCTCCAACCAACCGGACTCCGTGACGGCCTCGAATCCGCCGTTGAGGATGCAGTTTCCGGCGAGGTCGCTTTCCTTGCCCGCCGCTTTGGCCAAAGCCCATTGGCGGCTCTTTTCCTGCATGATGCCAAAGTCGTCTTCCAGGCGGGCGATTCGCTGACCGTAGACGCTTTCGCCGGCAAGCTGCTTCGCGGTATCGAGGTGGGCGAACAGTTGTTCGACGACCGGCTCGGGATAGACGTGCAGCCAGACATTGGCCGGGCTTTCGCTGACCGCCCCGTCGCCGGGCACATTCGTTTCCATCCAGCGGGATTCCAGCAACGAATAGAAGGACCGCATCGGCCGTTCGGCCGGACCGAAGAACTTGCCGTAGAATTCGTCGAGCAGTGCGTCGACGTCGGTGTTTACATCCCACAGCAATTTGAACGAGGCGTAGATGTTCACCGTGTCCATCAACCAGTTTTCCCAGGCGTGCGGCAGATTCTCCACTTGCTTCTGATGGTAGGAGATCGTGTTGTACTCGACGATGTGGCCCTTCACTCCCGCCGTGTAATCGTGCCGCAGTTCCTGGGCGATCCCATGCGGCGAAACGACCGGTACGCCCTTCATCATGCGGTTCCAGCGAAGATTGTGGTAATCCCATACATACACGTTGGAAACGGCCTGGGACCATTGCGCGAGCAGCTCCTTCGACTCCTGCATCAATTGAAGGTTGCGGTAGCATTCGTAGTTGCCGCCGGAACCGTTGGCGTTCCTGCACAGAGTCACGGACACGTTCGGCGCAAAGGTAATCCCGGACGGCACGTCCCTGTAACCGCCGTAAGCACAGCAGGTAATGACCCGGTCGGGATACTGCTTGGCCACTTCTCGGGCGACGCGATTGACGAACCCCCAGACGTACTTGGAGTACCGGCCTGACGCGCCCTTGTCGGGTTCGACCTGAGCCTGACATCCCTGGCACTGGCAGAAGTGGCCGGACAAGCCGTCGCCCGGCATGACGGAGCGGAATCTGTGCGTCGGATGCTTCTGAAAATAGTCGAGCAGGTCTCGAACCGTCTGCGCGAACAGTTGCTCGTTGCTGAAACACACGTGTCCGCCCCACGGCCCGGCGATATTCAGACGCTCGCCGTTTGTCTGCAAGGCGAACCACTCCGGATGCTGTTCGCCGAATCTGGCCGGATAGTCGTTGAAGGAATGGTTGGCCGTCGCGTTGCCTTCCATTCCCCCGAGCCTTTGCCGCATCCACCAGCGATGCAGGTCTTTGGCCGAGGAATACTTGTCCATCAATTCCTGCGACTGATGCGAGCCGCGATAGACGAAATGCGGTGCGTGTTCGACGTCCAGGTCGC
Organism: Thermoguttaceae bacterium; assembly: GCA_035528065.1. Taxonomy (GTDB): domain Bacteria; phylum Planctomycetota; class Planctomycetia; order Pirellulales; family Thermoguttaceae; genus DATKZH01. The sequence goes on along the minus strand of DATKZH010000159.1, from coordinate 22,679 downwards.
CGATCGTTAGGTCGTTCATTTGTGGCACGACCTCGCCCGACTCGCCGGGCCAGTACCAGCGGACGCCGACGTGCCGTTCCAGAAATTCGTAGACGCTGTTCAGCGTGCCGCGTTCGGACGTCAATGCCTGCCGGCCGATCGTCTGCGGATCCAGGTCCGGCGAATCTCGGCCGATCAAGAACAGACGCCGGCCGTCTCGCTTCAGCAGAATCGTATCGGTTCGCGCCGTCGCGAGCGATTCGGCAAGCTGACTGGAAAACCGGTTCCGGCCAATGCAAATCAGAGTCTCGTCGTCGGAGGCCGCCGTGTCGGCGACGATCTCCAATTCTGCGCCCGTCGCCTTTCGGATGTACGTCTGAAGTTCGGCCGCAGCAAACGCCTCCAACTTGCTCGGATACTGTGACAGCACGATGCGCGACGTCGGCCGGTTACCGCGCACCAGATCAAGGTCATCCGCGCCGTGAATCCACAGACCGGCGTGGACGACTAAGCAGAACGAGAATAGGCATACAGAAATACGAGTCATCTTCGGTCTCCCTGAGTCCCTACATGGGCACATATCGAATCCGGCCGACTTTGATCCAGTCGTCGACCACGCGCACCCGGAAGGGGCCGCTGTCCATGCCGCGCGGCAGACGGTTCAGCATGACCCACTCGGCGCCCGAAGCTGCGCAGATCGTCAGCCGCTTGCCCGGCCCACCCGATCGTTCCGCCGCGACCGATACGCTTTCCTCATAGCGCCCGGCCTGCACCAAAAGCGTGTCGCCGGGCTGCATGGCCTGCACGCCATGTTGGATCGACCGGAACGGTTGCTGCCGGTTGCCGGACGAGGCGTCATCGCCGTCGGTCGAAACCCGGTACTCCGTCTCCTCGCCGTCCAGTACCAGCGTGCAACGCCGCACGGAGAAGCAGTCGTCTCCGGAAAACACCAGATGCAGCGTACGGCCGTCGGGGCTCATCCACTTGGTCGGGAAACCGGCCGTTTCCCCCGGTCCGACGTCCCAGGCGTCGGTAGTGAAGACCGTAGTCCACGGCCCCCACGGTTCCGGAGCGTCGCAGATCGCCAGGCCGCCGACAAAGCGAGTGTCCTCGCCCGGTCCCGTTTGCACCCAAAGGTAACGCTTTAGGCCCGCGTTGTAGCTGACGCTGGACCGATAACATCGGCCCGGGTTCGTGAGCACGGCCCCGCGCCGGGCGACGTCCCGGGTCCAGACCGGCTGGCCGTGCGAATCGAGGCTTTGGAAGAACTCGTAGGCCGCGTGTTCCCGGATGCGATCCTTCGGGACGCGGGCCATGACCATGCGGTCGGCTCGCCGGTAGGCGCTGTCGGAATCGTGCGAATAGATGTAAACGGATTCATCGCGCGCGCCGTCGTAGTCACGGCCGAAGTTCAGCAGCGTGGGGCAGCCGAAGCTGGTCGTCAGCTTCCAGTCGGCCCATGTCCAAGTGCCGCCGTGGTCGGCGGACCAGGCCAGTTGCGCGTTGCCGGCGTTGCGGGCCCAGAGGTACAACACGCCCTCGACCATCAACAGCCCGCTGGCTTTCCTGCCGCGAGCGCCGTCGCCCTTCTGTTCCAACGACGGGGCGCGCAAATTCTCGGCGACCACTTGCGGCGGATTGCCGCGGACCCGCGACAGGCCCAGACTGAGTTTCTCTTTCAGCCGCGGCTCGAATCCGCTGCCGTCGCCGTACGCCGTGTACAGCCAATCGTCGTCGCCCCAGGTGATCGGCCAGTTGTCGCCGCCTTTGGCCCGACGAAGGATGTTCTCGGGCGGCGCCCAAAGAACCTCCCGGATCACGGGGCTGGGAGGATAATCCGCGTCTCTCTCCCCGAGGCAGGAACACATGGTCGTAGCTGTCGCTCTACGCCGTGACGAGCGATCCTCACGCGGAGCGGGAAGGGTGCCATCCTGTCGGACGGCTTGCACGATCGGCACGAGAAACGGTTTCAGCACGTCGTAATGGTCCGCGCGCTGTTCGCGTTTCCACGACTGGCCGGCCCGGGCCACGACGATGTCCAGCGAGGGAATCACGACGATCAAGCTGTCGTACAGTCCCCACGACCAATAGGCGTCCAGCGGCACGCCGTCCAGCGTCTCGTCCGCGTTGTTCCACCACAGCAGGCCATAATGCGGCGAGGCGTTGCCGTAGGTCTCGGGCAAGCGGACGGGCAGCTTTTCGTGGCCCGGCGGCGTCCGCGGGGCCAACCGTGCAAAGTCCTTGGTCAGAATCTCTCGCCCGTTCCATCGGCCATCACGCAGCATCAGGTAACCGACCCTGGCCATCGCATCGACGTTGGCGTGGATGCCCGAACCGAACTCTCGCCGCGCGACGCCATCGATCGTGGCGGGCCGGTACGAGTTCTTGCGCCAGGTCAGGTCGCTGCGCCGGATGCCCAGCGGCGTGAAGACCCGCTCGAACATCCACTCATCCACATCGCGGTGATAAGCCAGTGTGATGCATTCGGCCAGCCAATTCGGTCCCGAATCGCTGTAGTCCCACTGCGTGCCCGGCCGGAACAACTGCTTGGTGTATCCGCCCGGTTTCTCGAATCCGGCCGTCTGCGACGCCAGATGCAGGATAGTAGTCTCGTCCAGCCAGCCGGTCCGCGCATTTTCTTCCGGCGGGACGCCCAGCGCCGGTTGAAGCTGCTTCGCCTTATCCTCCAGCCGCAACTTGCCGTCTTTGATTGCCAGTCCGGTCGCGATCGAACCGAACGATTTGGTGGTGGACTTCAAGTCGTACCTCGCTCGAGGATCGCCCCAGGCCATGACGAGCCGACCGTGCCGCGTGATGTAGCCGGAACCGCCGCCGGTCACCGCGTAATCGCGCGCCTGGACCAGCTTCGCCTCGTCCATCCCCACCGCCGCCGGTTTCACCCGCGACCACTGCGGCATCGGCCAGACGATCTGGGCCTGAGGGGAACCACCCTCGGCCGCTCCTGTTACGCCCCAAGTCAGCGTTGCTGAACTGACGGAGACGAGCACTCCAAAGGCCCGCAAAACAGCGTGAACTCTCACGCGCCGACCATCGTTTGCAGACATGTCTTCCTGCCTTTCAATACAGGACTGCGTCGCCAGCGAAGGGCGGCGCGAACGTGAGCCGTCCTGTTCCCGGCCGGAAACGCTATTGCACGGGTCCGGGTGTGGCTTGGCAGCCCGCCGGTGTTTCAGCCTCGAGATTGCCGTCAAAATGGAACAAGGTCAGCGTGGCGCTGTCCGCGTCGAGCCGTTTTGCCGGGACAAAGGAATCATCGTAACGTCGTACCGAGCTGATCCGCAATTCGTCGATCAACGCATTCGCTGCGCGATAGCCCGTGTTCATCGATCCGACCTGAACGGGGAAGGGCAGCGGTTTCATCTTCAAAGGGCGATCGTTGGGATTCTTCGTATTTCCCAAACAGCGGTCCGACGCCAGCCGCCCGTCGAGATACAACGCCATCGCCGTCTTTCCGCCGTCGTCCAGTTTCCACTGCAGGGCGACGTGATGCCACTGGGCGGCCCGCCAATCGCGGATACCGGCGTCCACCGAGCGAGATTCGTAGCTGGGGTTTGCGAGAACCGCAGACAGGTTGCCCGAAGAAACGTTCGAGATGGTCAGCGAACTGTGGTTGGACAAGTACAAGTGGTCCGGACGGACGGGACCGACATTCAACAGCGTGTGCTCCAGCGAGCCGCGCGGCCCGGTGGAACGCGGCACCACGTCCCAAGCGGGCTGGATCCAAAACTCGATCGTGCCTTCCTCGACGTTCAACTTCGACGGGTCCAGGGAGCTGAAGTGAACCGGCATCGCCAGCGCCTGGCTGGCGACGCCGGGGGCGAACAAGCGGTCGGCGGGCACTTCGGGCCGTCGCGGGTTGCCGAAGCGGCGTTCGATTCGCCAGGTGCCTTCGCGGCTTTCGACAACAAAGGTACAAACGACGCCCGGGACCTCGACCGGCACGCCGATTCGCAAGGATTGCTTTGGCGACCAACGCAGTTGGATCAACGGCGCCACGCCGATTTCCACTTTGCCCAACGGCCGCGCGCCGTCGGTGTACTCCGCGGTGATCTGCACGTCGTGCAGGTTCCCGTCAGTCTCCAAAACAAAGTCGCCGCCAAAGCGGGTGCCGGACCCGTCGCCGATCGTTTCATGGCCAAAGGTCACCGGCCGCAAGGTCACGTCCACCTGAGCCTCGGGGCTCGGCGCTTGGGCGCTTCCGAAACGCAGCGTCGCGAATTTTTTCACGGTCTGGAACTTGTCGGCGTCCAGGAAGACGCACGCGTTCTGCTCGTGTTCGCCGTCGGGCCGAGTGTGAACGATATTTCGGCACAGCAGAATACGAGCGGTTGCATCGGGTTCCAGCCGCACGCCGACGTCCGCCCGGGGAATCGCCATTTCGACCGTCCAACGGTCGGCGCCGCGCGTGACTTGCACTTGCGCAGCGCCATTCCACTTCGGGGTATACTGGATCGGGGCGTCGTCGGATTTCATCGTCCGGGCGTCAAAGACGGCGCCGTGCGAATCGATGATCCAGTGAGCGAAGTGACGGGAACCCGCTTCGGGCGCCACCAGCACTTCCACGCTATCGCACAGGCGGTATTGATCCGCTGCCGGCATCGCCGTCGCGATTTCGGATGGGTGGGGATCGAAACACTCGATCGCGACATACAATGCGCCGTCGTCGTAGGCCAGCCGGCCCACGGTTTCCAGGCTCTCCAGCCGCAACTTGCGCCAGTCGACAAAATGCTCGATGCGCGGAGCGTTGCTCCATACGGCTTCCTTCAACCGCCCGTCGACGATGATCGGTTCCGCAGCCCGCACGGCGATCAACCCACGTTTGCGGCAATCGCGTTCAAACCAGCCGGGAATCGTGTGGGCTGCGATCAACTCGTCCGTGCGAGCGGCCAGATCATCGATCTCCTGGCGCAGTGCGGCCGGCTCCAGCGTCGAGAGCAGGCCGGCGGTCGAGGTCTTTCGCGTGGGCGAGGCCAATCGCTGGTTCTGCGGAATCTGTTTGTTCAAGGCGGACCAGGCGGAAGCTGTCCCGTCGAGCAACGTGCGAGCCGCCGCCAGTTGCCGCAGGGCTTCCGACCGGTCGCCTTGCTGGATCGCTCGCCGCGCCGCCATCATCGCCGCCCGATGTCCAGCCAGAATTCGCGCCGCGTGCGTCATCTGATACAGATTCAGGAAGTAGCCGTACTCGTCGCCCGACAACAGCGGGGACTGTTGCTGAAGCGCGAAGAGCCGGTCCAGCGACGCGGCCGCGCGGCCGGCCGCGTCGGCCTGTTCCTGCATCGTGCTCACGGGATCATCCAGGTTCACCTGGTCCAGGACTTCGTCGGGAAAACAGATGTAGTGGTGGCTGATGTTCTCTGCGAAGACCGGCGCGACGAGCGGCCCGGCCTGCTCGCCGAACCAGAAACGGCAGGCCCGCTGGGCGAATGCTTGCCGTTCCGTGAAAGACAAGCAGGGATGCTTGTCGCCACGGACCGTACCGCAGTCATGCCATACGGCGGAGTCGAAATCCGTCGCGTTCGGCCGGTTCACGTGCCAGGCGCACTCGACGCCCATCAACTGCGTCAACTCCCGCCAGCCGGATCCGGAGACGTTGCCGAACAGGATATCGTTGTACTCGGGGTAGTACAGCGACCGGGTCATCAGCGGCGTGGTCACGTAGTACGGCCGCCAACCTTTCCAGAAGGCATACTCGTAGTACAGGTAGAACGGACGCCGGCCCCAGGCGTGCCTGGCAAGGTCGAGATGTTGTCGTTCGCTTTCTCGAATGCAGACGGCGACGTCGGGCGGCAGCAGCGAATCCAGCCGCTGGAGAAACGCCGTCAGTTTCTCGCACGTCCGCTTGGCCACTCCGCGGGCCGCGTCGCCTTGGCCCATGGCCGACGCCGCGTCGCGATAGACATATTCCGGATCGAGGTAGCGACCGGTATAGGGATAAACAACCGCGACGATCTTCGCATCAGGAATCCGCTGCTTGATCGCGCGGTAGTAGATGCCAAACACCGTGGCGTCGGCCTTGGCGTGGTCGTCGCCATAATTTGTGCGGCACTCGTCGCAACGGTCGTCCCAAAGCGCGGGATTCGCCCAGCCGCCGCTGTCGGTGGCATGCAGGTAGTAGCCACGATAGCCGCAATCGGCCAGCCACCGGGCCGCCCGCTCGGCCCGCCGTTGGTGGTAATCGAACCGCGACCAGCAGAAGTACCGGCCGTGCGACTTCGACAACACGCAGCCGTTGAAGTCCGTGTTCTCCTGGTCCTGCGGAAAGCGGCCGATGGACGTGGTGTCGGCGTCGGTCGCCTCGATGCCCCGCATCCACCCGTACTCGTGAACTTGCTTTAACGCCGCGCGGGCGACCGTCGTCTTTTCCCGTGCGTCGCCGGGGTCGATACTCGTGCGGTTCCAAGCCAGATTGATCTTGGCCCGCAGCAGCCAGTCGAAGTGCCGCTTCTGAGCCGCCACCCACTTGTCGGCCAACCGCCGCGACTTGACCAGATCGCCGTTGGCCTCGGCGCTCAGCATGCCGTACCAGTCGCCTCGCAAATTCTCCGAGAACGGAGCGCCATTGCAGCGGGTCTTGAAGTCCGGCCAGTCCCGCACCGCCGCCGGCTGGAGCAGCAGTCGCCCCTCCTGTTGGATGATCAGTTGCCGGCAGGTGACGGCGGCATACAGCGTCCCCAGCGAATCGCTGCCGACCAACAGCAGCTTGAGATTGTCTTCGTTCCCGGTTGGCTGGATCACAAAGCCCTGAGGACCAGGCTCGGCGGAAGTCACACCGAGCGGCGGCGTCACGGCCGCGAGTTCTTTCGCCGTACAAGGTGCAACGACGATCAACCGGCCGTCCGGCAACCGGCCATCCAATCGGCTCACGGGCAACGGCCCGCCGCCCAGCGACACGATCCGCTGATTCATCTCAGCCGCCCCGATCAGCGACCGTTCGTCGTCCGCCGCCACGATGCGAAATCCGTCCAACGGCACCGGCTCGCCCACCGCCCGAATTTCCTTCGGCAGAGGAACGATCGTATCAATCGCCGCAAAGCAGCGAGCCGAAAAGACAATCACGAAAGCAGCGAACAAACAACGCATTCTCATAGCATTCACCCGCCTTTCCGAGGATCTGCTTTCCATTTTCGCCGAATTCCTCGCTCGGCCGCAAGTCAGTTGCGGTATTCGGTGGTGGAGACGCCGAGGAGCTCGATGATGCGGCGCTGGAGGTCGGATAGCTCGGTGATGAAGACGGTTGGCGCCTGGGAGTCGTTGCGGAGCGTATGACGGTGGACGTCGTCGAACAGGTCGATCACGCGGCGGGCCGTCGGCCGGCGGCAGGGGCGGTTCTTCGGGTACAGGGGAAGGCTTTCCAGTCCCTCCCGCTCGACGCGCCGGAGGTCCTCCTCCAATTGGCGCACGCGGCTCTCCAGGGTGGCCGCCGCCGGACCGCTTTGCCTGAGCAGTCTGGCCCTCCAGCGGTACAGAAGGCTGACGTTGCTGAGCCCGAGATTCTCGGCCACCGATTCGGCGCGGTGCCCGTCCAGCAACATCTGGACGGCCTCCGCCTTCAGCTCGTCACTGTACAGACGACGACCACGACGCTTCCTGCGACTCGAAGTTTTGGCCATAGCTCACTCCTCCGCTGCTCAGTTTAGCAGCAAAACTAAGCATTTGGAGTGTCCGGCAATTCGGCGCCACCTCCGTGGACTCCGTCTTCCGTTGAAAGGTAGACGAGCGTTCCGGAGAAGATACTGCCCGGCGGCAGGGGGTTTGCGAAGAGGTCCATGACGGATACGCTTTCGGCGTGGGGAATGGTGTATTCGTCATGACTCGGAGAACTGCTCAGCACGGCGATCGACCTCTCGGTTCCCTGAAAGAAGTAGGCGAATATTGCCTCGGCCGCCTCGGTACGCCGGACGAACGTGGTGTCTTCCAAGTGCCAGGCCAAGGTCGAGTGTGCGGCGGCCGAAGGGTGTAGCGAGCCATCGCTGGCCACCAGCACGGCGTAGCGGGACTTATCGCCCAGGCCTTGTCCGTGCGGTGCGTAGAGGAAGATTTTTTCCACACCGAGCGCCAGGAGGGCCAGTTCGTGGCGTACGAGGCGATCGGTCGTGGCTACGACGTCCTCACCGTCTTCGCCGGGGAGGGTATGTTTGTAGAGCCCTCGATGATGCGTTTCCATGCTGCCCTGGCCCTCGCTCATCCAGACCGGTTTGGGAACGCTGCCATGTCTCTCGGCGATCGGTCCGATGGCACGTTGCCAGGCCTTTTCCACATCGTCGTCCGGGAAGCCGTTGACGGTCGGGCTGTAGTGGTGGTAGTCGATCAGGTCGCACCATTTGAGGCCGTCGTGCTCAAGGACGCCGGAAGTCCATTCGGTGCCGGGCATCATTCCGTCGTCGTTACCCTCCCAGTTACTGGTGCTGAATCCGCAGACTCGGATCGTATCATCCACTGATCTGGCGGCTTCGAGGGAGGCTCGCATCAGGGCCGCGTAGTCCTTTTGAGGCTGTCGGCTGGCAACGTATCCCGCGGTTCCTTCCTTTTTCTCGTCGTAGGAGACGTTCCAGCGCGAGCGCATCCATGGTTCGTTCCCGACGAAGTAGGTATCGATGACGCCCTTGTAATGCTGGGTGACTTTGCGGACGTAGGTTTGCCAATCGGCGAGGTTTTCCGGTTGGCTGTACCTGTCGTGATAGGCGGAGTGGCTGCCCTTCTGCGTGCGGGCCCAAGGCGGGACGGTACCCATCTGGGCGAACACCTTGATCTTGTCACGGCGATAGCGCTGTATCTCCGGGTCGCGGAAATCCCAGAGGCCCTGTTCGGGCTCAAGGTAATGCCAACCGATGTACGTAATGCCCGAGTCATGGAGTCGAACCCAGTTGACGCCGACGGCCTTCATGGTGACGTTGCGCAGTCGCCGGGAGTTCAAGTGGGCCCCGAAGGGCGAATCGGGCGCGTCCTTGCCCCAATAGCGTGGGCGGCGGAGTCGATGGACGACGATTTCGTTGACGGGCGAGACCTTCTGTCCGTGGCGTTCGATCCAGGCCTCGACGCGAAAGGTGCCGTAGGATCGCCGGGTGAAAGCGTCGTATTGGATTTCTCCGCGCCGGAGGAAGTCTGCGCCACCTGGTTCGATATCGGAGAGCGGCTGTTCATCGCCGTAGGCATTGACCACCCTGCTTTCCAGTACGGTGTCGTTCAAGCGGCCGGTTGCGCAATACAACAGGCTGGCCGATTCGTCATCGAACTGCACGCGTGCGATTGCAGCGTCGGACTTGGGAAGTGCCAGGGCCACTTCGCACTCGCCACCGGAGCGGTAGTCGCCGGCCTTACTTCTTGGTCCGGCCTGGAGGGCGTCGATCCAGAGTCGACCGCCGCCCTGGATGCGGAGGGTGTAAAGGCCACCGGTCGGTTCGGGGCTGAAATAGAGCGAGAGTCTTTGCCACTTGTCTTTTCCCTTGAGACGTACGGACTCGTGATCGATGTCCTTCTTGCCGGAGCGGAGGAGGAAATGCCAATCGCCGGAGCCGCGCACGGAGAGGCTGGCTTGATGTTTGACAATTGGATAGACGGGCGAGGACGGTTCGCTGTCGAGGGAAAGGCTTGTGCCCTCGATTCTTAGCGTGGGGGCGCCCGAGGGACCGATCGTGGCGGCGTCGGCCGCGATTACTACGTCGTCCGCTTCGCGTTCGGAGAAATCGCCGCCGAGCATCCAGCCGCTTTGGAGGCCAAGCGGGAATCGCGAGTTGCGGATTACGTTGGGCGGACCTTCGTCGGGATAATTACGCTTGAGGCGGGCGACTAACTCGTCCTGTCCCTCTATTCGCTCCAACCTGAGCGAGGCCGGATCCACGGTTCCGGCACCTCGGATCACGAGCATGAAATGCTCAGGGGAACCCGATGGTCATGTCCAGTGTACGGCAATGCACGAACTTGGGCGAGGGTGCCGCCACGGGCGGAGGGATCGAAACCGCTGAATAGCCGCCAGATGGAACCGAAGAACCGAGAGTGCTTGAGAACGCTGCGGCAGCCGAGGCGCCCCCGTTGGGGGGCATCCGGTGGTCGCTCGTGCGTGTCCCAGCAACGGTCCGTGCGAGGTCGTTCGGACGCGCCGTATGCCGAACGTATTTCGCCCCGGCATTTCGTCGTCGCTACAATAAGCGGGCGTAAGATCCCAGGCTATGCCAGAGTCCGCACCGCTGTCGATCCAGAAGAGGATTCTCCAATGGCGAGAACAACCAGGCGCACTCTCCTCACCCTCCTCGCCCTGCTGCTGGCCGTTTCCTCGACGGTGCGGGGGGATTATTCGCCGCCGAATCCCTACGAAGCGAAGCGGGACGAATATCGAACCAGGTTGCTGATTGTCGGGGGATCGAGTTCGGGAACGGCTGCGGCCATCACGGCGGGCCGGCTGGAGATTCCGACGGTCTGGGTACTGCGGGCGCCGCGGGATATGGGGGGACTCTCCGCCAATGCCGTCAATCCGGACAGCGATCTGCCGATGCGCTACCTGGGTGGGCTCGCGTTGGAGTACGACGTCGTGGCTCGATACACAACCGGTTTCCACATCGGCGGTCGCCGCAACGGCGAGGGATACTTCGCACCGTTCCATGTTTTCTTCAACTACACGCGGCAACAGATCGACGGCCTGCCTTCCGTCACGGTGCTTGCCAACCTGTACCCGGTCGAGGTTGCGAAGAATCCGAAGACGCACCATGTCGATGCCGTCACGTTCGCCGATCGGTGCGATCCTGGTCGCCGCGTCCGCATTCTCACGCAATTCACCATCGATGCGGAGATCGAGGGAGACGTCTGCCACCTCGCCGGGGTGTCGATGACCTTGCGACGGGAGGCTCGCGGGCCGAGCCAGGATCCCACTCGCGACAACGAGTCTTATGCAGGAAGGATGTTCACGCCGGAGAGAAAGATCGGTTCGGTGCTCGTCGCCGGGGGTGCAGCGATGGAGGGGAGCACTCACCAGGCGGACGACAAACCGGCGACGATGGCCTGGAATGGTTCGGTGACGCTGAAGGATTACGGCGAAGGGACGCCCAAGAGTCCCTGGGTCCTGGCGAAGGAGCCAGATGGCTACGACTCGGCTGATTTCGACTGGTGGACCACGGGGGTCTACGGTGTCCCGCTCGATCCCACCCAGCGCCGCTGGAACATCGACCAGTACCTGTCCACGGTCGAAGGCTGGCGTTTGCCCGATGGGCGGCACGTGCTGGAATCGATGGACATCCGCGACCGCGAAGCGAACGAGCGGGCGCACCTTGCGCACGTGATTTGCGGCCTGTGGCACCTGGAGCACGTCAAGAAGCAGTACCGCTACGGGCTCTCGGATCAGGATTTTCGCGAGGGCTTGCCGCCGAAGTATTCGCTCAGCGATTTCGGGACGGCCACCAACGAAGGCGATGCGCCGCTGCCGGGGCTGATCTACATGCGGGAAGGCCGCCGCATGGTGAACGATCACGTCTTCGGCGGCAAACTGATCGAAGACGACGGCTCAGGACGTTACATCCAGAAACGCTACTGGCATCCCCGTTCGGCTTACTTCAACGCGATGCTGGTAGATATTCACGGCGTCCATCTTGAACGTCGACCGGGCAGCGGGCCGGAAGGAGCACAGTTGCTTCGCCTGGCGGGCTTTCACAATTTCGGAGCGCCCTGCATCCCGTTCGATGTTTTCGTGCCTCGCCCCCGGGAAGCGACCGGCTTGCTGGTCTCGTCGGCGGGCGCCTACACGCATCAGGCCTACGCCGCGTTTCCCAGAATGGAGACGGGACGAATTCTGCAAGGGCACGCGTGCGCGGTCGCAGCTCATCACGCGATGACGGATGGCGTGCCAGTGCACGAAGTGGACGTTCGCAAAGTGCAACTCACCGGTTTGGCGCTGCACGGCCAGTCGCTGGTCTATCTGGACGACGCGATGTCGGGTACGAGCTGGCATCTGGTGGACCAGATGCTCGCCGCCCGCCGCGTACCGGAACGAAACGACCAGGGCGTCTTTCAGAGCGAAACGGGACTGTCGGTTGCCGAAGCGGCGGATTATTTCAAATTCCTGTTTCGCGATTACACCGAGCAGCCGGTTCCTACGGAACGACTGCAGGCCGCCCTGGAGTTGATTCAGGCAGCGACCGGTCTGCACGTGTCTCGCGGGCAACTGATTCGAGCGTTGACGGTGGCCGTCGGTCTGGAAACACCGGCAACAGCGCCCCAGCCGTTTGCCGACGTTCCCACCGACAGTCAACTCGCTCGAACCCTGGCGCCGTGGATCGAGCGACGGTGGATCGTGTCAAACGCCCGCCATCGCTTCGAACCCGACCAGGCAATGCCGTTTTCGGAGTTCAAACGCCACGCTTTCCACGCCTGTTTCGGTTCGCTGCTGAAGACGCCGCTGTCGGTGGATTACCGGCCTTGGCTGGTACACGACCCCTTCAACCGGCCAGATGAGGCGGCAACTCAACTGGCGACGGGCCAGAAACCAATAGATTCTGCCACCTGGAAAGTCGAAACCGGTCAACTCCGCCCTACGGAGACGCAAGGGACGACCTATTTTCTCGTGGAGACCGGAGCAGCAGACGTGGACGCATCCGTCGACATCTTCCTGGAACAGACGAAGAACCAGGCCGCTGCCGGCTTGGTGGTCCGCGCCACCGATTCCCGCAACATGGAGCGATTCCTTCTGCAGGCCAACGGTCCCGCGGTGCACGCCAGGATCGACGCGATCGTGGGCGGCCAACGGACCACGGAAGTGAGCTGGGTCATCCCCACACTCAAACGCGGTTTCACACTCCGAGTCGCCGCGGTGAGCGACGAATTCGTCTACTTCATCGACGGCAAGGAAGTGAAGCGACTCAAGCGGCAACACTCACCAACAGGCACCGGCGTCGGTGTCGTCAATGGAGGTGGCGAAGCAAACCGCTTCGACAACCTGGAAGCCCGTGTGCCTGCGATTCGTCATGCAGGGGGCTGAACTGACGCCACTCGGTTATCAATCCTTGGAGAACATAACCATGAGAACGGAAAAAAGCGCCGCCTGTCGCAGGGTGTGATCCTACCTACCCATACGTATTGCAGGACGTGTCAAGAATCGCTGAAAGCTCGGACTGAAGGGTGCGGCCGGCACCAGATCTTCCGGGGGGCAGGAAAGCGATGTTTCGACCATACCTGCACATGCTCGGGTATTATCCATTTTCGCGCACTTCGGAGTACCAGACGGCCCGCCTGATTTCTCGAAGCCGATTGCCGATCGGACGCGTGCTTCCCCGGCAGCGTGCGGCGCCTTAGAATAACGGCATGAGCCTGCAAGGCGCCGCGATTCTCGATCGGATGCTCGATCCAGTCGCCGGGTGCTTCACCCCCGAGGTGGCCCGGCGGCTCGTAGACCTCCAGCCCGACCCGGCCACACAGGCCCGCATCGCCCAACTGGCGGCCAAGACCAACGAGGGGGAGCTGTCGCCCGAGGAACGCGCCGAGTATGAAGACTACTCTTGAACATGAACGCGAAGCGCCGCCTCCAGTTGCGAGCAACCCTGGCGACGGGCGATCAAGTCGAGTGACCGCGAGGCTGCGTCCGGCACGTCCGATTTCGGGTGGCTGTGAGGATCGCCGCAGACGGGCGACGCGTCGGCCCAGGTTGTCGAAAGGCCGGGCCGTTAGGTCGCCTCGCGAGCCGAGGGAAAGGCCCGCTCTCAGCGGGAATCGGCCGGCTTCCGGGCGATGGCGAGGACGTCTTCCTGCGTGACAGTGCCCGTGCTGACGAGACGCTTGTGCGAGAGACGATCGAGCCAGCCGGAGGAGAGATCCACGACGAACTCCGCCGTGTCTTCCACCATCATGCTTTCCAGCACGTCGCCCTGCGGCACGGGGCCGCCGACCCGGGCGGCCAGGTCCTTGAGCGATTTCTCCATGATCCGTCGGGCGTGCTGCGGGTCGAGCGTCTGCGTCCAGGCGATCGTTGCCCGCTGCGACTGCCGATCGACTTCCTTGAGCACAAACGCGGCCCGGCTGGGAAACGGCTCGCCTCCGAACGGGTTGGGCAGCCGGTCCTGATACTCGCTCGGCTCCGACGCGGAGAACGAGCCGCCCAGCACGAGGAAGAACATCCGGGGCTCGCGCGTGCACATCATCTCGATCTGCTCCCGCGTGGCGTACATCGAGGCCAACTGGGCCGTGATTTTCGAGAGCATGCCCGGGTCGATGCCGGAGATCTTCAGCTCGTCGGAGATGGTGGCGATGAACTTCCCGACGGTCTCCTTCAACTCCTGCCAGTTCTCGACGCCCGCGACGTTGGCCTCCGAATCGATTTCGAGAAGCACGCGCAGGCCCCGCGTGATATTGGCCATTCGCTGGACCATCGGTTGGGCCGCCATCTGGGGATCGTCGAACCGCGTCTCCCCTTGCGTCCACGCGATGAGATAGCCGTCGGAGTCGGCCCGGAGGACCTCGATCTCCAGGTCGGTCCGCGTCGTGGGCTTCGCGGCGACTTGGTCCCCGCGCGTCTTTCGGCTCGACTTGACGATCTCGTACTGCAACCGCTGGCCGACCTCCCAACCGAGCGGCAGATCGACGGAATCCTCAGCCGGCGCCGGGGCGGAGAAAAGCAGTGTGCAGAGCAGCACGGACCCTACCGAAGCCATGGGCAGTATCCCGGACCATCGTTTGCAGGCAAGACGAAGCGACTACTTCTCATGAAGATCGAAGACCACGCGCCCCCGTGCGTTGCGGCCTCGCTCCAAACGGTACCAGCGATTGAGGACTGGCGAGCGCTGGTAGCCGTCGGCGTCGCGCTCGGCCGGCTCGTATCCATTCGGGCCGCGGCCGTGGATGCGGAACAGGAGGTCTTCGCCCCGGGCGTCGATCAGCCAGAACTCGTCGACGCCGGCTTGGTAGTAGGCCGCCGGGAGCCGCTCGGCGTCTTTGCGGACCGACGCGTCGCTGACGATCTCGACGATCAAGTCGGGCGGGCCCTCCAACTCAATGTAGCGGTCGGCGCCGCCGCCCGCCTTGGGAACCAGACGCACGCGGCCCGTGTCCAACGACGACTCCGAAACGAAGACGACGTCGGGCTCCACGGAGAGATCCGCCTCCAGACAGGAGACCCTGGCACTATCGGTGTACAACTCGCCCAGTTCGTCCTTCTTGACGCGGGGATAGACCACACCGACTATCTCCGCCTTCAGTTTTCCATGCGTGTGAAGGTCTTCCGGCGACATGTCGACGTCGATCCTCCCGGCGACGTAGTCGATGCGCCCGCGCTCGGGAAACGCATCCGAGGTTGCCCAACGGCGAAAGTCGGCAAGACAGCGAAGGTCCATGGGGACCTCGATCTCTTCTTCCCACACGAGGGTAATGGCCATCACGTCGCTCGTCAGTCTTGGAGGCAACACGGCGCCTGAGCGGGCCGAAGGTCCGGTTCGCACAACCTCATTCTACGCGATCTCGCCGTCGTTGGCAAATCGGTTAGTGGCGCCACACCAAAAGGGGAACGGGTCTCGTTCGGGCTTCAGTACACGCACTCCCTCGCCGCCTCGGCGTAAATCCGCAGCTTCTCCGGCGGCGTCTCGAAAAAATGGTCGCTCAACGAGCAGACGTACCCGCCGCCGGCGCCGACAGAGTCGAACAGCTTGTGCACCATGGCGCGGATCTCGTCGGGCGTGCCGTCGGTGAGCACGTTGTGCTGATCGACCCCGCCGATCAGGGCGACGCGGCCATCGATCTTTCGGGCGAAATCCCACGGCTCCTGGTTGCCGCCGACGCTGGTCGGGGCGAGCGTCTCCGAGGCATCACAGCCGTTGGCCACGATGTGCTCCTCGATCCCCAGCGTGCCGCCGCACGTGTGGTAGGTCACCCGAAAGCCGAGATCGCCGAGGGCGTCGTGGATCCGGCGATCGTACGGCAGGCAGAACTCCTCGTGCAGCTTCGGGGAGATGACCGTGGACGACGACGCCCCGCCGCCGGTCTCCACCAGATCGAACTTCGCCCCCTTCATCGACTCGATGAACCGCAGCTTCTTCTCCAGCAGAATGCCCAGAAGCTCGTGCAGCCAGCCGGGCTCGTCGATCGCCCGAAGGATCAGCTTGTTGACGTCGGCCAGGCAGCAGGCGTGCTGCCACGGCCCCACCTGATCGCCCCAGACGAACCCGCGGAGAATGCCCCGGTCCCCGATCTCGTCGTAGAGGGCCTCGATCGGCGCAAGATCGAGCTCGGGGACCGGCATGTACTTGCGCAAGAGTTGGACGTCGTCGTCCTGCTTGATCAGGTACTCGGTGATCCAGGTCGTCTTGCGGTCGCCGGCCGTCTTGTAGGTGAGCGTGCCCTCGGGCGTTCGGATCGCGTGGTGGACGATCCGGTTGTCGGGGTCGTCGCTGACCACCGTGGCCTCGTCGATCCACTCGTACGTGGAAAACCTGCTGAAGTCGGCCTCGACGAGCCAGAACTGGCCCATCGACTCGAAATACTGGATCTGGGCGTCCATGCCGAACCGCTCGAACGCCTCCAGCGCGGTGATCCCGCCCAGGTATTCCTCCAGATGATACGGCTGCCACTGGTGCAGCGAGACGGGCAGCCGGTCCGGCTTGCCACCGTCGAGAGCGCAGAGCAGCCGCTCTTTGCTTGTCATGGGCTGGGGCATGGGTCTACCTTTCAACGGGGTCGACGCCCCCGAGCGAAAACGGTCTACTTTCCGAACTTCTGCCGCCACCGGGCCCGAAGGCTCGCGTGCAAGCGACGCTGGAACTCTTCCGGGAGCGGGTAGGGCTCGCCCGCCTTGTACAGGGCGATCGTCTTGCGCACGTTGTCGACCACGATCTGGCAGGGATTGCAGCCGGCCAGGTGCTCTTCGAATTCATGGCAGACGGACGGGTCGACGTCGCCGTCCACGTAGTCGCTAAGCGCTTTGAGAAGCTCGTCGCATTTCATCGCTACACCGTCCCGTCGTGCAATCGTGCCGCTATCGTCTTGGACGCGGCGATTCGCTCTCAGGTTACACGATTTCCGGTCTCGTGGCCGTGGTCCGGCGCGAGCCGGGTCGACTCGTCCCCCAAGGCCCGGGTGAGCCGCTCGCGCAGCCGGAGCCTGGCCCGCAGGAGCCGCACCTTGACGTTCGACTCCGTGATCCCCAACAGCTCGGCCGTCTCCTTGGTGGAGAACTCCTCGACGTCGCGGAGCACGAAGACCATCCGGTATTTCTCGTCGAGCTCCGAGAGAGCCTGGCCCAGCAATTCCTTCACTTCTCTGCGCTCGGCCAGCTCGGCCGGGTCATCGCGCCACTGGGCGATGAACTCCGGGTGCGGCATCGGCGTCTCATCATCCCCCTGATTCGCCTGCGTGTCGAGCCGGACCGTATTCCGCCCGCGCCGCTTGCGAAGCATCGCCAGGGCCTGATTCGTGGCGATCCGGAAGATCCACGTCCCCACGGCCGCCTCTTCGCGAAACTGGTCCAGGTGCTCCATCACGCTGATGAACGTCTGCTGGGTGGCGTCCTCGGCGTCTTGACGCTGCTGGAGGATCCGCCACGTCAGGCGGAACACGCGGGGCTCGAACCTCGCCACCAGCGCCTCGAAGGCCACCCATTGCCCTTCGCGCGCGCTTCGCAGCAGTTCCAGGTCGCTTGGCGAGGTGCCGCTTTCCATCCCCTCCATGCTTCCCCTCTCGATGGCCGACCGCCGTATCCGAAGACGCAGCCCTTCACGGCGGGCAAAGCAGCAGGCACACGCCGTGCGCCGTCCGCTCGGCGAGCAGTACGCCGCAGAGTCGCCTGCACGCCTCGTTGGTTTGCCCTGAACATGACGTCCGCTGACGGCACACGGCGTGTGCCTGCTACTCTCAGCGAACGCCGTGAACGGTACCCGAAGATTGACTGCCGGCATTCTGGGCCTTTTCGGCGCTGCGGTCAAGTCGGGCCGTGGGCCGGCGCGTTGGACCCGACCCACGGCTTCCCAGGGGGGCGTTTCGCCTTGCGGCGCTTCGGACGATCGCCGCTAGCTGCGAAGCAACTGCTTCAACGAAGCCTTGTCAACCAGCCCGAGGCGGCTGGCCACGAGGTTGCCGTCCTTGAAGACCATCAGAGCGGGGATCGAGTTGATGCCGAAGTGCCCTGCTAGCTCCGGGCTCTCATCCACGTTCACCTTGACGATCTTCGCGTCGGGCATTTCTCGGGCCAACTCTTCCAAGGTCGGTGCCAAGAGTTGACAAGGGCGGCACCAATCCGCGTAGAAGTCCACCAGGACGGGGACTTCCGACTGGAGGACGATCTGCTCGAAGCTTTCCAGGCCGGCGTGCAATACTCGCCCGGTCGAAGCGGGTTGCGACTTCAGGGTAGACATCGTTTCTCCTCCTGCTGGGGGGTCGTGTTGATCCGCACTGGGGGTATCATCCGGTGACTGCAAAGCGGGGGTCGGCGCGGAGACCTCCGGCCGGACAACCGGACCGGTCTGCGCCCTGCGGCTGACCATCCGGACGAGCGGACACTCTCCGCTCAAAGGGCAAAGCGACAGCAGGCCGCCGGCGATCAGCAAGGCTGCCACCGCAGTCAACCTCCAATCGGTAGCGAATAGGGGGCTCATTTTCCAAATCCTCCTGATGCAATTGGCAATATGGGCACATCGAACCGTCCGCATCCTCTATACGTTCTGATGCGCGGCTGCCGGGCGGGGTTACACGCCGACGTGGGAAGATTGACGAATCGTCGATATGGCCGAGAGCGAGGCGATCGTCGTTTAACCCGTAGCCGAAGGTGGCCGCCGTGGTTCACGAAGCACTCACTTCGGCCGGGCCGCACGCGGCGGCTCCGATGCGTCCACCGCGGCCCTCAGGCGGGCCTCCAGCTCGGCGGCGATCTCCTTACGCGTGCGGAGGTTGTGTTCCTCCACAAGCGCCTTGCCCGTCACCGGAGGCAGAACGGTCGCCGCCACGGAGAACGGCACGACCAACGCCTCGTTGCGAGGCAGGGCCTTCTCGACTCCCCGCAACGCAACGATGACGACGGGCACCTCGGGGAACGCGAGCACCAGCTCTCCGATCCCGGCCTTGAAACCGGCCATCCTGCCCGGCTCGCCTCGCGTTCCTTCGGGAAACAGGATCAGGGACTGCCCTTCGCGCAGGGCCTGCTTTCCCGGCTCGGTCGCCTTGACGCGCGTGAACTTCGCCCCCCGCTCGACGGCGATGGCGTTGAACAGGTACCGCGACACCCAGTGTTTTAGTCCGCGGCGGAAGTAATCCCCGGCGACCAGACAGCGGACTTTCGGGATCATCGACAACGGGAAGAGCGCGAACAGGGCCATCACGTCGATGTGCGAGTTGTGATTGGCGATCACGATGCACTGCCGGTGCTCCAATCGCGTGGGCGCGCGGAACGCGAACAGCAGGCGCAGCAGGATTCGGCTCAGCAAATGCGCGGCGATTCGCATCGATCAGAAGTATTGCCAGTTGATCATGTGGAACGTGATCGGGACCGTGTAGATCAGGCTGTCGATCCGGTCGATGACGCCCCCGTGCCCCGGCAGTAGCGCGCCGAAATCCTTGGTGCCGACGTCGCGCTTCACCATGGAGAAGACCAGGTCTCCCATCAGGCCGAGCAGGCCGATCAACAGCCCCACCAGCGCGCCGAAGGAGTAGGTCAGCCGTCCGTCGGGGAACGCCGGCATGAAGGGCACGAAGGCCAGCGAGAGCAGGGAGATCAGAGCCGCGGTGAGGATGCCCGCCGCCCAGGTCTTGTTGGGGCTTATCTCCGTGGCGATGCGGCGGTCCAGCGCGCGTGCCCAGAGCGCGCCGGGACGCTTCGCAACCAGCGCCTGCGTCCACTTGCCGATCCAGAACGCCAGCAGATCCCGGGCCTCGGTCAGGGCGAAGCAATACAAGAGCACGAACGCCCCCATGTTGATCATGAACAGGCAGTGGCCCAGGTTGAACACGAAGAACATGAACCCCAGCGAGAGAATCCCCAGCGACTTGATCGCGCCTTCGGTCCGATTCTGGATGACGAACACGATGGGCAGGAGAAGAAACAGATAGACCGGCGCCACGATGATGAAAAGCTCGTACCACTCGATGTAGGCCACGTACACGACCAGCGGAATCGCCAGGTACGTGATCAGCACGGAGAGCCGGTCCTTGAACGAGAGCACCTTCGACTCGGCCGTCTCCTCCATCGGCATCAGCGAGTAGTACTCGCGGAGCGCCGCGAAACAGAGGAATCCGAGAAACCCGAACGACACGAGCCGGTGGGTTGCCACCGCCAGCATGAACACGGCGATCATCCACCACCAGGTGAGCGTGCGGCTCTGGATCTCCTCCGCCATGGGATGCCGCTTCCACCGCATCACGCGATAGGTCAACGAGAAGAGCAGCAGCACCGCGACGATGATTCCCAGAACCAGGAGCATCCCCGTTTCCCGCCTCTCGACGAGACAGAGCGCCGAGACGCCGATCAGGACGCCGACGAGGAGGATCTGGAGAGGCTTCATCGTCCGATCCAGGTGTACGACTGGTACTCGCGGCCCCGTGCAACGGTGATCGTCTTCCGGATGCGAATCAAGCTGGTCAGCACGACGAACCCCGACACGATGCCCAGATAGACGTGGGTATACGAAAGGAAGCTCGGCCGGAAGAAGAGGAGCAGGGCCAGCCCGCTCATCCAAACCGCCCGATCCGGCTTGCCTCCGAGAACCGTCTCGTGCCGGCGCACCCCGTTGGGCATGCTCTTGCCCAGAACGCCGAAGAACTCCGCCGCCCAGATCGTCAACAGAAACACCGCGAGGCTCAGCCGTGGCCCTCCGTCGACGAAGTACAGAACGCCGTAGCACACCGTGTCGCCGAGAACGTCGAGCGCCTCATTCCAGATCTCCCCGGCGACCGTTCCCGTCTTGTACTCCCGTGCCAGCAGGCCGTCCAAGGCGTTCATCGCCATCCGCATGACCAGGAACAGCGGAACGCACAGCAGCAGGAAACGCAGCGGCGGAACCGACAAACCGAGATAGAAACCGGCTGCGGCGAGCGCGATGAAAACGCAACCGAACACGGTGGCCATGTTCGCGGTCATCCATGACCCGGCCATCCATCGGACCACCTTCTGGAATTGACCCTTCCCGAGGTAGAGCATGCCTTGGTCCCTCCCGCGCGAAGTGCGCCTACGGCTATCCCGGCTGCCGGCCACGATGCCCGAGCTCGACCCAAGCACCACGCTGTCTGCCGGCAACCTCCCGTCGAGTTCAGAGGCGTGGAGGCGGCGCGCAGTATAACGGTTTTCGACCGACCGAACAGGGTGCTCCCCCAGGAGGGTGGGGCGCCGGAATGCTCCCCGGCTTCGTTCTGCCACGATCGCCCCCGTCGGCCGTGCCGGACGCCTGGCCGCGTGCGTCGTAAACGTAGCGTGATCAACACGTTCGGTCGAGGCACCTCCGTTTGGTTCGATGCCGAGCGTGGGCTCGAGACGGTCCCGGAGCCCCGGCAGCGATCGTCTTGCGTACACGTCGCGCATGCACCGCCCAAACTTGGACCGGGAGGACTTGCCGCGCTGGCCGGACCGGCTAGGATTCGCAGAAGGGCCCGATTGGTGCAGCATCGTTCCGGCGCCGTCCACGCTCAACGCGCGAACCACACGAGGTCCCCATGGAAAACGATCAGACCGCCGACGAGCCGATCCGGATCGGCACGTCGGCCTGCCTGCTCGGCCGCAAGGTCCGCTTCGACGGGGGCCACAAGCACGATCGCTACCTGACCGACACGCTCGGGCAGTATTTCGACTGGGTGCCGGTCTGCCCGGAAGTGGAAGTTGGGCTGCCCATCCCGCGACCCACCCTGCGACTCGAATTGCACGACGGCGGCGTCCGCATGGTGATAACCAAGGAAGGCCGCGACCTGACGCAGGCCATGCGGTCGTATGCGAAATCTCGGGTGGCGGCCTTGGCCAGGGAGGAGCTGAGCGGCTACTTGCTCAAGAAGGACTCGCCAAGCTGCGGCATGGAGCGGGTCCGCATGTACAAAGGGCAGGGCCCGCCGAACCGGAACGGGCGCGGGCTCTACGCCGAGGCCCTGTTGGCTCGCTTCCCGAACCTGCCCGTCGAGGAGGAAGGTCGCCTGCACGACCCGAGACTCCGCGAGAACTGGATCACGCGCGTGTTCGCGTACCATCGGCTCCGCGGGCTGTGGAGGCGGCGGTGGACGATCGGCGATCTGGTCCGATTTCACACGGCCCACAAGCTCCTCCTGCTGGCCCATTCGCCCAAGGACTACCGCGAGCTGGGGCGGACCGTCGCGGCGGCGAAGCGCATCGATCGCAAAGAGTTGCGCGCCGGCTACGAGTCGCAGTTCATGGCGGCCTTGTCGAAGATGGCCACCCGGGCGAAGAACACCAACGTCCTCCAGCACATCCTCGGTTTCTTCAAGAAGGATCTCGACGGCGCCTCGCGGCAGGAATTGCTCGGACACATCGAAGACTACCACCGCGGGCTGGTGCCGCTGGTCGTCCCGCTGACCCTCGTGGCGCACTACGTCCGTTTGCTCGACGTCGAGTACCTCCGCGACCAGGTCTACCTGCATCCCCATCCGAAGGAGCTGGCGCTGCGGAATCACGTTTGAGGCGCGATCGTGCTGCAACCAGGGACCGAGGAATCTGCTAGGGGTAGGGTGGGTCGAGGCACGAGACCCACGCGTTTGATCACGTGTCTGATTAGGAGTCGGAGATGAGTGCG
>DATKZH010000158.1:0-3167 GCA_035528065.1 Thermoguttaceae bacterium | reverse complement strand
AACTGCCAGCGGTAGATGTGCGCCATGGCCGCCGCCGCGTTGGCCGCGCCGACCTTGGTCCGGAACGTGGTCGACGCGGCCAGCATGTCCGCCAAGGCGAACACGCCGAACGTGATCCGGCCAGTCGCGGTCTCGCGCAAGGGTCAACTCCTCGGGGAGGGAATTGGACGGGATAACAGGATGGAAAGGATAAGCAGGTGCATTTCGCCCTTATCCTCGTCATCCTGTTATCCCGTCCGACTTCTTTACGTCGCTTGCGGCCGGTACGCCTCGGGCCGGTCGCGGGCGAACAACAGCGTCCAGCGATCGGCGGTTCGGTTTCTGATCTCGTTCTGGAACGAATAGGGGGCCGTGGTCTCGCCGCGCAGGACGAGCGTGTCGTCGATCGCCGGCGCGGCGATCCCGCCCTCGGCGTGGTCCGGGTCGCGCCGCACCGTGATCCAGACCCGCTCCCGGCTCCGCTCGACGTACTCCTCGTCGACGGTCTCCGGCTCCACCTCGGCCACGATGACGGTCACGTTCCTCGCCGCCCCCGCGCCGGCCGGGTCGTACGAGGCGACCTGGGCAAAATAGTCCAGCGAGAAGAAGAACCGGTCATTGAGCGTCGCGGTCAGGTCGGAGAGCGCCATGGGACGACTCGGTGAGGGGGTGACTCGGTGACGGGGCGACCGGGCTCTTCACCGGGTCACCCCCTCACCCCGTCAGTCCGTCATCGTCAATAGGGGAACTTGCTGCGGATCCGCACGCGGGCCAGGGAGAAGGCGGGCGTGGTCGCGCCGCCGGTCTTCTGGAGCTGGACGTACGGCTGGAGGCCGGCCGCGTAGTTCGACATGTCGAACGCCAGGGATCGGCAGACGGGCATCAGGTTGCCGCGGGCGTCGTCCATGGAAAAGAGGACCTGGCCCTTGCCGCCCAGCGACGGGCTCGGCGGCGAGACGGACTTCAACCCGCTGGCAAAGTCGATGCAAAACCGCTTCACCGTGGTGGAGAGGATCTGGCCGGTCGCCTTGTCGTCGTTGTCGTTCGTACCGTCGTCGGTCTCGCACAGCACGGCCGTCGAGGCGACGAGCAGGAACGTCGCATGCGCGGTGAGGCTGTCGATCGCATCGTTCCGCGCGGAGGCCATCCCGAAGGCGAGCTGCTCGGCCGTGGTGAGCGCGACGCCCGTCTTGATCCAGAACTCGGCCGTCAACAGGTCGTCGATGTCCCAGGCGAGCGAGTCGCCCATGTAGAGGCAGAGGTTCTCGACCTCGTCGTTGGCGGCCAGCGTGCCGACCATGAAGCCGCCCGTTGCGGCGAGCGTGGGCGCACCGGCGGCGGAGGTATCGGCCTTGCTCCAGGGGCAGCCGCCGGTGGCGGCGCCCGCCGCCTCCGGCGTTTCGATGCCCACGGGCCGCCAGTCCCAAGTCAAAACGTCCATTGCGTTATCCTCGTGTTGAGATCAGAGTTCAGGTTCAGGGTTCCGGGTTCAGACCTGGGGGGGTTACACCCCGAAGTTGCAGAACACGCCGCGGTAGCTGGAGACGGCCGCGGCAAAACGGCCCTCGAACTGGAAGATGCGGCAGTTGTTCTTGGGGTTGTAGTAGTTGCGCTTTTTCATGTTCTCGTAGCCGCGCTGGTGGCAGTAGACGATCGGCCGGGCCTTGCGCGCGAACAGGTACCACGCGGTCGAGCTGGCGTCGTCGAGCATCGGCTCCACGTCATAGTCAACGGTGTATCGAAAGATCTCGGTGTTCGCAGTGCTCGTGGGGTAGATCTGGAGGGTCGCGGTGAGCAGCTTCTGCACGCCCGTCTCCAGCGCAAAGGGGGAGAGCAGGTAATCGGCCGTGAGGTTGAGCTTACGCTTGTTCGACGGCCCGGTGAGCGCCCGGAAGAGCAGGCGGGCCGCGGTCAGCGTCGTCTCGCTGGGCACCGCCCCGGACCCGGTCGCGACATAGTTTTTGTGGGTCGCCGCGTGGAACAGGGCGACTCCGTCGACGAGCGTCGGGTTGCCGGTGAGGATGTTGCAGCAGAGCCGATTCAAGGTCGCGTCGTGCGCGGCCGGCTTGTCGCTGATCGCCTCGAGGAAGACGCCCAGGTCGTCGTTGGCGATCATTACTGGGGTAAGGGCGAACTCGTCGCCGTAGGAATCGACCTGGATCCAGCCGTACTCCTCGGAAATGGTGGTCTGCTCGAAGTCCTGCCCGTCGATGTGCTCGGGCATCTCGCCGAACTCCCCGTAACGCAAGAGCGTCGTCGGCTTGAAGTCGGGCACGCTCGGCTTCTTGGCGGCCCAGTTCTGAAAGGTCGTCCCCTGGTAGGGCGGGGCCGCCTCCAGGACCTTGTTGGCCAAGGCGGAGAGGATGTTGGGAAAGCTCCCGGGCCCGTGGATCGGCGCGTCGGCACCCAGGTTGCGGGCCATCTCGTCGTCGCCCATCGCGGCCCGGGCGATGTCTTCCTTGTCGCCGGTGATCCGCTGGCCGCCGAGCCGGAAACTTTCCCGGGCCAGCTCCACCAGCGAGAAGTGCTCCATCTGGCCGGCGGCGGTGCCCAGCGGCTTGTCGTTGACGCCGCCCCGCGAGGTGAGCATCTCGACCGCCGCCGAGGCGAACGTGTCGGCTTGTGCCTGTTTTGGTTGGAGCCTACCCACGGGCGATTCCTCCGCGGCTTTCTGTTCGGTGGACGTCAACAAAAACTGCTCGATCGAGGTGCCGTTGTTCTCGGCGGCCACGATCGTGGCGGCGTCGACGCCCAACAGCGCGCCGCGATCGCGGATCTCCCGAATGCGATGCCGCTCGGCCAGCGTGGCTTCCCGCTTCTCGGCCTCCGAGCTGAACGGGCGTAGCGGCTCGGCCATCGTCTCCAGGGTCGTCGCGACGACCAGCTCCGTCCCTTCCTGCTTCTCGGCCTGCGCCTTGCCGGCCGGCTGCTTGGCGGGCGTCTTCTCCTTGGCCAGATCGGCGAGGACGTCGTCGGGCGACCCGGGGACCTGCTTGCCTTGCGCGGCGTACCAGCCGGTCAAGACTCCCTGGGCGCCGTCCTTGGTCGTGTTGCCGTCGATGAGCCCTCGCTGAATGAGGGCCTGATTGATGCGAGGGTCCATTGCGTTCTCCTCTCGGGAAAAACCTGTCGTGCTTGCTTGGGTGGGTGGTTTGTCGGCCAGCCCGGCGACGACCTCGGAGAGGGTC
>DATKZH010000157.1:0-2302 GCA_035528065.1 Thermoguttaceae bacterium | reverse complement strand
GTTCACGCGTCCATAGGCCGCTTCGCGCCGATGGCGATCGGAATCGCACACGGCCTGCACCTGGAGCTGCGGGTCGCCGAGGAACCACCCCAGCAGGTGCCCCCCTCGCCCGCCGACGCCGATGGCCCCCGTCACGATGCGCTCGCTCGCCGGCGGGCGGCCCGGGGCACCCAGGGCGCCGGAGGTCAAAACGTACGGCACGCCGAGCGCCGCCGCGGCGCCCTTGAGAAGCTCACGACGCGTCACGCCCCGTCCCGGTCTGCTCGGGTTCATGGTAGTTCTCCTGACGCCAAGGCCTCGGCGTCT
This sequence comes from Thermoguttaceae bacterium, assembly GCA_035528065.1. Taxonomy (GTDB): domain Bacteria; phylum Planctomycetota; class Planctomycetia; order Pirellulales; family Thermoguttaceae; genus DATKZH01. The sequence continues at coordinate 1,996 of DATKZH010000157.1, read as the reverse complement.
CGTGACTGGCCGGCAGGCGGCCAGGCTCAACGAGGCCGCCCGGAGGATCCACACTACGCCCGGCGGGACTCGAACCCACGACCTGCGGTTTAGGAAACCGCCGCTCTATCCTGCTGAGCTACGGGCGCAACTATCTTACTATGATGCATCTAACCTCGGTGTTCCGAGGGCGTTTTTTTCTTGACGACAACCCTTACGACAACCGATACAGGTAGTATCGTCAGCCAGTGTCGGACACGGAGCACACGTTGTTACAGGGAGCAATGCCATGCCTTCACACAGACGCAAGCGGCGGGAGAAGCCCGCCAAACCGTATCCGTCCTTCCCGCTGACCGCACACAACAACGGCCAGTGGTGCAAGAAGATCCGCGGCAGAATTCACTTCTTCGGCGTCTGGGAAGACCCCCAGACCGCCCTGGACAGCTATTTTCGTCAGGCCGCCGATCTCCATGCAGGACGACAACCGCGTCCATCAACTCTATCGGCAGATGCGCTGACGGTCAAGGACGTCTGCAACGAGTACCTAACTCACCAGTTCCGCAAGGTCGAGGCTGGTGAGATCGGTCCCCGCTGGCTGGAGGACTGTCGCCGTGTCGCCGAGTGCTTCGCCGCCTTCATGGGCAAGAGCCGGCTCGTGGAGGACATTCGGCCGGACGACTTCCAGCGATTCAGACGCAAGCTGGTTCGGGAGGGCCTCAAGGCCGGAGGGAGAGGCCTGGGAGTCGATGGACTCACCCGGGCTATTACAGTCGTTCGGGGGATGCTCAAGTATGCGTACGACACCGACCTGCTGGATAGGCCCATGAAGTTCGGTCGAGCGTTCGACAAGCCTTCTGCATCCGTGAAGCGGAAGGCCAGGAGAGACGCCGTTCTTCGAAACGGCAAGAGGTTGTTCTCGGCAGCAGAAGTCCGGGCGATGATCGAGAAGGCGGGGATCCCTCTCAAGGCCATGATCTTCCTCGGGATCAATGGCGGCTTCGGCAACACCGACTGTGCCCGGCTATCGAGGCGAGGGGTTGACCTGGAGAATCAGCTGGTTGAGTTCGCTCGCCCGAAGACGGGGATCGAGCGAGTAATTCCGCTGTGGGATGAGACGGCGCAAGCACTTCGCGAGTCGCTGACCCAGCGACCGAAGCCCGCAAGCAGGGAGCACGAAGATCTCGTTTTCCTGACGACCTTCGGACGTCCATGGCTTCGACAGCGAGTGGATCGTGAAGTCCACGAAGGCAACGTGAGGGTGGTCACCGTCGATGCTGTCCGTCAGGAGTTCCACAAGCTCCTGAAGAAGCTCGGGGTGGCGCGCAAAGGCGTGGGTTTCTACGCCCTCCGTCACACCTTCCGGACATGGGCCGATGAGACGAAGGATCAGCATGCCATCCATCGAATCATGGGCCAGGAGATCCCGGGCATGTCGGGCATATACGTGGAGACAGTCGGCATCGATCGCCTGCGAGCCGTGACAGATCACGTTCACGACTGGCTGTATCAATGAGGACGACCGATCGGGTTGGCGTCTGTCGCCGGAGAGCCCCGAGGTGCCCTCCTCGCGTTTTCTATATGATCGGAGGCCTCGCGGGGCCTCTGCGACTGATTCGACGCATAATAAACCCGCCTGACGCGTCCAGCGGCCCCTCGAGCCAGCCGGGAAGGACCTGATCCGGCGCATCCAGGCTCGGGGCTGTCAGTGAGGCCTATCCCGCGGCGTCATCCACAGTTGCAGTGCGAGTGGTCGATGCCGACCGCGGAACGGACTTGCTTCGTTTCTTTGCACAGGGCCACGATGGGCGTCGCCTCGGCCCCCGACCAAGCGTGCTCGATGGCCTGCTTGATTTGCCCGTAGATGTCCGTTCGCTTCTCGTGCGGAAAATGGTAGTGCGATCCGTCCTTTGATAAGCTTGACGGCGCCCATTCCATCGGCGCCAGGCCCCACTTCCTGGCGATCGTCAGTAGCGGCCGGGCCATCTCGCGGTATGTGCCAAGCGTGATCCGCGTGGGA
>DATKZH010000156.1:0-9349 GCA_035528065.1 Thermoguttaceae bacterium | reverse complement strand
CGTCGGTCCGCCGGACGGCTGCCGGATGCAGGCGACCACCTGCTTCTTCCGCTTCCCCATGCCCTGGAGAAGGCCCATCGTGGTGGTCGATTTTCCTTCGCCCAAGGGCGTGGGCGTGATCGCCGTGACCTCGATGAACTTGCCGTCGGGCTTGTCCTTGAGCCGCTGGAGGACCTTCATGTAGTCGACCTTGGCCACGTAGTTGCCGTGGGGGAGAAGCTCGTCCCTGGTCAGGCCCAGCCCGTCGGCGAGCTCGTAGCAGGTCTTCATCCGCGATTCCGCTTCTTCGGCGATCTCCCAGTCTGCATGCTTTGTGGGGTCCAAAGCCATAGAAATCCCTCCTCGACTCCGGGGTAGTCTTGGTGCCAAGTCAGACGATTGGACTGCGCGTCGGGACTCGGAGGACGACGCGTGGCCGTACTCCCAGCGGGTTCCATGTCCTACCGACGCGGATCGAATGGACGGATTCGCGGAGGCTCGGCCCTGGGCCGAACGGTTCGCGACCTCAAAAAAATGCACCAAGCTAGGTCAACTGGCATGGACCCATGTGGTAAGGCAACACGGGTACCAGATTCGCCGGTCGCTGTCAATACGCCGCCCGCCTCCTGTCGGCCAGACGGCTCGGCTTGTCGGGACCGCCTCGATCACGCAGGACCACCCAATGCACGTTGCCCCAAGCCGGTCACCCGCCCGCACGCGGCCCCCCCCGGAGCCATGCATTCCGGCCAACAAGGAATTGACGCCCGCTGCGGAGGGGGCTAAATAGGGACTTGTGGCGTGTCTGCGAGCGTCGCAAGTGGCGGTTCCGGCGATCGGACCCCCGCCGGCGGTCGTGGCGACCGGCTTTTTGCGACGGACTCGAAACCGGCGTCGACGGCGGAGCCGGCAGACAAAAACCGCATGGCGTCCGAACCTCAGGGCGAGTCGTTCGTTTTCCCGCGGTTCCCGTCGGAGGCCCCTCATGTCCGTTGAGAATCGGCTGCCCGAGCCCTCTGCCGAGGCGGCTCTCGAGCTTGTGGACCTTACGGAGTCGGCGATCCACGCCCGGAGCCTGGAGGAACTGGCCGAGGGGCTGCTGCCGCGCGTGGCCGGTCTGACGAGCGCATCCAGCGCGTTTCTCTGCGTGATCGATTCCCGGCTGCCCCAGCGCCGGTTCTTGCCCCATCGGCTTCCGGCCGCGGCCGCCTCGGAGATCGAGCGGCTTTGCGCGGAGCAGTTTGGCCGGATTTCAGGCGAAGACGGCTCCGATCCGGTGTCCTTGGCAGCCAATGCGGCGCGGAGGCCCGACGCCGGCATTCTGCTCTATCCGCTCCGGGAAGGCGAGACTCGGCTCGGCTTGCTGGGCCTGGTGGCGCACGAAGACCCGGCGTCGACCCGGTCGGACCTGTGGCCCCGGACGCTCCGCACGGTCACGACCGCGGTCGATCGCCTCGTGGAGCGGGCCCAGTCCGAGAGGCAGCTTGCCCATCTGAACGCTTATCTGAGCGTCAGTGCCATGCTGGCGCAGTACCTGGGACTCCAGGAATCGCTGGAGATCGCCCTGTACTGCTGCATGGACGTGGTGGCGGCCGAGGCGGCGTCAGTGCTGCTTCTGGACGACGAGCAAGAGAACTTCCGGTTCTATCAGGTGGAGGGGCCGGCCAAGCCGGTCCTGGCCGGCGCCACGTTTCCCGCCGACAAGGGGCTCGCCGGCCACGTGCTGCGGACCCAGCGGTCGGAGATCATCAACGACGTGCAGAACGATCCCCGCTTCTACGGAAAGATCGACTCGGACTCCGGCTTCCAGACGAGGAACATGCTGGCGCTGCCGCTTTCGGCGGGCGAAGAGAAGATCGGCGTGCTCGAAATCCTGAACAAGGCCGACGGCGGTCCGTTCACCGAAGAGGAACGTCTGATGGTCCTCTCCATCGCCGAGGAAATCGCCTTCGCCATCCGAAACGCCAAGGTTTTCGAGTACGTCGTCAACAGCTACTGCAAGCGGCGCCAGGGACACACTTCCTGCAAAGGCTGCCGGCGACCCCTCGGGTCGTGGACCCCGTGCGTCAAGTACCGCGAGGCGCTGGGCTGATCTGAACAGGGAAGCCGCCGGCCACAACAGGCAGCGTCAGCGCCTGAAAGAAGCGGCCTTCCGTCCTCAGTCAACGGATCGGACCACTTCGCCGCCGTTGCGGGTGAAGATTGCCTTGAGTTGGCTCACGCGGCCCGGATCGGTCAGCAGGTTCTTGAGCAGGCGGGGGCCACCGTCGACGAAGACGGATCGCGCCGTGCCCTCGATGTGGCCGCCGAGCCCCCTCGCCGGGTTTTCGGGATCGAAGTCGAGGTCCGCGGGCTTCGTCCAGGGGACGGCGTGCTCGTCGTCGACTTCGACGATCAGGACCGTGTTGCTGGTGCCGTCGGTGACGTCGGGGAAGGTGATCGGCTGGCTGCCCGGGCAGGAGGTCGACTCGCCGACGGGGCGGACGTAGCAGGTGCGTCCCTGGCGGGCCGTCTTCGAGCCGGGCATCGCGTAGACGTCCGGCATCTTCTTGATCAACTCTCGGTTGTGCTCGCTGTCCCAGGGCTCGTCGAGGTGGAACTGCTGATATAACCGTGCTGCTTCGCGGCGTCCCAGGTACGGAAGGACATGGACCCGCCAGCTCAGCAGCGGCCGGCCGTCGGCGTCGTAGCTGGCCTGGGCCGGGAGACTCCGGTGCGCGTCGTACCAGTTGTGCATGGCGAGCCCGAGGGCGCGCAACTGCTCCCTCACCGTGCGATCGACCGCCTCGCGAGTCAGTGGAGGCGAGATCAGGGTCTGGAGCGCCTCGAGACCGCCGCCGGGTTTGTCCAGCGTGAGCGTCAAGCGGCGGTCGACGACTTCGGGCAGAAACGGCTCCGCTCGACCCCAGCGGGCGAGGATTTTGGCCCATTGCCGGCGCAGGGCCTCGGTGGTCTCGGGACTGGCCGACTCGATCACCAGGCGCAGCGAAGGCTCCGGCTCGAGATCGACACGCACCGCGGCCCACCGCAGCCCTCGCGTGATCACCGTGCTGGGGCCGCCGCCCAGCCAGTCGGGCAGGATCGGCACCAGCTCTTCGACGACCCGTCGATCGTCGTCGGTCGGCACGAACACCGCGCGGACCGGGGCGTCGCCCGCCGTCGCGAACGCCGCCGCCAGCTCGGGCCGGGGTTTGGGCCGGTTGCGCTTCAGCCGCGTCAAGGCGTCCTCCGGCCCGATGAAGAGCACGCTGCCGGAGTCTGCTCGGTCGAGACGCTCTACCGTAAGACGGGCCGAACCGCGGAGCCGCTTGGGCAGGTCGGCGGGGAGTTGCGAGGCGAGGGCCTCGGCGTCCAGGTTGTCCGTGCAAGGGGCCACGAGGAACCACACTTGCTGCGGCAGGTCGGCCAGGCTGATGACCACGTAGAGCCGATCGATGCCAGCCGCCCGAAGCACCGCCCGCGCCTCGTCGAGCTCCGCCCGGAAAGGCGTCTCATAGAAAGCTGCCTGCGGAACGATCGGCACGGCGAGATCCATCAGCCGGTCGACCTCGGCACGCGCCAGGTCGACGTAGACCACCGCCCGGGTCAGCTCGTCGACGAAAGGAGCGACCCCTTGCGCGGGGCTCGGTGCCCCTTCCGCCGGTAGCGAAAGGTTTCCGGCCACGGTCAACATCAGCAAAGGCAATACCGTACGCATGGCTTTTCTCCTCACCGCGTGTCTTCGGATGCGAGACGGATCTCATACCGGCAGGGCCTGCCGGGCATGGGGGGGCCATTCACGTGGGCCACGGCGCCCTCGACCCGATACTCGAACGGCTTGCCCGTGATCGGGTCGATGGGGACGGGCACCCCGACGTCGTCCAGGCGCTCGGGCAGCCGGCCGTCGTGCGAGGCCCCGTGGAGCCGCAGAGCCTCGATGAGCCGCAGCAAAGCGATTTGGCGATCCAGGCGTGCGAACGCCCCATGTGCCGCCTGCACGGCCGGAAAGTGCCGGTCACACAGGGGCAGCGCCTCCTCCCACTGCCCGTGCGCCCGGCGCATACGCTCCTCGAGCGCTTCCATGTGGGGTCTGGCTTGCCAGTAGGGCAACAGCACGCACTCGAGCAACTCGTCGCGCAGCTCGTCGAACTGCCGGGTGGTGTGGAGGAGGATGACCTGACCGACGGCCATCGCTTCGACTTCCTCCGGCGCCGTCCCCTGCTCGACGAGCGCCCCCTTCGCCAGCGGATAGCCTCGCAGCAGGCGCACGAGAATCTCTCTCCGAAAACGGGCCTGTTCCTCGGGCCCCTTCCCGGGATACTCGTCGGAGTACTCGGCGTGCAACTCGCCGATTTCCTCGAGCTGCCGGCGCCAGTATTCGGGATCCGAAATGGAATAGTCGGCGTCCGTCAACGGCGGAAACGCATAGCCGAAGGCGAGCATCTCGCCTTCGAACAAGGGCCGAGTATCCAGGAACGGCTGGGGCAGATAGGTCAGGGACCAGTAGAGGTTTGGCGCCCCGGGCTGCTGGATCAGCTCCAACAGGCAGTCGTTCATCATGTCGCTGATGGCCACACCGACCAGGCCCGACACAATGAAGGGAGCGTCGGCCGTGTGGCGTGCCATGGCGTAGCCGACCTTGAGCGAGCGCAGCGCCCCGTCGAAGTCGCCTCGGGCGATTCTCCCACGGGCGTCGGCCATCAGTATCCGGGCGAATTCCCGCTGCCCTTGGGCATCGGGTATCAAGGTGAAATAACGTTCTTCCTCCACCGGATACTGCCAATCGGCGGCGTCGCACTGGCCGCCCCGTTCCATGTTCCGAAAAATAGGCCCATCCTGGGAGCGGAGAATGCCCTCCATGCCTCGGACTTCCTCCAACGGGGCCTCCAAGGCACGGTGAATATTCTCCCAGATCTCCTTACTGCTGAAGAACGCCGTCTGCTCGGCCTTCACCCGGCCGTAGAAGACGACCGCATTACCCGGCCGCCGCTCGTACAGCGTGGGCAAGAGCTGGTACTTCAGCACGGGCCGCGGCGCGGGCGCCGGGTGGAGGACGACCCGAACCGGCTCTTCCTCCGCACCCAAGGCATGGCCGGCCGACCAACCGACCGCTGCCAGCACGCCGAATAGAGCCAGCAGCAACGACGACGTACGCGCAGGCGATTTCATCGGTCAGACTCCGGTTGGCTGGCGGAATGGCCCTTCGGCCGACGTTTCACGGAAACACTTCAACTCCTCCAAGAGCATGCGGCGATGCTCGACGTAGGACCGTGGTCGGCGCGGTGGGACCGGCCCCACGGGCGGCCCGAACGAGCCCGGCGGACACTCGCTCTGCCAAGCCGGTTCGAAAACCCGACTATCGGCGAACCGCGGGAACGCCCGATCGGAGTCGTCCATCCGTGACGATCGCACGGTCCACGTTTCGGGCTCTGCGTTGCCGGGCCAGAACACGCGCTGCGGCTCGGCGGCGGGCACCTCGCGGTGGTCGCGAGCCGCGGGTGCTTCGTCGCGATCTTGCACCGGGACACGGGGTCTTTCTTGTGCCACCGACCCCGAACTGCCCGGCACCTGCGGCGGCGTATCCCCCGGATGCTGCACGACCAGGACCACCAGCAGGCAGCCGGCAACCGCCGTCATCGAGGCCAGCGCAGCCGGCCACGCCCAGCGGACCGATGGTCTCGCGGGGCGCGATCGCTCACGTTCGGCCGAAGCCCGGCCCGCCAGGTACATCGCTCGATCGCGGTCCAGCCGGCTCGGTCCCGGGCGAAAGGCGCTCAAACGGGCTTCCCAGGCCGCTAGCTCACGTTCTTGTTCGGATTCGCGCATGATGAACTCACCTTTTCTCGCAATCGCACCAGCGCGGACCGGTAGCGCCGATGGGCCGTACTCTCCGAGGTCGCGGTCACCTCGCCGATCTCGCGAAAGCTCAACTGACCCCAAAGCCGGGCCACCACGACTTCACGCTCCTTGTCGGGCAACGAATCGACCGCCGCGGCGACTTGCTTCGCGTCGAGCGTTTCGCCGGCCGGCGGAACCAGAACCGCTGGGCGATCGAGCGCAGCCCGGGCCTCGTGGTGCTCACGACGCCGCTGGGCTCGGCCCGCGTTGATCGCCCGGCAGCGAACCGCCCGATACAGCCAGGCGACCGGGTTCTCCGGCCGCTGGTCGCACCCGGCCAATTCGATCAACGCTTCCTGCACGGCGTCTTCCGGGCAGGCGCACCATTGGCTTGCATACAGCTCCAGTGCAGCCGCATGTCGATCGATCAACGAGCCCAGAAGCTCCGGCCCCACGGGCCCACCCGGGTTGCGTGTGCCATCTCTCACCGGAGAATAGTCACCGCTGGCCACGTGTCTCTCCCAGAAACTTCCCGAACGGGCTCCGAGCGGCGACGGGTCAAGTGGCACCGGAAGGCCCCGGCGGATTCTCGGGGGTGTTCCGGGCGACGGGCGACGGTTCTTCAGCGGATTCCCGGTCGCGGCTCGGCGCTGGTCGGACGCTCGGGGGTCGACGGCGTGCCCTCCTTCTGGCCGAACACGAGATACGGCTGGATCGCACGCTGCTTGCCCTTGAGGCGGATTTCGGGGAGCGGGCGAAGGTCGAAGGCCTCGCCGCACTGCTCGTACGTGGCGGGGCCGATGACGATCTGGCCCGGCTTGGCCACCGACGACTCCAATCGGCTGGCCACGTTGATCGCGTCGCCGACGACCGTGTAGTCCTTTCGGGTCGCCGAGCCGATGTCGCCGGCCACCGCGGTTCCGGAGTTGATCCCGATCCGCATTTCGAGGCGCTCGCCGTTCGGCCCGGTGACGCCGCCCTCGTCGAGCACCTGCTGCATGAGCAGGGCCGCCCGGATCGCCCGCTCCGCGTGGTCCGACTGCGAGAGCGGGGCCCCGAAAATGGCCAACAGCCCGTCGCCCAGGTACTTGTCCAACGTCCCGTCGTAGAGGAACACGGCTTGGGTGAGCTGCTCGAACGCGGAGTTGAGCACCCGGGCCACTTGGGTGGGTTCCGCGCCCTCGACCATCGGAGTGAAGCGGCTCAGGTCGGCGAACAGCACCGTGACCTCGCGCTCCTGGGCGACCATCTCGTCCTCCAGCCCCCCCGCCCCGGCCACAATCTGCTCGACCACGTGCGGCGAGCTGTACCGCGCGAGCCGCGCCCGGATCGCCCGCTCCCGGGTCACGTCGTCCCGCAGCCGCGCTTGCACGATCCCCACCGCGGTGAGCACGCCCAGGGCGGTCAGCAGCTCCAGATCCGGCGCCGTGAACCGGTCGCACCCCAGCGAATCGACGTAGATCAGCCCCTCCACCCGTCCCGCGTGATAAAGGGGCGCGCACATCGCCGCCCGAATCCCCTCGAACCGAATGCTCTGCGAGTGGGCGAACCGGCTGTCGGTCAGGGCGTCGCTGACCATCAGGGCTTGCCTTGCGCGGATGGCCTCCCGGGCGATGCTGCGGCTGATGTTGATCGACTCGCCGCGGGCGACCCCTTTGACCCGGGCGACCTTGGGGGTGATCGCCTCGGTCGCCTCGTCGCACAGGCAGATGAAGCCCCGCTCGGCGGGCAGGTTCTTCAACGCCAAGTCGACCACCCGGGCCAACATGTCCTCCAAGTCGTCGCTTTGGAGCAGGACCTCGCCGACTTGCTTGAACAGCCCGATGATGGAGACCCGAGGGCGATCGAGCGGGGACTGGCCGGCGATCGCGTCGAGCAGCGTCTCGGGGCCGGGCGGCTTGGCCTGCCGGGCGGCCGGACCATCGAGCCGGTCGGCGCCGCCCGGCTCGCCGGCGCCGGCAGTTTCGCGCGGTCGGTCGATCGCCCGCTCGAAGTCCTCGACGTTGATCGTCAGGTGGATGTTGGACTTAGTGGCTCGATCGTCGAAGAGGATGCCACCCTCTTCGGGCGGAGGCGGAACGTGAAACCGGAGGATCGAGCCGGGGTCGGTTCCCAGGCCGAGGGTGATCTGGTCGCCGTCCTCCAGTCGCCGGCTCGCGACGCGCCGGCGGTTGACGAACGTCCCGTGCCGGCTGCCCAGGTCGGCGATCGTCCAGCCCTCCTGGTCCCGCTGGATGGCCGCGTGCTTGCGCGAGACGTCCGGGGCACCGAGCATCAGGTCGCAGTCGCCGGCCCGTCCGATCAGCACCCGCGGCTGGCTGAACTGGACGGTCTGCGACTTGTCGTGCAGCCGGTAAGTCAATTGGAACGTGCGTGACCGGTGTGCGTGCAAGGGGGACGCCCTGTCGCTTCGCGGACGGTCGGAGTCGGCCCTGGGGAACGGACGGCGGAGCAGGGAACGGCTTGCCCGCCCCTTTTCAAGTCGGGCAGCGGCAGAGGAAGGGTCACCGGCGCCCATCACCATCCTGCGATCTGGATAGGGCCCGGGAACACCACCAGAACGGGGGTATTATCGGCGATGTCCGGCCCCAGCGTCAACCCGTTTCTGGTTCCGCAAATCCCCGCTTGGGCTTCGCAAGCATGACGACGACCCGCATCGCCCCGAGCAGATCTCCCCGGGCATTCCCGGATCGCCTATTCGATAATCGCTCGCGCGAAGCCCCATGCTTGGCGTTGACCGCTAGGGAGTCTCGAGTTTCACAACCTTATTGAGCCTTGCACAGCCAATGAACGGAGGGCTTCCACCGGAAGCCCGGGACCGAAGGGTCCGGTCCACGTCGGGTGATCGTTGGCAACGCAAACATCAATGGATTGGGGGGCTGAGCGAGCCCGAGAGTCGGCACTTCGGCCCCCGGTTTCTGCGAGTTGCTGAGCAGGTCCACCTCCAACGTGGACTGGATAGCGTCGCCGCGCAGTTCGGTCCCGTCGGAAGAAGCATCCGGCGAGTGTCCCACGAACCGGGCCCGCCAGCCACGGGTTCTCGGAATCCCGGATCACGAGACGAGAAATTGAGACTTCGCGGCGGCAAGTTTCGCCTGAGGACGACCGCTGGGGCGACTGTGCCGGAACACGAGCCTTTTGGGAACCAACGCGCATGGGTTCACCGGTTCATATCTCGGCTGAAAAGAATCCGCGCCGTTCCACCTGTACGATTTAAGACACCACGTCTACAGGAATTGCGACCCGCGGGCGAGAATCCTCGAACTTGCCTGCGACGGCGTCTTCTCGACGCTGAAGCGGGTTCGCCGGGTGCCGGGCCTCGCCCGACAACTTGAGGATTTCGCTCTCATAGTCCGGCATTTCGTCGACCGGCTTTGCTCCGAGGCGGTGGGACGGTATCCTATCCCGGATCTACCCAAGCAGAGCGCCCAGACTTCTGGAGAGTTGCGGTCGGCCTCGGACTTCTGGCAGTGGTCGCGGAAGTATTCCCCGATCCGTCGTACCGTCCCCAAGGGAAGACACGTCGGCCAACGCAGGCGCTCGATGGGGACCGGAG
>DATKZH010000155.1:0-7095 GCA_035528065.1 Thermoguttaceae bacterium | reverse complement strand
CGCGGGCCCGGTCCGCCTTGGAGATCTTGTCGACGTGCCACGGGGCCGGATCGCCGGGAGCGACCGGGTCGGCGGCCAGGGCACCCCCGACAACAGACAGCAGCGCTGCCCCCACGACCAAGCTTAGGCCTCTTCTCATCTCGCCACTCCTCTTGGTTGGGTTTGCGCGAGAGCTGCTATCCCACTTGTATCACCACCTTCGACACCCAAAGCGGTATCGTCCTTCCGTGGGCAAAGTCCGAAACACTTCTCCCGGGTCGAAGCGATCCCCCATGCCCCTCGATGATCCACGGCCGGGTGCGCACCCCGAGCGCACGCCTCTTCTGAGCCACGGTCCAGTCTATCAGAAAACGGGCATTCCGGCAAAGATTCCGGGGTGAAGAATGTGCGTCGCCGCTCGGTTCGAAGCGTCGGGTGCTGTATGACAAAGGGGGCAGTCTGGGGGGGTGCTTGCGCGTGCGTCTGAGGGGTATCGGCAGGCCGTGTAAGTCTAGGAAATCTGGGCAGCATAGGAATGCACGCGACGGGCCGTGTGCCGTGCCAGCCTGCCGCTTCGCAGCCGGCCCGTGGGCCAAACCCGCGGATCTGCGGTCGACACCGTACCCGGATTCCGGAAGGTTGACCGGTCCGGTCCGGATCGTGATACTGCGGAAGCCGCTGAGCCGAACGGGGGTTGGCCGGCAGGGCGGTGACAGGCAGCAACACGCAGAGCGGGATACTCCTTCGCAAAGGAAGGGGGGGACATGAGTGGCACGAGCGAAATGGAGCGAGAGCTGGAACGCTTTCGGGCCGATTTCGACGCCCTGAAGAGCGAGATCGGCAAGGTGATCGTCGGGCAGGAGGAAGCGATCGAAGGGGTGCTCATGGCCCTGGTCGCCGGGGGCCACGTGCTGTTGGAGGGGCTGCCGGGCACGGGCAAGACCGTGTTGGCCCAGACGCTCGCCGACGTGGTCGACGTGGGTTTTCAGCGGATCCAGTGCACGCCGGACCTGATGCCCACCGACGTCATCGGCACGTACGTGATCATGGAGACGGCGCAGGGTCGCCGGTCGTTCGAGTTTCAGCGAGGGCCCTTGTTTTCGAACATCGTGCTGGCCGAGCAGATCAACCGGACCACGCCGAAGACGCAGTCGGCGCTGTTGGAGGCGATGGACGAGGAGTCGATCACGGTCTCCACCGAGACGTTTCGCCTGCCGCAGCCGTTCTTCCTGCTGGCCACCCAGAACCCGCTGGAGATGGAAGGCACCTATCCGCTCCCGGAGGCGCAGATCGATCGCTTCTTCTTCAAGCTGGTGGTTCGGCCGCCCGACGGCGACGAGCTGGAGGAGATCCTCGATCGCACGACCGAGGCGGAGGGCCCGATCACCCGGAAGATCGTCGACGCCGGCCGGATCGGCGAGATGGGCGAGCTAGTGCGAAAGGTTCCCATCGCCCGGGAGGTCCGCCGTTGGGGGATCTCGGTGGTCGCGGCCACGCAGCCGGACGCGGACCAGGCGCCGGGGAGCGTGAAGCGGTTCGTGCGATACGGCGCGGGGCCGCGCGGGGCCCAGGCGATGGTGCTGGCGGCGAAGACAAGAGCGATCCTGGAGGGCCGGTACAACGTGTCGACCGGGGATCTCCGCAGCGTGTGCGGCGCGGCGCTTCGGCACCGCCTGATCCTCAACTTCGAGGGGCACGGCGAGAACGTTTCGCCCGACGCGATCCTCGACGACGTGTTGGGGGCGGTCGCCAAGCCGGGCTGAGCCGCGGCGTTTGCGCGTCGATCGGCGTCGGCACCCGGCCGAGAACCGATGCGCGGCTTGGCGCGCAAGTCAAGGGCCTGTGATGGTGCGTTTCGATCTGGAATCGCTGAACGAGCTGCGGTGCTTGTCGCTCTCCGCGCGGCGGGCCGGGGGGGGCATTCTGGCCAAGCCTCGCACGCGGCTTCCGGCGGGCGGCACGGAGCTGACCGGACACCGCGACTACGCCCCCGGCGACGACTATCGATCCGTGGACTGGAACCTGGCGGCGCGGCACGACGAGCTGCTCGTGAAGCAGTTTCAGGGCGAGGCCGACTGCCCGACGTACGTCCTCCTGGACTGCTCGCGGAGCATGTCGCTCTCGCGGCCGTCGAAGCTCGACGTCGCCCGGCGGATCGTGTTGGCGTTGGCCTACGTGGCGCTGGCCGACTCGGGGCAGGTGAGCGTGCTGGCGTTTTCGGATCGCATCGTCGCCCGGTTCGGCCCGATCGCCCAGTTGGCGAGAATCGCGAAGCTGGCCCGGTTCCTCCAAGGGCTTGCCGCGCGAGGCGAGCGAACCGATCTGGCGGCCGTGGCCGAAGGGTTTGTGCGCGGGTATCAGCGGCACGGGCTGGCCGTCGTGGTGAGCGATCTGTGCGACCCGCGCGGGTTTCAGGGCGGGCTGGAGGTGCTCCGGCGCCGCGGCTACCACCCGCGCGTCGTGCAGCTTTGCGACCCCCGCGAGGGAGAGCCGGACACGTTGGGCGACACGGAGCTGGTCGACGTCGAGACCGGCGCGTCCTGGCAGGTGACGATGACCGAGCAGCACGTGGCGCGATACCGGCGACTGTACGCCCAGTTTCACGATTCGGTGCGAAGTTATTGCGCCGGGCACGGCATCGCCTGCGCGCAGGTCCCCGTCGACCTGCCGGAGAACCGAGCCCTGCTTGTGGCAATCGGGGCAGCGAAGTGAGCGGCCCGCTTCCGGCCTGGCAGTAACCGATGACGACCACAAACCCGAAAGCCCTGATCCTGGCTGCGTTGGCGGTGCCCGTCGTGCTGCTCTATCTCTGGCGGGTCCGCCCGCGGCGGCGATCGGTGGCGACGGGTTTTCTCTGGGAGCAGGTCTTCGCGGCGTCCGAGCGCCGCGCTGCGTGGTGGTCCTATCGGCATCCCGTCTCGCTCTGCGTGCAACTTGCCGTGCTGGGGCTGCTGGTCCTCGCGCTGGCCGAGCCGCACCTTCGCCCGCCGGCAACGCTTGCGCTGGTGATCGACAACTCGGCCAGCATGAGCGCTACCGACGTTCAACCCACGCGACTGGATCGGGCCAAGGACCTGGCACGCGGGCGCGTCGCGGTGCTCGGCCGCGACGACCGCGCGGCGATCGTCACGATTGCCGACACGATCCACGTGCGCTGTGCCCTCACGGATCGGCTCGATTTGCTGGAGCCGGCGCTGGCGGGCATCGCGCCGACCCGGGAAGGCACGCGCGTGGCGGACGCGGTCGAGTTGGCCCGACAGCTTCTCCAGGGCGAGCCGAACGGCAGGATCGTTGTGCTGAGCGACGCCTGCTTCGACGGGGCGACGGAGCTTGCCCGGCGAGACGACGTCGAGCTGATCGCCGTGGGCGGACTCGGCGACAACGCGGGGATCACGCGTCTCGAAGCACGCCCGAGCGCGGCCGATCCGCTCCAGTGCCAGGTGTTGGCGGAGGTGACCAGCTACGCCAGCGAGCCCGTGGCGTGCCGACTCGAGTTGGAGCTGGACGGGAGGCCGATCGACGCGGTGCCGATCGAGCTGGATTCCGCCGGGCGGTGGCAGCGGGTGTTCGAGATGACGGCGCCCGAAGGGGGCCGACTGGCCGCGCGGCTCGACCGGCCCGACGTTTTCCTCGAAGACAATCGTGCCTCGGCCGGCGTGCCGCCATGCCCGGCTTACGAGGTCATGCTGGTGACCGAGGGGGACGTCTACCTGGAAGAGGCGCTTCGGGCGAGCCCGGGGGTGAGACTGACGACGGCCGACGCCCTGCCACAAGCGGGGGCGGAGGGGGCGATCCTCGTGCTCGATCGACACGTGCCAAGTCCCCTGCCCCGGGGCCCGATGCTGGTCGTCGATCCGGCCGATCCGTGCGAGCTCTGGCAGCTTGGCGAGCCGCTGGCCGACGCGGTCGTCGCCAAGCAGAACGAGGGCCTGGCGATGGTGGCCGACGCGCGGCTGGAGGGCACGCGGCTTTCGAGTGCCAAGCGGCTCGTCTTGACGGAAGAAGCGGAATCGAAGGCCCTGCCAATTGCGTGGAATGCTGAGGGGGCGGCGGTGGGCTACGCGATCGACCGGCCGGGCGCCCGGGTGGTGGTGCTCTTGGGCCTTCAGGAAGGGAGCGAGCTGCCGTTGCGGGCGGCGCTGCCGATCCTGATCGCGAGCGCGTTGGAGTGGGTGGCGGCAGCAGACACGGCGACTGCGAGCTCGCCCGAAGCCGAACCGCTTGCCGTCGCCACGTCTTGTGCGGCCGAGAGCGACGTGCGCGTGCCCGCCGGTTTGGTGTCTGAGGCGCGTGGGCTTGCGCCCGGCGCGCCCGGCACGCCGGTTTGGCTGCTGTTGGCCGCGGCCGCGTTGTTGGTGGTCGTCGCGGAGTGGCACCTGTTCCAGCGGCGGTGGACGTGTTGAGATGCAGGCACTGCTCGCACAGCTCGAAATGGCGCGGCCCGCGTGGCTGGCTGCGCTTCTGTTGGTGCCGCTGGTGGTGTACGGCTCGCGTCGGAGCCTGACGGGCTTCTCCCGAACGCGACAGGCGGCGTCGCTTGCGTGCCGCGTGTTGGTCGTCGTGGCCGTGGTCCTGGGGCTCTGCGAGATTCGCGTGCGGCGGCACACGGCGGACAAGTTCCTCCTGGTCGCGGTCGATGAGAGTGCGAGCATCGCGGACGAATCGCGCGAGGCGGCCGACGCCTTCGTCGACGCGGTCGTTCTGGCGGCAGGGCGCGGCCGCGTGGCCGTCGTGCCGTTCGCCCGGTCGGCGCTCACGGCCGAGGAGCGTGCTTCCGTGGCGGACTCGCCGTGGAACACGGAGGCCACCAACCTGGCCGCCGCGATCGAGCTGGCCGCCGTCCTGGCCCGGGGCGGCTACGTTCCGCAGGTCGTGCTGTTGTCCGACGGGCTCGAAACCGAAGGCAACGCCCTTCGAGCTGCTCGGGCCTCGGGCGTGCCGATTTCGACGGTACCGCTCAAGTCCCGGGCGGAGCCGGAGGTCTACGTGTCGGCGGTGCGAACGCCGCCAGACGCGAGGGAGGGGGAGCCGTTCTACGTCGACGTCGTGCTCCACTCCAGCCACGACGACGAAGGGACGGTCGAGCTGTTCCGGCGGGACCGGCTCGTGGAGGAGAAGCGTACGAGCGTCGTCGCGGGCGAGAGCCGCGTCCGCTTCGTGCAGTCGATCGCGGGCGAGCGGTTCGTCCGGTTCACTGCGCGGATCGAGGGATTCCGCGACACGCTCTCGCAGAACAACTCGGCCTCGGCCGTTGTGTTCACCACGGCCCGGCCGCGCGTGTTGCTGGTCGAAAGCGAGCCGCGTTTGGCGGGGCACCTGGCCGCGGCCTTGAGCGGCGAGGGGATCGACGTGGAAGTGCGGCGCCCGGACGAGATGCCCGACGCGCTCGCCGACTGGCGGGACTACGAGCTCGTGGTCCTGTCGAACGTGCCGGCCGCTTCGCTCGCGCCGTCGAAGCTGGAGTTGATGCGGGCCTACGTGGGCGATTTCGGCGGCGGCTTGATCGCGGTCGGCGGCGATCAGGCGTTCACCCCGGGCGGCTACCGCAACACGACGCTGGAGGAGATCCTGCCCGTCTGGTGCGAGTTCGAGAAGACCGACGAGCGGCCGGGGCTGGCCATGGTCCTGGTGCTCGACCGCTCCGGCTCGATGGAGGAAGGCGGGGCGATCGAGCTGGCCAAGGAGGCGACCCGCCGCGCCGTGGGCCTGCTCGAGCCGCGGGACCAGGTCGGCGTGATCGCGTTCCAGGACTTCGCCGAGTGGATCAGCGCAATCCACCCCTGCTCCGACAAGGAGCACGTGCTCGCGGCGATCGACACGATCACCGCCGGCGGCGGCACCAGCATGTATCCGGCCGTCGAGAGGGCGTATCTGGCCCTCCGCGAGGCTACGGCCGAACTGAAGCACGTGATCGTATTGACCGACGGCGTCTCCCATCCGGGCGATTTCGACGGGCTCGTCGGCAAGATGGCCGAGTCGGGGATCACCGTCTCCACGGTCGCCGTGGGGCAGGAGACCGTCCGGCCGCTCTTGGAAGACATGGCCCGGATCGGCCAAGGGCATTCCTACTATTGCGACACCGCCGAGGCCGTGCCCGAAATCTTCGCCCTGGAAACGAAGATCGCAAGCAAGATGGGGATCCACGAGCGGCCGTTCCGGGCCCAAGTGCAGGGGTCGCTCGAAGCGCTGGGCGGACTGGATCTCGGCGCCGCCCCGCTGCTCCTGGGCTACGTGGAGACTAGACCGAAGCCCGCGAGCCAAACGGTGATGACTTCCGAGCGGGGCCACCCGCTGTTGACCTGGTGGCGGTACGGCCGAGGCACGTCGGTGGCGTTCACGTCCGACGTCCAAAGCCGCTGGGCGGAGCTTTGGCTGCGGTGGCCCGGCTTCAGCCGGTTCTGGGCCCAGTTGGTCCGCCACGCGATCCGCAAGGACCAGGCCGAGGATTTCGCGCTCCGCGTCGACCACGCGAACGGCCGGGGGCGGGTGACCCTCGAAGCGGTCGACACGGAAGGCCGGTACGTCAACCAAGCCGAAGTCTCGCTGACCCTGATCGGCCCGGACGCGCCCGCTGGCCCGGATCGAACGGGCCGCCCATTGGCCGTCGAGCAGGTTGCCCCGGGCCGCTACGCCGCCGACTTCCCCACGCCTAAGCCCGGCACGTACTTTCTGGAGCTGAGCGTCGAGCACCGTGGGCGTTTGGTCTATGCGCGGCGACGCGGGCTGGTCGTCGGATACCCGGACGAGTATCGAACCCGGCCTGCGGACCGCGGGCTGTTGCGGGCGATCGCCGACGCGACCGGCGGCTCGTACGACGCGAGCCCGGCCCAAGTCGTCGCCCCGTCGCCGACGACCGTCCCGCGGACCGCGCTCCTCTGGCCGTGCTTCCTCGCCTCGGCGGCGGTGATGTTTGTGATCGACGTGGCCGCGCGGCGCTTACCCCGACGCCGATCGACACGCCCTTGACCTGAAGTTATGTAGGGTGATACTATGGAAGCGGAGGCCGAGCCGAACTAGCTTGGTCCTTGAACACGTGGTAAACCGGGGGTTTGTACGAGTCTCAAACCAGCGATTTCCACAAAAGGAGCCAAGCCATGAAGTATGTCGGCGTCGACC
>DATKZH010000154.1:0-11001 GCA_035528065.1 Thermoguttaceae bacterium | reverse complement strand
AATGCTCAACGGGCCGGTTTGGGCTGCGGCTCCGCCGTGCCGTTTTCTTGCTTTCCTGCGTATTGGCCGAGGCCCGACTTGGCGACCGTGCCGTCGATGATGTGGTTGGCGAAGTCGGCTTCCAGGCAGGCGTCTTCCATGGCGGCGAGGAAGCGGTCGACCTCGTCGGCCGTGATCGTCAGCGGGGGTTGGATGCGAATAACCCGGGGGTTCGACCGGGTGGTTTGCGTGTAGATGCGGTACTCGTCCAACAGGGCGCTCATCACGTACAGGGCGATGTGGCCCTCGAGCATTCCTTCCAGGTTGGGGATCAGGTACCGGCCCGCCTCGCCCGACCCCAGGCCCTTGAAGTGGGAGCGGATCGAGTCGGGGAGCGGCGCAAACTCCAGGCCGATCATCAGCCCCTCGCCGCGCACCTCGCGGAGGCCCTCGCACCGGTCGCAGAGCTTGGCCAGGCGCTCGCGGATCTGCCGGCCCCGCGCCTCGGCGTTGGCGGCCAGGTCCTCGTCGCCGAGCACCTCCAGCGCGGCCAGGCCCGCCGCGCAGGCAAGGCTCCCGCCGCTGAACGTGCTCGTGTGCAGGGCGAACGACTGCACCGTGCCGTAGGCCTTCAGCCAGAGGTCGCGCCGGGTGAGCATCGCCCCGATCGGGATCAGCCCGCCCGATAGCGATTTGGCTAGTGTCAACACATCCGGCTCCACCCCCAGCCGCTCGACGGCGAACAGGCTCCCCGTGCGACCCAGCCCCGTCTGCACCTCGTCGACCACCAGGAGCGTCCCCGACCGGCGGCAGAGCCGGGACGCCTCGGCCAGGTAGCCGGCCGGCGGAACCACCATCCCCCCTTCGCCCTGGATCGGCTCGACCAGGAACGCCGCGAACCGCCGCTCGCTCAGCCTCCGCTCCAACAGCTCCAGGTCGCCGAACGGCACCGCCACGCAGTCGGGCAAGAGCGGCTCGAACGGCTTCTGGTACACCGGATTGCCGGTGACCGAAAGTGCCCCCATAGTTTTACCGTGGTACGATCGGTCGCAGTGGAGGAAGCCGGTCCGGCCGGTGGCCCGACGCGACAGCTTCAACGCCGCCTCAACCGCCTCGGTGCCGCTGTTGCCGAAAAACGTCATCTCCAGGCCCGGCGGCGACAGGGTGGCCAACCGCTCGGCCAACGCGGCGGCGTACGGATTGACCGCGGCGGGCGAGAAGCCGGGGGCCGACCCGCCGAGCGCCGCCCGGATCGCCTCGATCACCGCCGGATGATTGTGCCCCAGGTTCAGCGACCCGTACCCGGCCACGAAGTCCTGGTAGCAGTTGCCCTGGGCGTCCCAGACCTGCGTACCTTCCCCCCGAACGAAGGTCTTCACAAAGCCGTTGGCCCCCCCGATGGCCATCAGCACCGGATTCACATACCGCCCATACAACTCCGCCGCTCGCGGTGCCAGGTCCCCCGCCGTGGGGGGGCGCTTGCCCCGCTTGGCCGGCCCGGCCCCATTACCCGTGGCTCGGGCCCGGTGGTTGGTCGAGCTTAACTCCTTACGGGACAACGCCTTGCGATGCCGGGCCAAGGCCGAGTCGTCCAGCGGCACCCCGAACGAATAGAGGTGCGAGAACGAGAAGCCGTGCGACCGTGCGATCCGGCCGATCTCTTCGATCCGCTCCGGGTCCAGCTCGCGGCCCAGCGAGTAGCACTCGGTCCGGTCCTCCAGGCCCAAAACGCACGTCTCGGCCAGACAACTGGGCACCATCCCGTGGTGGAACCAGAGGTAGGTCGAGTCCATCGACATCGTCCGCGGCACGCGCGCCAGCCCGCCCGTCAAAAGCAGCACGTCCTCCCGCTCGGCCTTGGTCCCCTGCACGTCGGTGGGCACCCCCACGTCGACCACCAGGCTCCCCGGCCGGAGCCAGCCCTGATCGATGCAGCTCCCCGACGACGTGGCCGAAAAGACCACGCTGGCTCGCTCCAGCGCCTCGGGAATGCTCAGCAGAAACTCGGCGCCCAGGTCGTCGGCGATCCGCGACGCCCGGGTCGACTGGCTCCGGGCGACCAGGATCAGCGACTTCGCCCGCGACGCCAGGAGCCGTGCGGCCGCCGTGGCAATGCTGCCCGGAATGCCGACCACCGCCACGGTCTCCTGGGCGAGCTCCAAGCCGACCTCGAAGCAGGCATGGGCGAGGTTTTCCACCGCGGCGTAGACGGTCAGGCTGTTTCCGGTGGTGACGGGGACCGGGGCCCGCTCGGCGATGTAGGTCCCTTGCCCCCCGACGATGCCGGTCATCGAGCCCAGCCCGACGACCTTCGCCCCCCAATCGGCGGCCATGTCGACCGCCTGTTCGATGTACTCCAGGGCCCGGCCGGTATCGTCCAGGATCGCGTAGGCGTCCATGGGGATCTCATACAGCCGCCCCTCGCACTTCGCCCCCGTGGCCGAGACCAGCCCCGCCAACTCGTCCACCACCCGCACCCGCTCCGGCCCCAATGCCTCCGGATGATGCCGCAACACGTACACCGCCCGATGCGCCCGCTGCACCAGCCCGATCAAATCCTGACTCGCCGAGCTCGTATCGCCCCAATCCAAATTCGTAAGCTGCCGGGTCTCTTCGGTGAGGGGATGGACTAGAAACGCGAACTTCATGTTCGGAAGCCTCCTGATCGAATTGCCGGGTGATGGCAAAGGGGGGGAGCTATATTATGCGCCACATTTCCCGGATGGCTCAAAATAGGCATTTTGAACAGCAGCGTCCGTTCGTACACCATATGAGGGCGTCGTCTTACGCCCCGATGGGACTGCAAGTTGAAGGTTTCGGGTCGTATAACCCCTACAGAACTCTTACCGGGAAGGTCAAGCGGTCCCGATTGCAGGGAACGCGCGGATAAGACGGGCGGACCGATTGTCTAGCCGGCATAGGATCGGCCGAAAAATAACTTCCCGGCTTCAGTAGCAGCCCACACGCCGTGTGCCGTCCGCCGGTTACGGCACACGGCGTGTGCCTACTACTCCGCAAATGCGGAAGTTGTTTTTCAGCCGATCCATAGTGCCGGGCGACCTCGTCGGGGGTGAGCACCCGGTCGTAGAGGGTCACCTCGCCGATCTTGCCGGCGAAGTTGGCGAAATCGTCGTTGCGCCCGCCGACGAATAGCTGCTCCAGGCCGTCCGGCTCGGCTGCCGAGGGCGGGCATCACCGAAGGGGCCGAGTGCGTGTGGGTGGCCGAGATGAGCATCCGATCGGTCGGGATGCCCGTCGCCTCGCACGCCAGCCGCTTGGCCCGATCGATCAGCTCGCGGGGCATCACGCAGATATCGACCACGGCGATGGCGATCCGCGTGGTGCCGTCGTCGAGCACCAGGCAGCGTGCGTGGAGCGGGTCGTGGACCACGTCGACGAGGCGCTCGAACGTGTAGCCGTTGACGATCACCGGGAGCTTGGGCGGCGAGACGTCGATCGCATGCGCCCCGGCGCGGAAGACCCTCTCTCCGCGCGGCGACGAGGCCCGGCTCGTTGCGGCCTCGAGGCCCCGGGCCAGAAGCCCCGCCCCGGCCAGGCTGCTCGTGCGGAGGAACTGGCGACGGTTCGTGGGATGAGTCATCGGTGCACCTGGCGGGTTCCCGGGGGGGCGGTCCGTCTGTTTCAACAAGCGGCTCAGCAACGTGAGCCCTCGCTTGATAGTATAGCCGGCCAAACGCGGACGAGAATATCCGAGACAACTCGCTTGGCGACGGAGCAACTCGCTGGCGACGACATCGCGCATCGCTACGAATCGCGCATCGTACCCACGCTTCCGCGTGGGTACGAGCGCTCATCGATGCGAGGAAACGATCGAGCAGGCGAAGGCCTGCGCGGCGTCACTTCCCGTCCAGCTTCGCCAGGTAGGTATCCGGGTCGTCGAGGATTGCGGTCTTGCAGCCTTCGCAGCAGAGCAGGACGTCGCGGTCTTTGACGGTGACCTTGACCGGGACGCCCATCGAGCCGAGGGGCTCGCCGCTGACCGGGCAGACCTTCTGCTTCACGGCGATCGCCCGGTCGGCCTCGGAGAGCTTCGCCAGGACTTCCGCGTACTCACCGGCTTCGGCCGCCTGGTTATTCTCGCCGTGCTGCTGGTCCGCGTCGTGGTCGTGTCCGGCGTGGCTGGCCGGCTGGGCCGTTTGCGGCGAGGAATCGACGGTCTTTGCGCAGCCCGACAGGCCGACCGTCACACACACGGCGGCAATCCCGGCCAATAGGGAATCGATTCTCAACATGGCACCATCTCCTTGGGTTGGAGTCAACAGGAAACAAACGGACGTGGTCAGTTTTGGGACGGCCCCGCTTCGAGGCCCGCCTTGGCTTTCAGCTCCTGGACCAGGCAGTAGGTGACCGGCACGAAGAACAACGTCATCAGCTCGAGCAGCATCCCGCCGAACGACGGGATGGCCATGGGCACCATCACGTCGCTGCCGCGGCCGGTGCTGGTCAATACGGGCAACAGGGCGAGGATCGTGGTGGCGGTGGTCATCAGGCAGGGGCGAATCCGCCGCAGGCCGGCCTGGACCGTGGCTTCGCGGATTTCGGCCTTGGTGCGGGTGCGTCGCTCGGCGAACGACTGGTCGAGGTACGAGGCCACGACCACGCCGTCGTCGGTGGCGATCCCCACCAGGGCGATGAACCCTACCCAGACGGCTACGCTCAGGTTGAGGGAGTGCATCTGGAACAGCTCCCGCACGTTCACTCCGAAGACGGAGAAGTCGCCGAACCAGGGCACCGAGTAGAGCCAGATGAGGATGAACCCGCCCGAACAGGCCACGAACACGCCGGCGAAGATCAACAGCGTCGTCGACACGGCGCGGAACTGGAGGTAGAGGATGATGAAGATCAGGAACAGGGCCAGCGGCACGACCACGGCCAGCGTCTTGGCCGAGCGGACCTGGTTCTGGTAGCTGCCGATGAAGGTCGGCTTCTCCGTGCCGGGGGGGAGCTCGAGCTCGCCGCGTTCGATCTTCCGGTCGAGCCAGTCGCGGCAGGCTTCCACCACGTCGACCTCGGCGTGGCCCTCCTGCTTGTCGAAGATCACGTAGCCGACGAGCATCGTGTCTTCCGACTTGATCACCATCGGCCCGCGCACGTAGCGGATCTCGGCCAACTGCTCCAGCGGCACCTGCGCCTCGCCGGAGCCGGCCACGAGGATCCGCCCCAGCCCCTCGATCGAGTCGCGAAGCTCCCGCTGGTAGCGGACGCGCACGGGGTACCGCTCGCGACCTTCCACCGTGGTGGTGATCTTCTGCCCGCCCACGGCCGTCATGATCACGTGCTGCACCTGGGCGATGCTCACGCCGTATCGGGCGATCGCCTCGCGGTCGAGGTCGATCTCCAGGTAGGGTTTCCCCACGATCCGATCGGCGACGACCGTCTCCGGGTTGACGCCGGGCACCTCCTTCAGGAACCGCTCGACGGCGTACCCCACCTGCTCGATCTGGTCCAGGCTCTTGCCGCGGATGCGAACGGCCATCGGCGCGCGCACGCCGCTCTGGAGCATCACGATCCGCGCGGCGATCGGCTGGAGCTTCGGGGCGCTGGTCGTGCCCGGAACGCGGGCGGCCTTCTCAATCGCCTTCCAGACGTCGTCGGGCGAGCGGATCTCGGGACGCCACTGCCGGAACGGGCGGCCGTTCGGGTCGGGGATCAGGTCGCCCTGCTCATCTCGCAGGAAGACGATCTGGCCGTCCCGATCCTCGTAGCCGAACGCGAGTCGTTTGCCGTGCTCGTCGACCCGGTACTCCGACTTGTAGTTGATCACCGTCTCGACCATGGAGATCGGCGCGGGGTCCAGGGGGCTGTCCGCCCTGCCGATCTTTCCGACCACCGACTCGACCTCGGGGATGGCGCTCAGCGCCATGTCCTGCTTGCGGAGCACGTCGAGGGCCTCGCCGATCGAGGCGTGGGGCATGGTGGTGGGCATCAGCAGGAACGAGCCTTCGTCCAACGGCGGCATGAACTCCTTGCCCAGCCCGGGGAACTCGTGCGACGCCCAGACCCACGGGCCGCTTCCCCGGACCGTGCTCTCGTCGAGCCCGAGCTTCGTCGCGGTCCGTGGGAGGAAGTCGAAGACCGTGTCGAACCCCAGCCACACGACCAGACCGAGGAGAACGGTGACAACCGGCAGCAGGTAGAAGACCGGCTTGAACCGGAGGAAGAAGCGAAGCAGCGGCTCGTAGAGCCTCATGAAGACGAGGAACACGAGCAGCAGCGAGCCGATCAGCGTGAACAGGAAGATGAAGTTGCGCAGCCAGCCGAGCTCCACGCCCAGCGGCATCCAGTCCCACGTAAGGATGCAGAGGACGGCCAAGATCGCCACGGCGTTGACCACTCGGGGCAGCCAGGCCGTCCATCGCGCCGGAAGGTGCTCCCGCACGAGTAAGTAGACCGCCCAAATCGCCAGGGCCAGGCCGACCCACCACGCAAACCACGCCGCGCCGACGATGCCGGCCACCAGCAGCCCGGGGGCCGCAACGTGGCGAACCGCCCGTCGCCCCCTCAGCCCGGTGAACAGCACGTGGGCGAAAGGCGGGATGAGGGTCAACGCGACGATCACGGACGCGAGCAGGGCGAACGTCTTGGTGAAGGCCAGCGGCTTGAACAGTTTGCCCTCCGCGCCGACCATGGCGAACACCGGCAGGAAGCTGACTATCGTGGTCAGGACCGCCGTCAGCACGGGCCGGCCCACCTCGCTGGCCGCGCGGAATATCACCTCCAGGCGGCTTTCGTCGGGATCGGCTTCGTCGAGGTGCTTGAGGACGTTCTCGCAGAGGATTATGCCCATGTCGACCATCGTGCCGATGGCGATCGCGATCCCGGAGAGCGACATGATGTTCGAGTCGACCCCAAAGAACTTCATCGCGATGAACGCCATCCCTACGGCCAAGGGGAGCAGGCTGGAGATCAGCAGGCTGGAGCGGAGGTGCATGACCATCACCAGCACGACGAGGATCGTCACCAGGATCTGCTGGCCGATGGCCGTCTGGAGCGTGCCGAGCGTCTCCCCGATGAGCTGCGTGCGGTCGTAGAAGGGGACGATGGTCACCTGGGAGACGCGGCCGTCGGCGAGCGTTTTCCTCGGCAAGCCCGGGGCCACTTCGGCGATCTTCTGCTTGACGTTCTTGATCGCCGCGAGCGGGTTCTCGCCGTAGCGGACGACGACCACGCCGCCCACGGCCTCCGTGCCGCCTTTGTCGAGCGCCCCGCGCCGCAGGGCCGGGCCGGTGGTGACGTGGGCGACGTTCTTGACGTAGATGGGGACGTTGTCGTTGGACTTGATGACCGTGTCTTCCAGGTCGGAGACCTGCTTGACGAAGCCGAGGCCGCGGATCACGTATTCGACGCGGTTGACCTCGATCGTGCGCGCCCCCACGTCGAGGTTCGATTGCCGGACGGCGTTGAAGACCTCTTGGAGCGTGACCCCGTACGCCCGCATCGCGTCCGGGTCGACGTCGACCTGGTACTCCCGCACGAACCCGCCCACCGAGGCCACCTCGCTGACGCCCTCGGCCGACTGGAGCGCGTAGCGGACGTACCAGTCCTGGGTGCTTCGCAGCTCGTCGAGGTCCCAGCCTCCGGTCGGCTCGCCGGTCTCGACGTCGCGTCCTTCCAGCGTGTACCAGAAGATCTGCCCCAGCGCGGTCGCGTCCGGGCCGAGCTGCGGGGTGACGTCTTCCGGAAGATCCGTTTGGGCGACGCTCAATCGCTCCAGGATCCGCGATCGCGCCCAGTAGAAGTCGATCTTCTCCTCGAACACGACGTAGACCGACGAGAACCCGAGGTACGAGTAGCTGCGGATCGTCTTCACGCCCGGCACGCCGAGCAGCGACACGGTGAGCGGGTAGGTGACCTGGTCCTCCACGTCCTGGGGTGAGCGACCCATCCACTCGGTGAACACGATCTGCTGGTTCTCGCCGACGTCGGGAATCGCGTCGACGGGCACCGGATCGCGGGGGAACCAGCCGGGGTCGTAGTCGAAGGGCATCACCATCAGCCCCCAGCCGACGATCGCGGCCAGGGCCAGGATCACCACCAGCTTGTTCTGGAGGCAGAAGCGGATCACCGAGTCGATCGCCCGGCCGATCCCGTCGCCGCGGTTCTCAGTGGTCATGGGCGCCCTCCTCCCGGGCGTTCGGCGTTCGGTCGTCTTCGCGTTGGGCCGTGCCGACCGGCGGGAAGTCGCGCTGGATCTCGCCGCAGCGGAGCATCTTGTGGCCGAAGTACGGGTTGGCGATCTTCTCACCCGCCTGAAGCCACGCGGCCCCCTTGTTCTTGAAGGCCATGGGGCAGAATGCCTTGTGGAGCGCTGCTTCCCGCGTGTGGCCGAACGCATCGACCACCCCAAGCATCGCTTCGGAGATCGGCTCGAACCGCTCGCGGAGCTGGTCCAGATCGGCCGCCTGCGAGTCGGTTTCGAGCGCGGGCTCGATTTCGGCCGCCGCCGTTTGCCAGGCGCGGAGCGTGCGACCTTCGAGCACGCTCGTGTCGATGCGGCCGACGGCCTGGCGCAGGGCGACGAACGCCCGCCCGGCCTCGTCGAGCCGGTCATCGGCCAATGCGGTCTGCAATGCGAGATACGCGTCGTAGACGGCCGCCAGTTGCCCGTGAAACGCGGGCGGCACGTCCAGCGGCGCCGGGCTCATCATGCTCGGCTTGGCCTGGATTTCGAGGGCGCTGTCGATCTTGAAGTTGCCGTGGGTGACGACCAGCTCGCCTTCTTCGAGCCCGTGCCGCACGAGGTAGTGGTCGCCGGCCCGCACGCCCAGCAACACCTCGCGGCCCTCGAACGTCGGCTGGTCGCGATCGGGAAGCCGCACGTACACCACCGCCCGCTTGCCCGTGATCAGCGGGGCGGTGGCGGGAATGAGAAGCGGCATTTCGGGGGCCTTATCCGGGAGTACATATCCAAGCTCTTTAGCGGGCACGAGGTCCATGCCGCAGACGTCGCACTGGCCGGACCCGTCCTTGACGACCTCCGGGTGCATGGGGCAGATCCACTTGCCGGCGAGCGATGCGTCGAACACCCTGCCGCCGGCCGCGATGTGGCTTCGCACCAGGGCGCGCACGAACATGCCCGGCTTGAGATTGCCGTCGGGATTGGGCACGTTCACCCGAACCCGGACGGTCCGCGTTCGCTCATCCAGCATGGGGTCGATGAACGCGACGCGACCGTGGAAGATCTCGCCGGGGTAGGCCTCGGTGCTGAACTCCACGTCCTGCTCGTAGCGGAGCCAGGGGATGTCCGACTCGTAGGCCTGGAGGTAGACCCACACGACCGAAAGGTCGGCGATCGTGTAGATCTTCGTGCCCGTCCGGACGTACGTGCCCTCGTTGGTGTGTTTCCGGATCACGATGCCGCCGGCCGGGGCGTAGATCGTGAGCTGATCGGTCGGCGTGCCCTGGCGCTTTATCTCGTCAATCTGCTCGGGCAAGAGTCCTAACAAGCGGAGCTTCTCCTCGGCGCTGGCGAGCGTCGCGGCGCCCAGCTTCGGATCGAGACTGCCCAGCCGCTCGGCCGACTTCACCGCCTGAAGCAGCTCCCGCTGGGCGACCACCAGGTTGGGGCTGTACATCGAGACGAGGTGGTCGCCCTTGCGAACGGTCACGCCGGTGTAGTCGACGTAGAGGCGATCCAGCCGGCCGGGCACCCATGCCGTGATGTCGGCCAGGCGGGTCTCGTCGTAATCGACCTTCCCCACCATGCGGACCTCGCCCGTCGCGTAGCGGCGAACGACCGGGGTGGTCTCGATCTCCGCCAGCGCGGCGGCCGTCGCCGACATCCTCAGTTGGCGCGGGCCGAGGTCCTCGCCGGTGTCTTGCTCCAGCGGGATCAAGTCCATGAAGCAGATCGGGCACTTGCCCGGGCCGGGGAGCTTGAACTGCGGGTGCATCGAGCAGGTCCAGGTCGTGGGGCCGGACTTGGCCGGGGCGGTTTGGCCCCCGGCGTCGCCGTGCGCAGCGACCGTGCTCCGCGGCGCGAGGAAGTAGCCGATCGCCATCCCGGCGATCAGCAATAGAAGGACAAACCCGATTAGCACCGCGAGCTTGACGGCCGACGGCCTCGGCAGTCTGCCTTTCTTCGATCGTCCGCTTTTTCGAGCCGATGGGGCCGGTCGCGGCGTCTGGCCGGTCTTAGATTCGCGAGTCGGTTGTTCGCTCATCCGATCACCTCCAAGTCTCCCGGCTATGCAAAGGAGTGAAGTCCGCGCTCACGCAACGTAGCGGCGGCAACACGTCACGGTCAATCGGGGGCACCGGCGACCGCACGTGGGCTCAGCACGCCGCGAAATCGGCGGGCTGTGGGAGAAAATCAGAACAGAAGGTGTCCCAAGAGAATGGGAAGTGCGCGCACCGGTAGCGAGAGAACGAAAGGCCCGGGCACGGAGTCCCTCGACGAGCTCGGAGCCGCGACAACCGACGGGAGGCAAACGGGCAACTCGACCAGATTCTGCTCGGGCTCGAACCCGCTCGCATGGCCGGACGCCGTCGGCGAGGTCGTTAGGGCCGGCTTCTCAAAGCAAGCCCCGCACTGGCACGGCTTGGGAGCGCCAGGCGGCGAGTCGTCGAGATCGCTTTGCGACGGGTCCCCGCAGCAGTGCGGGCAACCGGCATCCGGCTCAACCGGCGTCACCGCGGCCTCCGCGCTCGAGCGACCCCCGAACGGGGAGCAGCCGCACGCGCACCATCCGTGCGGGATCCCGGCAGGCACGAGGACGATCGCCAGCAAGATGGAGACAACGAGTCGCATGGGCTTCCCCACGAAGGCCGAAAAAAGACAGCTACGTTTGTGATTATTATTTCGTCTCCGCTCGCCGATGCAATACCACGAAAGGGGGGGTAGCGAAATCCAGATCCGGGGCGTAGGGTGATACTATGGAAGCGGAGGCCGAGCCGAACTAGCTTGGTCCTTGAACACGTGGTAAACCGGGGGTTTGTACGAGTCTCAAACCAGCGATTTCCACAAAAGGAGCCAAGCCATGAAGTATGTCGGCGTCGACC
>DATKZH010000153.1:0-17167 GCA_035528065.1 Thermoguttaceae bacterium | reverse complement strand
GGTCGACGCCGACATACTTCATGGCTTGGCTCCTTTTGTGGAAATCGCTGGTTTGAGACTCGTACAAACCCCCGGTTTACCACGTGTTCAAGGACCAAGCTAGTTCGGCTCGGCCTCCGCTTCCATAGTATCACCCTACGGAGAACAAGGTGAGGGAGCTGGTTTGATGACAGACCAAGGCACTCAGTGCGGTTGCTCCTGCGATGCGGCCCCGAAGTTGATCTTCGCTTGCTCCGGGGCGGCGGACGTGGGGCACATCTCGGACCTGACGGCTCGAAAGCTCACGGCGGAAGGCGTCGGCAAGATGTTCTGCCTGGCGGGGGTCGGCGGACGGGTCAGCGGGATCATGGCCACCACCCAGGCCGCGTCGGCCGTGCTGGCCATCGACGGGTGCCCGCTCGACTGCGCCCGAAAGACCCTCGAAGAAGCCGGCTTCAGCCAGTTCGAGCACGTGCGGCTTTCCGACCTGGGGATGGAGAAGGGCAAATCGCCCGCCACGGACGAGCGGGTCGACCAAGTGGCCGGCCAGGCGAGGGCGCGGCTGGCCGGATGAAACTTGCGATTGAGGGAGCTGTTCGAGATGAAGCCGAAGAACGTTGTTACAATCGGGCTGTTGATGTTCGTGGGCGCGTGCATCATGGTGCTCACGGTGAAGGCCCTCCGCCCGAGTGCTCCGCCGCCGGTCGCCGCCAACCCGGCAGCCGCCGCGGGCGTGGGCAGTCCGGAGGCGGAGGAGCCGATGGACGACGGCGTGATCGCCTACTATTTCCACGGCAACACGCGGTGTCCCACGTGCCGGGCGATCGAATCGTACGCCCACGAAGCGGTGCAAGCCGGGTTTGCCGAGCAATTGGAGAGCGGCAAGCTGAAGTGGCAGGTGGTGAACTACGAATTGCCGGGCAACGAGCATTTTGCCACGGATTATGAGATCTTCGCTCCCACCGTCGTTGTCGTCGAGATCAGCGACGGCAGCCAGCAGGAGTGGAAGAACCTCGATCGAGTCTGGGAGCTGGTGGACGACAAGGACGCGTTCGTCCAGTACGTCCAGTCGGAAACGGAGACGATGCTCCAGGGCACGAGCGGTTGAGCAGGGAGGCGGTTTCGGGCCGCTTGACGGCCTCAGCGACCGCCGCTTGCTCTCACGAGTTTGATCGGATGGGTATTTCCAAAGTAGAAAGGAGTGCACGGACCATGCGACCTCATCAGTTTGTCGGTTCGGTTTTGTTCGCGATGGTAACGCTTGGCGTGGCGATGCCGCTCCCAGCTCAAGACGCCCCTCCAGAGCAGCCGAAGCACCGGGTGGCGGCGATGTATTTTCACCGCACCCAGCGCTGCCCGACCTGCAAACGGATCAGCGCGTACATCGAGGAGGCGGTCAAGACGGCGTTTGCCGCGGAGATGAAGCAGAACGTGGTCCAGCTCTATATGATCGACTTCCAGGACGAGAAGAACGCGAAGTACACCAAGAGCTACCAGGTCACGCGACCCACGCTGGTCCTGGTCGACGTGAAAGACGGGCGAGTCACCGCGTGGCAACCGATGCCCAATGTATGGAGCCTGGTGGGCAAGAAGGCCGAGTTCTTCAAGTACGTTCAGGACGGAGTTCGCGGTTACCTGGAGGGTAAGTGATGGGAGAGCTGGCACTCGGGGCGGCGTCGGCACTGTGGCTGGGGATCCTGACTTCGATCAGCCCCTGCCCGCTGGCCACGAACATCGCCGCCATCTCGTACATTGGCCGCCGGGTGTCGAGCACCCGGGAGGTGTTCCTGACCGGCCTGCTATACACGCTGGGACGGACCCTGGCGTATCTGGCCCTGGCCATGGTGCTGGTGGCGACCGCGCTTTCGGTGCCGCAGATCTCCCTCTTCCTCCAGAAGTACATGCATCTGTTGTTGGGCCCGATCCTCATCCTCGTGGGGATGTTCCTGCTGGGGCTGATCCAGTTCAGTATGGGTGGGTCGGGGGTCAGCGAGAGGATGCAGAAGCGGGTCGACGCGTTGGGCATCTGGGGGGCGCTGTTGTTGGGCATCGTCTTCGCCCTGTCGTTTTGCCCGACCTCTGCGGCCCTGTTCTTCGGGAGCCTGATCCCGCTCTCGCTCAGCGCCAACTCGAGCGTCACCCTGCCGGTCATCTACGGGATCGGCACCGCCGTGCCCGTGTTGGTCTTCGCCGTGCTGATCGCCGTCAGCGCCCAATCGGTGGGGAAGGCGTTCAACGTGCTGTCGAAGATCGAGTGGTGGGCGAGGATGATCACCGGCAGCATCTTCGTATTGGCCGGCATCTACTTCGCGCTGAAGTACATCTTCGAGGTGATCTAAGCGAACCGCAGAACCCCGCTGCATCGACGCCGCGGAACTGGTAGACTGAAAGGCCCGTTACCGGGGAGCGCGTTCTCCGTGAGGAATCAACCATGAGGATTTCAGGCGTCTTGGCTGGATTGCTCGTCGGCGTCGTCGTGACGTGGACGGCGACGGCACGTGCGGAAACCGCCCAGCAGGCTCATGCGGCCGGGGGCGCGCTCCTGGCCCAAGGCGATCTGCGGGGGTCGCTCGACGCCTACGCCCGGGCCGCCCGGGCCGATCGCTCCAATCAGGAGTACGTCCAGCAGTACATGCTGGTTCGCAGGGCCATTCTCCTGGAGGACGGCCTGAAGAAGGAGACGGACGCCACCCGCTGGGAGCGAACGGCGCAGGCGCTGCGGTCGTTTTACGTCAGCCAGGGAGCCCATCGGCCCGCGCTTGCCGTGGACGAGCAGATCCACGCCCGACGGAACACGACGTGGTCGGCGGCGCAGTTGGCCGAGACGCAGTTGGCGCTGGACATGGCGGCGGAGGCGGCCCACGTGCTCTCTTCGCTGTCTCCGAGCCACACGAACGCGGCGACCCGTTCCCTGCTGGCCGTGGCGCTTGCCCGGCAGGGGAAGGCCGACGCCGCCCGGGGGATCGCCGACGCCGTGTCGCTACCGGATGGCGCCGACCCGGGCACGCTGTACACGGCGGCGCGGATGCACGCAGCGGTCGGCAATACGAGCCGCGCGCTGGGCTTGCTGACCCGTTGCTTCGAGGCCGTCCCGCCCAGCTTGCTCGGTGCGATCAAGGGGCATGCCCAGCGGTCGCCCGAGTTTGCCGCGTTGGCCTCTTCGGGCGAGTTTGCCGAAGTGCTCCGGACGGAGTCGAAGGTCCCGGAGTCGAAGTGCAGCGGCGGGAGCAGTTGTGCCGGCTGCCCGATGCGCGGCCAGTGCCCGAAGAGCCGTGGACAATAGTACGCGGCGACGAATCGAACGACGCGCTTGGCGTACGAAGGTGCGGCGACACAGGGCGCTTGAGGTGAACGGCAGACGACGACGCATTGTCCAACTCGGCTTCCTGGCCTTGGTGCTGGTGGGCGTTTTCGGCCTCCGGGCGAACTGCGAGCGATGGTGCCCTTTCGGCGGCGTGGAGGCGATCTACACGTACGCCACCGAGGGCAACATGCTCTGCTCCCTGGGGACGTCGAACTTCTTCATCCTGGGCGGCGTGCTGGCGTCCGCGTTGTTGTTGCGACGGGCGTTTTGCGGCTACGTCTGCCCGATCGGGGCGATCTCGGAACTGACGTACGGGCTGGGCCGGCGGCTACGCCTCCCCGCGGTTGGCGTCCCCTCCAGGTTGGATCGCTTGCTCGGACCGTTGAAATACGTGGTGCTGGCCGTGGTTTTGGCGGCCACGTGGCGGGCGGGCGAGCTGGTGTTTCGCGGCTATGATCCCTGCTACGCACTGATCAGCCGGCACGGTGCCGACATCACGTTTTGGGCGTACGTGGTCGCCGGCGCGGTCCTCGCGGCCTCGCTGGTCATCACGGTTCCGTTCTGTCGCTGGCTCTGCCCGCTGGCGGCCGTGCTGAACCCGTTCTCGCGGATCGCCTTGACCCGCGTCGCGCGCGATCCGGCGAATTGCAGCGATTGCGGCGTTTGTGCGGAGCAGTGTCCCATGGCGATCCCCGTCGACCGGCTCGCGGAAGTCACGGCGGCCCGGTGCACTTCGTGTCTGAGCTGCGTCGACGCCTGTCCCAAGAGCCGCGGTGCGTCGCCGACGCTCCGTTGGGGACCGCCTCGGCGTTGGGGGCGCGCGTGGTCGCAGGCCGCGCTCGTGGCCATCCTGCTCGTGTGCACGACGGGCGCGGCCGCGGCGTCTTACCTGTTCCCCATGCCTTCGTTCGTGAAGAGCCGTGGAGCCGTGCCGGCGCGCGTGGCGACGATGGAGCTTGAGGTCGAAAGCCTCTCGTGCCGCGGCCGGGCCAACCTGTTCTTCTACTTCCTGGAGCGGGACGACCTGTTCGAGTTGCCGGGCTATCTCAAGGTCGAGGCCTGGCCCGGCCCGGGGCTCGCCGACGTGCGGATCACCTTCGATCCCGCCAGGAACGACGAGCAGGCGATCCGGCAGGCCGTCACCGAGCCGTACTATGACGTGGGAGCCGACTTCTGGAGGACCTCGCCCTTTCGGATTGAGGGCTACGATCCGCTGATGATCGGCCCGGGAGCCGGGGTCGATGCCTCGCTTCCGTTTGAGTAGGCGCGTTAGAGAACCGACCGTCCCCTCGCCATGCACGACTTTGACCCTCAGCAAGCCGCTTGGCCGAATCCGCCGTCCGCCGACCAGCCGGGCGACGATTGTGACGAGCTGCGTAAGATCTACGTGGAGATCACCACCGACTGCAATCTGGACTGCGGGATGTGCATTCGGCACGCCTGGGAAGACCCGGCGGGCTCGATGGCCGTGGAGACCTTCGAGGCGCTCCTCGCCCAGGTCGGCGAGATCCCCAGCGCGTCGGTGCTTCAGTTGGGAGGGTTCGGCGAGCCGACCGTGCATCCGCATTTCCCCGAGTTTCTGCTCGGGGTGAAGGAGGCGGGCTTGCGCGCGGAGGTGGTCACCAACGGGACGACGCTCGACGAGGGCCTCCTGGAGAAGCTGGTGGATCTCCCGCTCGATCGGCTGATCGTCTCCCTCGACGGCGAGCCCGGCCGTGCCGACGGCATGTTTCATCCCGGGTCGAACGGAGAGGTCCGGGAGAACCTGCGGGATCTCTACCGTCTCAAGCTCCTCCGGGGCAGGGCCCGCCCGGAGGTGGTCGTGCAGTTCGTGGCCGGGCGACGAAACATCGACCAGCTTCCCGCGGTCAAGCGGCTTGCGCAGGAGCTGGGGTTTTCGGGCATCGTGGTGACGAACCTGATTCCGCATCGGCCGGAGTTGGCCGATCAGATTCTCTACGCGCGGTGGACGACGGCCACGGGAAACTCACCCCCGTCCCCGTGGAACCCGACCGTCGATCTGCCCCGCATGGACGCCCGCTCCGAGGCGAGCCCGGTGATCGAGCAGTTGCAGATAACGGGCACGGAGCTGCGGGTCTGCGGTAACGAGCTGTCGGGCGGAGGCATGCATTGCCGCTTTGCGGGCGAGGGTTGCGTGGCGATTGCGCCGGACGGCGGCGTCAGCCCCTGCTTGCCCCTTTTGCACACGTACCACTACTACTTCCGCGGCGAGAAGCGTCGCGTGCTCGCCTACCGGGTGGGAAATATCCGGCAGACGCCGTTGGGGGGAATTTGGACGAGCGAGGAATATCGGGCGTTTCGAGCGCGGGTCCGCCGCTTCGAGTTCTCGCCCTGTATCGACTGCGGCGGCTGCGAGCTGCGGGAGTCGAACGAGGAAGACTGTTTCGCAAACGGCTTTCCCTGCTGCGGCGAATGCCTCTGGGCCGCCGGACTGGTCCAGTGCCCGTAAGCCGGATCGATGAGGCCCCGGTCGACGAGACGCCGCAACGCATGGCCGAGTTGGTTGGAGGTGCGAGTGATGTTTCCGAATTCTCTTTTCGCGCTAATCGTGTCGGCACTGGTTGCTCTGCCCGCTGCGGCTCAGCCGTGGGCCGAGAAGATGTTCGAAACGACGTCCCATGATTTCGGGACGATTGCCCGGGGATCGAAGGCCGAATACGAGTTCGTCCTCAGCAACGTCTACTTGAAGGACGTCCACATCGCCGGCGTCCGCGCGAGTTGCGGATGCACCGACGTCAGCATCAAGAAGCCTTGGCTGAAGACGTATGAGCAAGGGGCGATCGTCGCGAGCGTCAACAGCCGGTCGTTCCTCGGCCACCAGAAAGCTACGATCACCGTCACTTTCGACGAGCCGGCGCCCGCCACCGTCCAGCTCCGCGCGACCGTATACGTGCAGCCCGACGTGTTGGTGGAGCCCGGGAGCGTCGAGCTGGGCGACCTGGAACGCGGGACTTCCGTGGACAAGACGGTTGCCGTCTCTTGCACGCGCCGCGGCGACTGGAAGATCCTCGACGTCACGAGCACGAACCCTCACGTGTCAGGGAAAGTGGTCGAGACGGCCCGCCAGGGCAACCGCGTCGCCTACGAACTTCGCGTCTCGCTTGACGCCGATGCGCCTCCCGGCTACTTCGACGACCACCTGATGCTGATCACCAACGACCCCCAGTCTTCTCAAATCCCCGTGCTCGTCCGGGGCCGCGTGCTCTCGCCGGTCACCGCCAGCCCCTCGTCGCTTTTCCTGGGCGTGGTGCCGCCCGGGGAGGAACGGACCAGGAAAGTCGTGGTCCGCGGCAGGAAGCCCTTTCGGATTGTCTCCATCACGGCCGAGTGCGACTGTTTCAAGTTTTCCCCACCGGGCGACGCGGCGCCCAAGCCGCTGCATCTGATCCCCGTGACCTTCACGGCGAGCGAGAAGGCGGGGTCGATCGCCGAAAAGATTCGTTTCGAGACCAATCTGGACGGCGCCGTGGCGGAAATCGTCGCCTATGCGGTCGTTGCGCAACAATGAGGGCACCGAATGCCGGGAGGCGCTTCCCCCGAGGGGACGGGCGGTCTATAAACGACTTGGAGCACGAAGGGAGCACGATGGGCCAGACAAGGCGAACGGACGGTTGCTGCTGTGGTCGCACGCCCGGCACTCGCCCCCTCTTCGGGGCCGCCGGTGATCCGACTCCCGCAGAACGTGACACGGAATCGCGCCAGGAGGGGCCGCACGACGGCCCCGAAAGCGTAACGGTTTCGGGCCGCGAGATCCCCCGCGTCGACACGGCGCTGACACGGGCGGATCGGACGGGGGCTTGGAAGGCCCGGTGGGGCATCGGGCGGATGCATTACGGCGTCGAGTCGGGGCTCTACGCCGTGGGCCGGCCGACCCCCGACTCGCCCGTGCTTGTCTCGGCCAACTACAAGATGAGCTTCGACCGGCTGCGGTCGGCGATTGAGGGGATCGACGCCTGGATCCTCGTGTTGGACACGAAAGGGATCAACGTCTGGTGCGCGGCGGGCAAGGGGACGTTCGGCACCGACGAGCTGGTGCGGCGGATCTGTGCCGTCAGCCTGGCCGACGCCGTTTCCCATCGCACGGTGATCGTGCCGCAGTTGGGCGCACCCGGGGTGTCCGCCCACGAGGTCCGAAAGCGAAGCGGCTTTCGAGTCGTCTACGGCCCGGTGCGGGCCGGCGACGTCCCGGCGTTCCTCGAAGCGGGCATGGAGGCGACGCCGTCGATGCGGCGCGTCGAGTTTCCCCTGCGCGACCGGCTGGCGGTGGTGCCCGTCGAGCTGGTCCTGGGGGCGAAGTACGCTCTGGTGATCATGGTTGCCTTGTTCGTGCTCGCCGGGCTGGGGCCGGACGGCTATTCCCTGGGTCGCGCTACGGCGAGCGGGACCGCCTCGGCGCTGCTGTTTCTGGCGGCGTTCGTCGCCGGTACGGTGCTGACGCCCGCCTTGCTTCCCTGGCTTCCCGGCCGGGCCTTGTCGCTCAAAGGGGCGTGGATCGGAATCGTGATGCTCTTCGCGTTGGGCGGCTGCGTGATGAGCGCCCAAGGAGCCGTCCCCGGTGGGGTCTCCGCGGCGGGCTGGTGCCTGCTGATCCCCGCGATGACGAGCTTCGTGGGGATGAACTTCACGGGCGCGACGACCTACACGTCGCTTTCCGGCGTCCGCCGGGAGATGCGGCTCGCCGTGCCGATCCAGGCCGTCGCGGCCGTGCTCGGCGCGGTTCTCTGGCTGATCGGGCGGTTCGTGTGAGCTGGACGGAGCGTTACGGCCAACCGGCAAAGGAGAACAACGTGGTTCGTCTGCGGTATCTGCCGAACGTCGTTACATTGAAGTTGGACGAGACGAAGTGCACCGGCTGCGGGATGTGCGCGACCGTGTGTCCGCACGGCGTGTTCGCCGTGGAAGACAGGAAGGCCCGGATCGTCGATCGCGACGCCTGCATGGAGTGCGGCGCCTGCGCGAGGAACTGTCCGGCCGAGGCCATCGCCGTCGAGTCGGGAGTGGGGTGCGCCGCCGCGATCATCATCGGGGCACTCACCGGGACCGAGCCCAACTGCGACTGCTCGGGCGGTCCCTCGTGCTGTGAGTGAGCGGGCGCGAAAAAAGTTCGCCTCAGTCTCTGAGAGAGACAAATCCCTCCTTGCGCGTCGTTTCGTTCGAGTTCCTCGTCCGACCCGCGGAAGCGACTCGCCGATCCTTCCCGGTTCTCGGCCGGGCCTTGCACCTCGGCGGGCATTTCGTAGAATCGGTCGCCGGGCTGAATCCGTTCTCCTCAAAGAGGTGAGGTGCGCATGTCCGTCACGCTCAGCGAGTTTGCCCGAAACGTCACCGTGGAGACGGCGTTCAACGTCCTGGCCAAGGCGAAGGGGCTGGCGGCCGGGGGCAAGGAGATCGTCGAGCTGGAGATCGGCGACAGCCCGTTTCCCACCACGCGAGCGGCCAAGGAGGCGGGGCTGGCGGCGATCCGCAACGACCAGACGCACTACTGCCCGTCGGCCGGGCTGCCCGAGCTGCGCCAGGCGGCCTCCGAGTTCGTCAACGCGGAGTACGGCCTGACGACGACCGCGGCGAACATCGTGGTGGGCCCCGGGGCGAAGGTCTTCGAGCTCTTGTTTTGCGAGACGTTCCTCGACCCGGGCGACGGCGTGCTGGTGTTCAGCCCCTACTTCCCCACGTACGTTCCCAACATCGCCCGACGCGGTGCCCGGGTGTGGCTTTCCAACCTGAAGCAGGAGCGGGAGTTCCGCCCGAACCTGGACGACGTCGAGCGGTTCCTCGCCGAAGACCCGCACCCCAAGGCGATCTTCCTCAACAGCCCGCACAACCCGACCGGGGGCGTGGCCGCGCAGGAGGACCTCGAAGGGCTGGCCGACCTGATCCGGGGCCGGGACGTGGCCCTGTTGAGCGACGAGCCGTACGACCGGATGGTCTGGCGGGGCAAGCACCACACGATCCTCGCCCTGCCCGGCATGCTCGAGCAGTGCGTGGCCGCGTACACGTGCAGCAAGTCGTACAGCATGAGCGGATGGCGCCTGGGCTACGCGGTCACGAGCCCCGAGATCGCCGACATGCTGGCCAAGCTCATCAACACGTCGCTTTCCTGCACGCCCCCCTTGGTGCAACTGGCCGGCATCGCCGCCCTCGAAAACGATAACGAGGAGAGCCGCAAGACGATGAAGCTCTTCCGCGAGAAGGTGGAGATCCTCGTGGAGGGCTTGAACCGGATCGACGGCGTCAAATGCCTCGACCCCGGCGGGACGTTCTACGTGTTCCCGTCGGTCGCCGCGATCTCCAACGGGCTGGGGATCACCTCGCACGGGCTGGCCATGTATCTGTTGGAAGGGGCCGACGACGAGTTCGGCGTGGCCTGTCTGGGCGGCGAGTGCTTCGGCGAAGCGGGGCGCGGGTTCCTCCGGCTCAGTTGCGCGGAGCCGAACGACCGGCTCCGGCAGGCGGTCGACTTCCTGCCCGTGGCGTTCGCGCGGGAGGATCGCGTCGAGAGGTACGTCGAGCAACATCCCCAGTATCGGCTCGACGCGCCGTACGAGGTCTGATCGGACGGCTCGGCAACCAGACCCAGTGCACAGGCTCGTGGCGACCCGATTCATCGGGTCCATCGGCAGTTCCGACCGCATGAATGCGGTCACTACGAACGCGTCAAGCGAGACCTGACGCGGCGCCAGACTACAACGTCTCACCCGCCGGCGCGGGCTCGGCGCTGGGGGGAAGATCTTCCGGGGTAATCGACAGGCCGCCGGACGCTCGCAGGAGCACCTTGTAGCGCTTGCCGGGGAGCATCTTCTGAAACGGCGCTTCTCCGTGCACGACGCGGACGCCCAGCTTGTCGGCCTCTTCGGGATCGTTGGCCAGATCCCAGAACCGCCCCCAGATCTCTTTTTCCAGCTCGGACGGTCCGCTCTTCGAGCGATAGGCGGCGGGCCGGGAGCCGTCCCGGTCGAGGTCGAAGCCGTCGATCGGCCGTTGCGATTCGCCGAAGACTCGCCGGAACAGGCACAGCGAGGTGGAACGCAAGGGGGCGCCCTGCTCCACGTACTTGTCGCCGAACTTCACCACCCAGGATTCGATGTAGACCACGTCGCCGGCGACCCGAAACTGCCGCGGCTGCTCCATCGGCTCTCCTTCGCCATCGAGCTCAACAAAGGTGAAATGCGTGGCCAGGTCGCCCTTCTCGGCCGATCCCTCCTGGGAGAGCACGTCGATCTGGGCCACGCGGTGGTCGACCTTGAGCAACCGCAGCGCCGTGTTGAGCCGCTGGTTCTCGAGCTGCAACACGTCGAGTTGCTGCTTCAGCTTCTCGACCTCCTGTCTCAACTGGAGGTTTTCTTTCTCGGCTTGCTTCCCGCTCACCAGCTTGCCGTAGAAGATGAAGATACCCGCCAAGACTGCCGCCAGAACCGCCACGCCAAGGAGCTCTTTGACGACCATGCCTTTGGGCAGTTGTGCGCTTGTGCTCATCGTGACCCCCTTTCGTAGCTTCGTGCAAGAAGCAGACGTGATACCATCCCCGGCACCGGCACATCGTAGCACGTCGGGGCCGGGTTGTCACGGGCAGGGGCCTGGGATCGATCAGGGGTCGGCGGTCAGAGGTCTCCGTTCCACGTCTGCCCAAAAATCCGAACGTTGCTCCCCCGACCCCGGAATCGACGTCCATCCGCCTCACAGCGTCTCCGCCCACGACGGGAT
Organism: Thermoguttaceae bacterium; assembly: GCA_035528065.1. Lineage (GTDB taxonomy): Bacteria > Planctomycetota > Planctomycetia > Pirellulales > Thermoguttaceae > DATKZH01. The sequence continues at coordinate 6,162 of DATKZH010000153.1, read as the reverse complement.
CCGGGCGTCCGGCGGGAGGTCTTCGGGAATGAGCGACAGGCCGCCGGAGGCCCGCAGGACGACCTTGTACCGTTTGCCGGGCAAGAGCTTGATGTAGGGGGCCTCGCCGTGGGCGGCTCGGACCCCGACCTTCTCGGCCTTGACCGGGTCGTTGGCGTACTCCCAGAACTTGCCCCAGATCTCCCGCTCCAATTCCGACGTCTTGCCGCCCTTGCGATAGGCGGCGGGCCGCGAGCCGACCGAGTCGAGCGCGAAGCCCTCCGACGGCCGCTGCGTCTCGCCGAAGAGCCGCCGGAAGAGGCAGATCGACGTGGAGCGCAAGGGGTCGCCCATCTCCACGAACTCGTCGGTGAACTTGGCCACCCAGGAGTCGACGAAAATAAAGTCGCCTTCGACCTGGAACACACGCGGCTCTTCCAGCGGCTTCCCTCGGTCGTCGATCTCCACGAAGCTGAAGTGCGTGACCAGGTCGCCGGCTTCGGCCGACCCCTCCTGGCCGAGCACGTCGATCTGGGCCACCCGGTGATCCACCTTCAACAGCCGCACCGCCATGTCCAGCCGCTCGATCTCCCGCTGCTTGGCCTCCAGGTCCAGCTCCAGGCGGTCGATCTGCTCGTGGGTCTCGGTCAGCGCGTCGCCCAGCCGGTCGATCTCGTGCGACCGGGCGGCCAGGTCGCGGGTGAGTCCGGCGATCTTGGTTTCCCGTTCCTCCAGCGCTTTCTGGGCCCTGAGCTTCTCACCGAAGTACGTCTGGTAGGCGTACCATCCCCCGGCCCCGATCACGGCGAGAACCGCCAGGGAAACGATCGTTCCGGTCAGATTGTTGACTGCGTTGATGGTCTTCAGCACGACGAACCCCTTCTGTCGCTCAAAACGACTGCCCACACGGCGCGATTTGGGATCTCCACTCAACCCTACTCTTCTATCGGCCGGGCGCGCGAGGCCCCTCATCACGGATTTCGCAGACTCCCGGACAACATTCCGCTACGGACGCAGCTTGCCGGGAGTTCGGCGTCCGATGAGGTGACGGCGAGATCGAATGCGACGCCGAGAACAGTCATTCCGAGGGGGCGAGCGTGTACTACTCCGCGTCGTGCGCCGTCAGTTCCCACAAGCGAACGAATCCGTCCGATCCGGCACCGGGAGTGGTTGCCACGAGTCGGCCGTCCGGCGAAAAGGCCACGGCCGAAACGCGCACCCTGCCGGCATCGGCCGAGCCGAGGGGTCGACCGGTCGTCACGTCCCAGAGGCGAAGCGCGGGCTCGGAGTACGCACCCGACGCGAGCAGCTTTCCGTTGGGCGAGAACACGAAGGATAGGGTCCAGCTCGGAGCCGGATGGGCTTCTATCGATCGAAGGAGCTTGCCGCTGCGCGCGTCCCAGAACCGGATCCTGCCGTCCTCGTGACTCGCGGCGAGCATCGTGCCGTCGGGTGAGAAGGCAAGCGTGCTTACGCCTTCGGACGACTCTTCGGAGAAAGCGAAAACGCGCTTCCTCGTGGCCAGGTCCCACACGAGGATGGTTCCGTCATCTCCGGCGGGGCGGCCAGCCGGCGCGATCGGCGTTCCGTCGGCTGCCCGGAGTGGAATGAAGTCGGGCTCGGGAGGGTCGGTTCCTGCTGCAAGGGTCTTGCCGTCCGGAGAGAACGCGACCGACCTGATCGGCGCGGGATCGTCGTGCTCAAGGCGATCGACGCGATTGTCCGCCACGCGCCAGAGACCCACACCGCCCTCATGGTCGCCAAACGCCACCATTTCGCCGTCCGGAGAGAAGGCCACCGATTCGATCGGGCTTTCCTGCGTGCGCTTCTTCCGGAGCTTTCCCGAAGCCGTTTCCCAAAGGCTCAACCGCCCGAAGTAGCGGGCGTTTCGCGTTGGCGGCTCGCAATACTCGCCTGCCGCCAGCAAAGTCGCGTCGGGCGAGAAACAGACGCCGCGAACCCGTTGTCCGCCCAACAGATCGCGGACGACTTCCCTGCCGGCCACTTCCCAGAGGCGAACGCCTTTTTCGCCTCCGGCCGCCAACATCCTGCCGTCGGGTGAGAAGGCGAGTGCGAAAACGTACGACCCGCCGTCGAGCTTCCCCGCGCTCTCCAACTCCTGGCAAAGGCCGTGACTCGCCCACGTCGCCCCGAGAAGCAGCAACGCGATCGAGAAAGTCAACGCGAGGGGAACAGGCCTTTGCGGCGTCGCCCCATATACGTCCATCAGTCCTCCACCCGCAGCTTGATCTCGTCCGAGTTCGCCTTCAGCTCCGGCGCGTACATCGCCCAGGCCCGGGTCGGCAGGGCGCTGAACTTGCCGGGGATCTCCGCCCGCATGCGGTAGGCGACGCTGTGCTTACCCCGGGCGAGCGTGCGCACGAAGAGGACCACGCGGTTGTCGCGGAACTCCATGTACGCGCCCAGCGCGTTGCCCGTGTAGCCGCTGCGGAGGTCGACCGGCTCGAACCCGGCCGGCTTCATGTCCTCGAACACGAGATACTCGTAGTCGTTCTTCGAGTCGATCTCCAGCTCGATTTCGACCAGGTCGCCGCTCTTCAAGGCGGCCAGGTCCGCAAGCTCCTCGCGCTCGTACTTCTCCACCCGCTCGTCGACCACCTGGCCCCGCGAGCCGGCGGCCTTCACGGTCTTCTCGACCCGCTGGAGCCGGTAGTACTTGCGGCCCACCTTGATCTCCAGCCCGGCGCGGGTGATGTAGTCCTCCAGGGTGAAGTTGGTCAGGTACCCGTTGAAGTACAGGGGCCCGCGCCCGGTCTTCTTGAGCTCGACCACGTGCTCGCCGTCGGCGAGCGCCTCGCCTTCCAGCACCAGCTTGTTGTCGAACGCGAACAGGTTGGCGGGCGTGATCTCCACGGCCTTCTGGAGCCGGCCGTCGAGCCGCACTTCGACGGTCATCTCCGGCTCGGCCTCGCCGCTTGCACGGACGAAATCGGCCATCGCCTCGACGCAGAGGGCCGTGTCGCGGGTCGAGTTCCAGTAGGTGGCGTGCTTCCGGTTGTTCAGCAGGTACTTGACCAGTCGCGGGGCAACCTCGCCTTTCGGATCGGTCGCCGCCAACAGCTTCAGGTAGTAGGCGTGCGCCTCGTACTCGCTCCCGTACCAGTACCACCACGCTCCCCCGGGCAGGTTGAGCCAGGCGGTCTGGTTCTCGTCGTCCTGCTGGAGGTACTGGCCGATGTTGCGGAGGATCATGGCCAGCTTCTCCCCTTCGCCCTGCTTGTGGAGGGCCATGCCGACCATGGCCATGCCGTAGACGGCCAGCTCGGTCCGGTCGCGGTAGAGGAAATCGCGCATCTCGGCGTTGGCCACGCCCGCGTCGACCAGCACCATGTAAGCGAACGCGTCGAGGTTGTCGGCGTGCTCCTTCCAGGGCTTCTTCTTCGGCTCGGCGAGCTCGTTCTGGAGCTTCTCGACCTGCTCGTCTTGATACTTCGTCAGCCAGGCGACGCCCCGGTCGAGCACGCCGGGCACCAAGGCCACGTCGTTATGCTGGGCGACTTGCAGCCCGTGCACCACGTAGGCGGTTGTGTGCGGCGAGGAATGCTCGCCCCAGCCGGAGAACCAGCCCCAGCCGCCGTCGGAAAGCTGCATCTCGGTGAGCCGCTCGACGCCCTCCTTGACCATGCGGCGGACCTCCTCCGCGTCGAAGACCGGGTTGCGGTCGAACCGCTTCCAGCCTTTGGCACGCTCCCGATCGTCGCCGATCTCCTGGGCGTTCAGGTTGGTCCGCTTCTTCTGGATATCCTCCAGGTCGAGCCCCATGTCGAGGAGGATCTTCTGCGTGATCACCGTGGGGAGGAAGCGGTTGAGCGTCTGCTCGGTGCAGCCGTAGGGGTAGTCGGCCAGGTAGGGCAGGGCGTCGACCATCGCCCCGGCCAGCGTCGGCGACCAGCGAACTTCGAGCCGCGACTGCCCCGCGCGACGCTCGGCCGGCACGCGCACCGTGAACTTGCCGCTCTGGTCGTCCGGCCGGATCGCCCCCGAGTACGAGTCCATCTTGAGCATCCCGTGCACGTACGCGGGGAACCGCATCTCCATCGCGTCCGACTCTTCGTCCGTGAGGGCCTTCATGCGGACCACGGCCTCGCCCTCGTCGAGCACCTTGACGCGCCAGTCGACCCGGGCTTCGCCTTCGGGCTCGATCCGGACGGTTTGGGCCAGATCGCCCGGGACCATCGGCTCGAGCACGTCGCCGTCGAGCTCCAGGGCGACCTGGACCGACTTGGCGGCGTCGAGGTAGTTGTGCACGTTGGCCGACAGCACCACCTCGTCCTTCTGCACGAAGAACCGCGGGGCCTGCATCCGCAGGATGAGGTCTTTGCGCGTGACCACGTCGGTCTGCCCCTCGCCCACCTTGGTGCCGTGGCCCATGCCCCAGACCTTGATCCGCCAGGTGGTCAGGTTCTCGGGCATGTCGAGCGCGACCTCGGCGGTGCCATCCTTGTCGGTCGTAAGTGCCCCAACCCAGAGGGCCGTGTCGGCGAACTGCGTGCGCACGGTGGGCTGGACCAACTGCTCCTGGGCTCCGCCGCCGGGCCCCATGGCGCCCGCCGCCTCATCCATCGCCAACATCTCGGTCTCCGCCATCGGAGCCCCGGGGGCCATGGCCGCCATCGGGGTAGCGGCCATCCTCGCCCCGTTGGCCATCTTCGCTCCCCCGTACATGGCCATGCCCGGCATACCACCCATACCACCCATACCGCGCATGCCGGCGCCGCCGTATGCGACCGGTGGCCCACCCTCCGCGTCAAGAACCATCGCATCCATCTCCGCGGCCACCGTCGCCCCGAACACGCCCAGGTCGTTCATCGGCTTCTTGTTCGGCGGAACCAGGTTGCCGAAGCGGCGCTCGAGGCTCGACTCGGTCTGCGGGCTGTGCTGCCGGCGCCACTTCCAGAAGAAGGCCTTGATCTCCGGCACGTTCGACCCGCCGGCGATGTACTCGACCGACTTGTCGTAGATGGCCACGACCGTCGACCCGACGAACGGCTCGCCGTGGAAGTCGGTCAGCTTGAGGTTCACCTTGGCCTTCTCGCCCGGGCGATACGCCTCTTTGGACGGCTCCACCTCGACCGCGAGCACCCGCTTCTCCGGCGGCACGACGATCTCCTTGGCCACGCTGTGGACCTTGCCGTCGGCGATCGCGACCGCCTCGACGAAGAAGTTGGGCATATCCTTTTTCACCACGCCGATCTCTCGGATCGTGCTCTTACCATCCAGCCGCACGACCTCCGGCGGCAGGTACACGCCGTTGGCCGGGCGCACGAACAACAGCACCGTCCCGCCCGTGCGGTCCGTGTTGATCTGGAGCTTCACCTTCTCGCCGGGCCCGTACTCCTGTTTGTCGGGCACCAGTTCCAGGCTGTTGAAGCGGAAGTCGGAGCCGTCGAACCCCTCCCCGACGATCGTGAAGAGGTAGCCGCCTTCGATCGTGTGCTCCTTGGCGTCGGTCAGCTTGTAGGAGAGGCGATACTGCCCGGAGCGCGTGGCCTTCACCCAAAGCTGGGCCTTGCCCTCGTCGTCGGTATCCAGGTCCCACGTGCGCACGGGCGTTTCGACCGGCTTGCCGTCCTTGTACTTGATCTCCAGGAGCGCGAGCTTCCCGGAGCCCCGGACCGGCTTCCCGTCGAGCGTGCGGGCCGAGTAGCTCGTCTTGATCACGTCGCCGATGCGGTAGTAGCCGCGGTCGACCCAGGCGTGGACCTTGAACGGCTTGCGGGCCACCAGCACCGTGCCGGCGCCCACGATCGTACGCCGCGACTGGTCGACCACCTCGGCGGTGATCTCGTAGCGGTGGTCCTGGTCGGGGTGGATCGCCTGGGCCAGCTCCGTGTCGATCTCGACCTTCACCGTGCCGTCTTCACCGATCTCGACCTCCTGCTCGGCGACCAACTCGGGCGGCTCGTGCCCCTGCGGCCACCAGAACGGAACCGGCGCCGGGCAGCCCCACTCCCGCCAGCCCGGGTACCACACGTAGTCGTACGCGTACCACCAATAGCCCGGCCCGTAGAACCAGTCCCAGGGCCCCGGCGGGTACCAGCGCTCGGTGTGGCCGGTGCGGGTGACCTTGTATTTCACCTTCGCCTTCGTGACCGGCGAGCCGAAGTAGTACTTGGCCGTGATCGTGGCCTCGACCTTCTCGCCGAGCATGACCGGCTCCTT
>DATKZH010000152.1:0-9217 GCA_035528065.1 Thermoguttaceae bacterium | reverse complement strand
GGTCGACGCCGACATACTTCATGGCTTGGCTCCTTTTGTGGAAATCGCTGGTTTGAGACTCGTACAAACCCCCGGTTTACCACGTGTTCAAGGACCAAGCTAGTTCGGCTCGGCCTCCGCTTCCATAGTATCACCCTACGGTTTTCGTTCACGGTTCATCAATTCCCGATCAACTACTCGCACTACGATAGCTCAACAATGACCGGTTGAACACCCAGCGCGAGGCGGCCAGGCTCCCGGCCGTGGCGACGATGGCGAAAAGCGGCAGGAGCCAGTCCTCGGGCGACTTCGGGTCGAGCGGCCGCACCAGGAGCCGGGCCGGGACGTTCACCGCCACGAGCACCGGGATGAGGAACGTGAACAGCCACCGGATCGGGTCGCCGAACGTGCCCTGGTAGATCTCCATCGGGTAGCGGGAGAAGTTGGTGATGTAGAACCAGAAGTTGTAGAGCGTCTGGTTCCGGCCCAGCCAGACGGCCGACGCCGCCAGCGAGATCATCAGGCTGTAGAGGATCGCCACCCCGCATAGCACGTAGATCGGATACAGCGCCAACTGCACAGGCCCCGGCATGTAGTCGACCTTCCAGAGCGAATAGCCTAGAACCGCAAGCCCCACCGCGAAGTTGGCCAGCGACGACCATTCCACCCGCGTGAGCGAAACGAGGAACTGCGTGTCGATCGGCTTCACCAGCGCGAAGTCGAGCGTGCCGGTGCGGATCAGCTCGCTGAACTCGTGGGCGTTGCGCATGAAGAAGGCGTGCACCAGGCTGTTGATCAGGAGCGTGGTGGCGAAGAAGAGGAGGAACTGGTGCTTCCCCCAGCCGGTCCCCGCCCCGATCATCGGCGTGTAGCGAAAGATCAACAAGTAAAAACCCAGGTTCATGAACACCCAGGACATCGAGGAGAACGTCTCGATGAGGAAGTTGGCGCGGAAGGTCATGTCGCGGACCAGGCTGTTCCGGGCGAACGCGAGGAAGACGCGGAGATACGAAGGTCGCTGGCTCATCCGGCTCATCCTCCGAATCCGCTGTACCGCCGGACCCCGCGGCGAAACGCCCAGCGGCTGGCCAGCGCGAAGAACAGCACCCAGAACAACTGGAGCGCAAGCCCCCAGGCCAAATCCGGCCCCGTCACCTTGCGCAGGAACACGGCGGAAGGGAAGTACGCCAGGTACTGGAGCGGGATCATCCGCACCAGGTCGCCCCACGCGCCCGGCAGCATGTCGATGGGGAACATGTGGCCGGAGAAGAAGAAGTTGAACAGCATGTAGACGAACAACAGCGAGCTGACCTCGAGAAACCAGAACCCGAGCATCCCGATCGTCGCCTCGAGGAAGAAACCGAGCAGAAAGGCCATCACCAAGGAGGCAAGGTAGGCCAGCAAGGTCGCCAGGTCGAGCGGCTCGTCGGGAAAGAAGTCCCGGCACAGGAAGAACACCAGGGCGAACGGGCCGATCGCGACCGCGTAGTAGACCAGCTTGTGGGCGACCCGGTACAGGAAAAGGAAGTGGAGCATGTCGATCGGCTGGATGAGGTACTTCTTGACCGTGCCGTCGCGGATATCCCGGGCGATGCCCGAGGCCAGACCCGGCATGCTCGAAAACGCCCGGCTGACCATCGTCAACAGGAAATAGGCGATGAAGTCGTGGTAGCTGTAGCCGACGATCCGCGTCTCGCCCCCGCCGGCCGACGCCACGGCCGAGAAGACCGCGCCCCAGAGGAAGACCTGCGTGACGATGGGCAGGAACCGCATCAGCGTGCCCAGCGCAAAATCCCCCCGATAGACCAGCCGCTCTTCGATGCTGATCCGCAGGATGGTCCAGGTGGTGTTGGTGCGGGCGAACATGGAGGTGTGTGGGTTGATGGTTGAGGGTTGAGGGTTGATGGTTGAGGCGTGAATTTACATCGTTACAGCGCTTCGCATCGCAACGCACACTGGGACAATTCGCCTCCCGGAGTGTGCGGCACCGGTTCTCGTGTCGGAGACTCCGCCCGGCCAATGCAGCGCGTCCCCGGGGCGCTTTGCCAAATGACAACCCGGGTGCAGGATACTCGGGGTTCACCCATGAGCATGACCTCGTCATTGGACGGCCCGTAGCGACGATCCATCTCTCAACCCTCAACCCTCAACCATCAACCCTCAACCCTCATCTCTCATCATTCCTCATCCAATAACTCCGGCACTTGTCCGACGGCTCGCTTCGGCGGCTGGTCGGCGAGGGTGAACATCTCGGCGATGACCTCTTCCAGGGGCGGGTCTTCGACGCTTATGTCTTCGACGCTGTAACGCGCGAGGATGCTGGAGAGGACGCCCGGCACCGTGCGCCGCGGCACGCGGAGCTTCACCCGGGGCGCCTCGGCGGCAAGGATCTCGCCGAATCGGGCCAGCTCGCCCGGCACCTGCCCGTTGGCCAGTTGCAGGGAGATCACCTTGTGGCCGCTGAAGCGGTCGATGATCCCGCTCAAGGATCCGTCGTAGACGATCCGTCCCAGGGCAATGATCACCACCCGGCTGCATAAGGCGGCCACGTCCTTCATGTAGTGGCTGGTGAGCAGGATGGTGATCTTGCGGACCGTCTGGTAGTGCCGCAGGAAGCTCTGGACGTTGTACTGGGCGATCACGTCCAGCCCGATCGTCGGCTCGTCCAGAAAGAGGACGTCCGGCGAGTGGAGCAGGGCGGCGATCAGCTCCATCTTCATCCGCTCGCCCAGCGACAGCTCGCGGACCGGCTGGCTGAGAAGCCGGCGCACGCCGAGCAGGCCGGTCAGCTCGTCGCGGGTCCGCTCGAACCGGTCGGGCTCGATGCGGTAGATCTGCTGGTGCAGCCGGAACGACTCGGCGGCCGGCAGGTCCCACCAGAGCTGGTTTTTCTGGCCCATCACCAGGGCGAACCGGCGGCGGTAGGCATTTTCGCGCTTCCACGGCACGTGCCCCAGCACGCGGGCCGTGCCGTCGGTCGGCGTGATCACGCCCGAGAGCAGCTTCAGCGTGGTCGTCTTGCCGGCCCCATTGGGACCCAGGAACGCCACGAGCTGCCCCTGATCGACCGTGAGGCTGATCCCGCGCACGGCCTCCACGTTGCGGTACCGTCGGCGGAACAGCCCGCCGACCGAGGCCGCCAGCCCTTCCTTCTTCTGGTAGACCCGGTACGACTTCGACAGATTGTCTATCTCGATGACTGCCATAGTCTTTCGATTATATACCGCTCTCGGTCCGAGACCACACTAACCCGAAGCGCAAGCGAGGTCGGCAAGTTCTTTCCTCGCTTGCGCTTCGGGTTAGTGTACGATGTGTCAGACTTGACCGGGAGCGGTATAGGTGGCGCCGCGGGACGGGGAAGGCCGCGGTCGCGGAGGGGTTAATGGGGAGCCTAGGCAATCCGCGTTGTCCGCCCGTCCCCATCCGGGTATAATCCGCCGGCACGCAAGGGGAACGGACCCGGGTCGATGCGGGCTCAGGGTTGTGCGTTTGTGGTTCCTTTCGCAGCCGGGTTTGGACTTTGCCTCGGGAAGCGTCCGTAGTTTGAGGAGATCCCGGCCACGCCAGCCTCACGCGTCGGAATCGGACACGACACGCACCGCCTCGCTCCGGGCGGCCCGTTGCGGCTGGGCGGGATCGACGTCGCCCACGACCGCCACCTGGTCGGCCACAGCGACGCCGACGTGCTGTTGCACGCCGTGACCGACGCGGTGCTCGGCGCGGCCGCCCTGGCCGACATCGGCGAGATGTTCCCCGATACCGACCCGGCCAACCGGGGCCGCGACTCGGCGGAGATGCTCCGCCGAGCCCTCGACACGGTGGCCCGGGCCGGCTGGCAGGTGGGCAACGTCGATTGCATCGTGCTGGCCCAGCGGCCCAAGCTGGCCCCGCACAAGGAGGCGATCCGCCGGTGCCTGGCCGCGATCCTCGACGTCGAGCCCGACCGGGTCGGACTGAAGGCGAAGACCGGCGAAGGGGTCGGCGAGATCGGCCGCGAAGAGGCCATCGCCGCCCAGTGCGTCGTGTTGTTGGAATCACTGCAAATTGCCGACTGACAGATACTCCTCGTTCCCAGGCTCCGCCTGGGAACGCAATGCGCGGCAGGCTCTGCCTGCTTCCTGCTTGAAACCGTGCAAGGCCGTCGTGGCCTGCGTTCGAGGCTGAGCCTCGAGGTAGTGCGTTCCCAGGCAGAGCCTGGGAACGAGAGTGTGGCTTGTTCCTCCCGACTCCCAACTCCTGACTCCTGACTCCTGACTCCCAACTCCCATGATCCGAGTCTACAACACCCTGTCGAAATCGAAGGAGCCGTTCGAGCCGGTCGCGGCCGGCAAGGTCGGCATCTACCTGTGCGGGCCGACGGTCTACAAGCCGAGCCACATCGGGCACATGGTCGGACCGGTCATCTTTGACGCGATCAAGCGCTACCTCACCTACTGCGGCTACCAGGTCACCTGGGTGGTGAACATCACCGACGTCGACGACAAGCTGATCGTCCGCTCCCGGGAGCGGGGCATGCCCATGGACCGGCTGGCCGCCGAGATGACCGACGACTACAGGAAGTGCCTGGCGACGATCGGCGTCGACACGATCGACCACTTCCCCAAAGCGACCGAGCACATGGGGGACATCATCCAGTTCACCTCCAAGCTGATCGACAAGGGTTTTGCCTACGAGGCGGACGGCGACGTCTACTTCGACGTGGGCAAGTGCCCCGACTACGGCAAGCTCAGCGGCCGCTCGGTGGACTCGATGGAGGGAGAGGGGGGCGGTGCGGCCGAGCGCAAGCGGTCCCGCGTCGACTTCGCCCTCTGGAAAAGCGCCAAGCCGGGCGAGCCTTCGTGGAAGAGCCCTTGGGGGCCGGGCCGGCCCGGTTGGCACATCGAGTGCTCGGTGATGAGCGGCAAGCTGTTGGGCGAGACGTTCGACGTCCACGGCGGCGGGCTCGACCTGGTCTTCCCCCATCACGAAAACGAGATCGCCCAAAGCGAGTCGTGCCACGGCAAGCCGATGGCCAAATACTGGATGCACAACGGCCTGATGCAGGCGTCGGACCAGGTGGGCAAGGTCGGCGGACGCCAGACCGAAGCTGCCGTCGGCGATCAGCAGGCCCAGGAAGCCGGCAAGATCGCCGGCCGGCACGGCGCCCAATCGTTCCTCGAGCTGCTCGAGCGGGAGAACCTCGAGCCGGAGCAAGTCCGCTTCTTCCTCCTGGCCACCCACTATCGCCGGCCTATCGATTTCAGCATCGAGCGGATCCGCGAGGTGGGCACGGGCATGGAAACGTTCTACCGCTTCTTCAAGCGATACGAGCGCGTGGCCGGCGAAAGCTTCTACGCGATTGCCGCTCCGGCACGCCGGGCCGACGGGCAGTTCGACCCCGGCGACGATCCGTTGCTCAAGGACGTCGCCGAGCACCGCGGCCGCTTCCTGGCGGCGATGGACGACGACTTCAACACGGGCGGGGCCACCGGCGTGCTGTTCGACCTGGTCCGCCGGCTGAACAAGTTCGTCGACGACGAAAAACTGGAGGAGACGGCGGGCCGGGACGCGGCTAAGCTCGCCCAACTCGCTCAGGGCGCCACCACGCTCCGCGAGCTGGCCGCCACGCTGGGCCTGTTCCGAAAGCCGGTCGAACCCAAGGCCGGAGCAGGCGACGAGTTGGCCGGCCGGCTCTTGGACCTGCTCGTCGAAATCCGCACCGACTTGCGCAAAGCCAAAAACTTCGCCGCGGCCGACAAGATCCGCGACTCGCTCGCCGAGATCGGCGTCACGCTCGAAGATCGACCCGGCGGGACGGAGTGGAGCGTGGAGACAAGGTGACGGGGTGACAAGGTGAGGGGGTGAGGGGGTGAAATGGCCGGGCGCGGTCGGGAGATCGCGCCCCACCAGGGCGGCCCCCGCTTGCCCGCGTCCCGCCATCACCCTGTCACCCCGTCACCCTGTCACCCCGTCACCCTGTCACCCCAGCACCCCGTCACCATGTCCTCCTCGGCTGATCGCATCCTCGGTATCGACCCCGGTTTGAAGGTGACCGGCTACGGCGTGCTGGAGCTGTGTGACCGGCGGCTGCGGCTGTGCGAGGCGGGGGTGGTGCGTGGCGGGGACCGCGGCGCGATCTCCACGCGGGTGGCGGCGATCCACGAGGGGGTGGCCGAGGTGATCGCCGCCTTCGGGCCGTCGGTGATGGCGCTGGAGGAGCTGTACTCCCATTACGCCCGGCCACGAACGGCGATCCTCATGGGCCACGCCCGAGGGGTGATCTGCCTGGCCGCGGCCCAGGCCGGAATCCCGGTCGTCCACTACTCGGCCACCCAGGTCAAGAAGATCCTCACCGGGTCGGGCCGGGCGCCGAAATCCCAGGTCCAGCAGGCGATCCAGCGTGAGCTGGGCCTGGCGACGCTCCCCGAGCCCCCCGACGTGGCCGACGCCCTGGCCATCGCGCTCTGCCACCATTATCTTAAGAACAGGCCGTAGGGCCGGCCTTGTGCAATCGCACCGCGGCTTCAATCGAGCGCGACCACGAGGATCGGGCCGCGCCGCCCAGCAAACGACGGAGACTCGCATGAAGAAGACGTTGGTGCCCGGCGTGTCGGGCGAAGCACGACATCGCGTGGTGACGGAGAATCTGGTCAGCTTCCGCAGGGCCGGCATGCCGCCGGTGCTCGCCACGCCGTGGGTCCTGGACGTGATGGAGACGGCGGCCTACGAGGCGATCCGCCCGCACCTCGATCCGGGCGAGGCGTCGGTCGGCGTCCACGTCGACTTCGAGCACCTGGCCCCCACGCCGGCCGGCGATACGATCGTGGCCACCGCCCGCGTCACCGCCGTCAAAGGCAAACGCATCGAGCTCGATTTCGAGGCCCGCGACAGCCACGAGCTGGTCGCCCGCGGCAAGCACCTCCGGGCCGTCGTCAACCTGGAACGCTTCCGCCGGCGGTTGGAGGAGAAGAAGGCCCGGCCTTGAAGCGAGCCGGACGACGCCCTCCGCGAGGGTTCCCATTCCAGCGAAGCAGCAAAGGAGATCACCCATGCAAGCCGACGGGTCCCGCCACAATTGCTCCAAATCCGCGATTGGTGCCGCGGTCCTCCTCGCCGTCTTCTGGGCGGCGGTCGCCGTTCATGCGCCCGACGGCAACGCCCAACCGCCGCAGCAGCAAGACGACGGCTACCGGGGCATCTGGTTCACCCTGGGGCAGGTCTCCGAGTACGGCGACAAGTATTCCGGCGGGCTGGGCACGTACACCGCCAAGCACGTGCCGCTGGCCGTTTACTCCGAGAAGGCCGAGAAGACGTTCTTCGTCTACGGCGGCGCGAAAGAGGGCAAGCGGCACCTGCTGGCCATGGCCTCCTACTACGACCACCGGCGGGGCGTCGTGCCGCGGCCCACGATCGTCCACGACAAGGGGGGCGTCAACGATCCCCACGACAACCCCAGCATCGCCCTGGACGAGCACGGCTACGTCTGGGTCTTCGTCAGCGGCCGGGGGCGCCACCGGCCCGGCTTCAAGTACCGCAGCGTCGAGCCGCTCTCCGTCGACCGGTTCGAGTTGGTCTCCGAAGAAGAGATGACCTACCCTCAGCCCTGGTGGATCGACGGCAAGGGGTTCCTGTACCTGTTCACCAAATACACCGGCGTGCGGGAGCTGTACTGGAACACGAGCCCCGACGGGCGCCAGTGGACCCCGCACCAGAAGCTCGCCGGGATGGGCGGGCACTACCAGGTAAGCAACCGCCGGGGCAATCGCGTGGTGACGGCCTTCAACATGCACCCCGGCGGCCAGGCCGACAAGCGGACCAACCTCTACTTCGTCCAGAGCGACGACCTGGGCCACACGTGGCGAACCGCCGACGGCACGCCCGTCGATACCCCCATGACCGATCCCCATTGCCCGGCGCTGGTGCGCGACTTCCAGGCGGAAGGGCGCCTCGTCTATATGAAAGACGTCAACTTCGACTCGCAAGGCAACCCGGTGATCCTGGTCGTCACCGCCGCGCACCACCAGCCGGGGCCGTCCGGCGATCCTCGGATCTGGACGATCGTCCACTGGGACGGGCGCCGGTGGCAATTTCACGAGGTGACCCGTTCGACGGGCAACTACGACATGGGCTCGCTGTACGTCGAGGGCGACACGTGGCGGATCATCGGCCCCACCGAGCCCGGCCCGCAACGCCACGGCACCGGCGGCGAGATGGCCGTCTGGACCAGCTCGGACCAGGGCAAAACCTGGATCAAGGAGCGCGACGTGACGGCCGCGAGCCGGTTCAACCACGCCTACGCCCGGCGCCCCGTGGACGCGCACCCCGACTTCTACGCGTTCTGGGCGGACGGCAACCCGGACGAGCTCTCCCCCTCGCACCTCTATTTCACCAACCGCGACGGCGACCGGGTCTGGCGATTGCCCTACGACATGACCGGCGATTTCGCCAAGCCGGAACGGGTGCGAATGGGCGGGGACGAGGAGCAAGGGAAGAGCGATGAAGGGCCCGGGACCGCCCGCGACGAAGGCTTCGTCCGGCTGTTTGACGGCAACGACCTGAACGCGTGGAAGACCTCGCCGGCGGCCCACTGGGTGGTCGACCGCGGCGTGATCACGCTCAAGGACCGCGACGACGGCCAACTGAACAACCCCGACTACCTCTGGACCAAGGAGACCTACGCCGACTTCATCCTCGAGCTGGAGTTCAAGGTGCCCGACGGCTACGCCAACAGCGGCGTCTTCCTGCGGACCTCCGACCTCGGCGACCCGGTCTACACGGGCATCGAGGTCCAGGTCTCCAACTCGTACGGCAAGCCGGTCAACCGCGGCGGCACGGCCGGGGCCATCTACGATTGCCTCGCCCCCACGAAGAACGCGAGCAAGAAGCCGGGCGAGTGGAACCAGTACCGGATCACCTGCCGCGACAACGTGATCGACGTCGCGCTCAACGGCCAGCAAGTCCTCCAGATGGACCTCGACCGCTGGACCGAGCCCGAGAAGAACCCGGACGGCACCCCCAATAAATACCCCAGGTCCCTCAAGGACTTCGCCCGGGAAGGCCACATCGGACTGCAAGACCACGGCCGGCCGGTCTGGTACCGGAACATCCGGGTGAAGCGGTTGCCGTGAGCGGTGTGCCAGGAGAGAAGCGGGTCAATCCCAAAGTAGTAGGCACACGCCGTGTGCCGTAACCGGCGGACGGCACACGCCGTGTGGGCTGCTAAGAACGTACGGAAAGCACGGCCATGAATCCGCGGGAA
>DATKZH010000151.1:0-3298 GCA_035528065.1 Thermoguttaceae bacterium | reverse complement strand
GCCAGAACCCTGCGAATCCACGCCTTGGGAATCCTCGCCTACTACGAGTACCCGATCTCGACCGGGCCGTTGGAAGGGACCAACAACAAGATCAAGACGATGAAACGCCAAGCCTACGGATTCCGCGACCCGGAGTTCCTCCAACTCAAAATCCTCGGCATCCACGAAACCAAGTACGCTTTAGTCGGATGAGCCACATTTGGTCGGGTCGCTTCCCCAGCACGTCGCGGACCAGCACGATGGTGAGCAAGCGGTCCTTGCCCGCGGTGTAGTACAACGCTTGGATCGTTTTCACCTTTACGGTGGCGTGAAAGCCGAACTGATCGAAAACGAGCGTCTCCCACGGCTGGCGGTTGTTGGCCCACGCGGCCATCCCGGGCAGACGCTGGCCCTTCTTGCGTTTTCGTCCGCGCTGGCCCGATTGGTCTTCCGGCGCCGGTTCATACAACGCTCCCTTCGGATGCACGTGACTGATCAGATCCATGTTTTCCGGGAGTTTCTGAAGCACACTGCCTCCGCCGTAGGCGCTGTCGCCGGTGACCATCAACACGCGCTCGGGAAACCACGAGGCGATCATGTCCAGCATTTCGACGGCCAACTCGGGTCGAGTGCGATACCCGGGAGGCGGCTTGGGCTTGCCCGCCTGCTTGCGTTTTTTCTTCCCTTTGGTCACGCCTTGCCGATTGCGATACAGCCGCCAGGCGATGGGCAGGGCAAAAACCTTTGTCGGCGCCCACCAAGGAAAGGCAACGATCAGCGTGACCACGACCCAGTCGTGCCCCCAACTGGTGAGCTTCTTGCTGCGGCTGGAGATCAGCGGATCGTGACGCATGCCGGTGCCGTAGACGGCCAGTCCGCGTTTGCGACAAAGCGTGTCGTCGACGGCCAGGTAGAGGGTGCCCGTCGGGGCGAAGATCGCCACCAACAACCTGGCCAACACCCAGGACAACGCGTCCGATTCCCAGACGTACTGGCTGAAAAAGCGGTGGTAGTTGGAGAAGTGGCATTTGCCCACCGCCGCGCAGGTGAGGATCAGGTCGGTCACGTAACGATGGCGGTGTGAGAGGACCCACCCGGCCATGAGATCAACAAACAACAGAAACGACGGCTGCGTGAAAACGGGTCGAAATGCCTCTAGGGTACTTGGTTTCCGAAAGTTGTTGCAGATGAGTCAAGTTTGTGGGGTTCAGGGTTCAGGGTTCGGGGTTCAGGGGTCAGGACTTGCGTGTATATGTGGAACTCCAGGTCCTGACCCCTGAACCCCGAACCCTGACCACTGGACTCTCGGTTCGGTCTGAGGCCCCGCCTCGCTAGCAAATCCACAAATCCTCGGGTAAGCTCCATGGCTCGGCCTCCCTGCCGAAAGGGGAAACTCCTGGTTGGACGAATCCCACAAGCTACCCCAAACCGGCTCGGAGGCCGATATTCCTTTACCAAAAACACACCCCCCAAAAGTGCAAAACTGGAACTAAGGCAACCAAGACAAATGCCGCCGTCAGGTGTCGCGTCATGGGAACTCCTTTGCTGCGATGCCTTGGGGATACGTTCCGGATAACACGCCCGTGCGGTCGGGGATCGTCGACCCAGACTCTCTCGGCAGAGTATACCCTCAAGCCTCCGCGATGGGGAGTCGACGTCCTGCCGGCGGTCAGCCCATGAGATTGTCCAGCCGGGCGACTCCGCTGGTGTAGACGGCCTCGCGCACATGCAGGCAGGCGAGAACGGCGTCGCGGCCTTGCGCCACGTCGGCCACGAGCTTCTTACGCGTGCGCACGACTGCGTGACAATCCGATCCCCGGCGCGCGGCCCGTGTCGAGTTTGATGGTCCCGGCTCGATATGGCCGATGGCCCCCGGCAAGCGCGCTTGACATCCCGGCCGGTTGCGGTAGCCTGATGGTCTCGCGTCCGGATCTCACGACGGCCCAGGGGATCGCCCGTACAATTTGGGGGCTGTCCAGGTCCGGCCCCAATTCCTGAACCCTGAACCCTGACCCCTCACCATGAACCGCCAGCTCATCGGCTCGCCCATCGAAGACCTCGACACGCCGGCCCTCCTCCTGGACGGCCCGGCCTCCGACCGCAACATCCGCAAGATGGCCGATTTCTTCGCCGGGCGCCAATGCCGGCTCCGCCCTCACTTCAAAAACCACAAGTGCACCACGCTCGCCCTGCGCCAACAGGCGGCCGGCCACACCGTCGGATTCACCTGCGCCAAGCTGGGCGAGGCCGAGGCCCTGGCCCAAGCCGGCATCCACAATATCCTCATCGCCAACCAGGTCGTCGGCCGGCCCAAGATCGCCCGGCTGATCGAGCTGGCCGGCAAGATCGAGGTGACCGTCGCCGTCGACGAAGACCGCCAAGCCGCCGCGATCTCCGAGGCGGCCACCGCAGCCGGCGTCACCGTGGGCGTGCTGGTCGAGGTCGACGTCGGCATGGGCCGCTGCGGCGTTCCGCCCGGAGAGCCGGCGCTCGAGCTGGCCCAGCAGGTCCTCAAACACCCCGGGCTGGATTTTCGGGGTATTCAGGCCTACGAGGGGCACGTCGTCTACACGACCGACTTCAACCAACGGGCCAAGCGCACCCGCCAGGCCATGGACCTGGCCGTCCAGACCCGCCGGCTGCTCGAAGACCACGGCGTCCCGGTCGGCGTCATCAGCGGCGGGGCCACGTCGACTTACCGCGTGACGGGCGAAATCGACGGCGTCGACGAGATTCAGGCCGGCACCTACCCCACCATGGACTGGCGCTACCACCAGCTCGCCCCCGAGTTCGAGATCGCCCTGTCGATCCTCACCCGGGTGATCAGCAAGCGCCCCGGCGCCGCGGTCCTCGACGTCGGCTGCAAGGGCGTGGGCAGCGAGTTCGGCCCCCCGCGGATCAAGGACCACCCGGAAGTCGAAATCCCCTCACCCCTCTCCGAAGAACACTGCACCGTCCACCGGGCCCCCGACTGGCACGTCGACCAAACCCTCCACCTCATCCCCAGCCACGCCTGCACCACCTCGAACCTCTACCGCGAGATCTACGTCCACGAAGCCGGCCGAGTCCAAGCCATCTGGCCCATCGAAGCCTCGGGCAAGTTGGCGTGATGTCAGCGGGGCGTAGGAACACGTTTGTAGTTCCTAGGCTGCCGAGCCGTGGGGAAGGCAGCGGGATCTTGGGGGGAATGGCGAGATTGGGCGGTTGCGGACAAAGCGAGGCAGCCGGTCGCCGTCGCTGAGAGGCTGTCCGGAAAGGATGTTCTTTTTAGCAAAGGACTTACGGCAATACTGCGCAGCTTAACAAGGCGGGTTTTCGG
>DATKZH010000150.1:0-17986 GCA_035528065.1 Thermoguttaceae bacterium | reverse complement strand
CCGAATAGATGGTTGAGCCCTCGCCCTTGAGGCCTCGTGGACAGCCCCGCACGCTCACCAGTTCGCAACAAGCAAATAACAACAAACTACCTGGTTGACAAAAGCGTTCCCATAGATGGGTCGAGGAACGAGACCCACGCGAAACGTCGCGCTTTCACCCGAAAAGCGTGGGTCTCGTTCCTCGACCCACCCTACGAGAGCGACACGCGTCGACGAACGGAAAACGCTCAGTCATCGAAGGAGTTCGAAGCGATGCCCATCGAAGTCCGCAAGCCCACGCCCGAGGAAGAGGCCCGGATCAAGTCCTGCCCGACCTGGCAGAAGGAGCCGTCGGAATTCCCCTGGCACTATGACGAGCCGGAGACCTGCCTGATCCTCGAAGGCGAGGTCACCGTCGAATCGGCCGACCAGACCGTCTCCTTCGGCCCCGGCGACTACGTCGTCTTCCCGCAGGGCCTCGACTGCACCTGGAAGGTCAAGAAGGCGGTCCGCAAGCACTACCAGTTCGGCTGAGCCTCGCCTCGTGATTGGGGGCGAATCATCGGCGTAGACGGCGCCGACCGGAGGGACGGCCGCGCGCCGGGTCGCCGTCTTCGTGATTTTTCGCGCCGGCAGCTCCCACCGCGACCGCCAAGCAGGTCCCGCCGGCTTGCGACGCGCAGGGCCCATCGGGCTGCTTAGGGGAGTCCGGGCGTCCCCCGTCCTGGGACCTGACCGGGCGTCAGGCTGCCCTTTTGGCAGGAAGGTGTGGCGGGGACGCGCCGGATTGGCCGAAAGCCCACGCCCCGAGCACTCTCGCATCCGCGCGATAAAGTCATCCGCAGCAAAGAGATAAGGCTTTTTTATGCCAATATTAACTGGCTTATCTTTCATTTTGGCACGACAAGTGCATCCCACCCGCGTAGTCCCGGCGACCGCGATTTTCCGCAAGATCGCCTCGCCCGCGGTAACAAACCTTAAAGAAGCAGTCGGCTCGGTCAGTGGTCCTGGAAATCGTGGCCGGATTCGCGGGCGCTGAGACGGGCTGCTGCGGCAAACCGCATCGGAGGAGGAGTGGCTTCCCCCACGGTTAGGGATTGCTGTTGACCAACCCAGCATCCGGAGCACGTGGATATTGCTTGGAAGGCGTTTCTGCCGGCCACGCGGAGTATCGTCGGAGGATCGCCCGCTTGCCGTCGGGTCGCGTGGACGTATGGACGTCCCCGGTGCCGGGCGATCCGGCATTCTGTCTCAGTCCGAACACAACCATCAGGAGAAAACACGATGAACCGATCAATCTTCGGCGTAAGACTGCGGACCTGGCTTGCCGGGCTCGGCGTGCTCGCCTTGGTGGCGGGGCTGGCCTTCTCGGCCGGTGCCGTGCGTCACCAAGCCACCGCGAGCCAGCACAATCAAGTTCCCTGGTACGCCGACAACACTGCCCCGTCCGGCGTCGACCATGCGGCGATCCCGGCGGCGCTGCCGGCCGGTGAAAAGGCCGATCCGGCAGCCGACTTCGCCAACGGCCTGTCGAGGGCCTTCCGCCAAGCCGCGGAAAAGGTCCTGCCGTCGGTGGTGATGATCACCAACACCCCGGCCGTCGAGCAGGCGTCGGCCAACCAGCCCAACCCGCCGGAAAAATGGTGGAACGAGGAACCGTTCGGCGACATGTTTCCCGGATCTCCCGGCCCGGACCTTCGCCGGTTCTTCCGGGAGATGCCCTCGGTGCCGCAGATGCCGCGGCACGGGGTGGGGGGCATGGGGTCCGGCGTGATTGTCGATCCGGCCGGCGTGATCTTGACCAATAGCCACGTCGTCGACGGGAACGGCCAAATCACGGTCAGACTCCACGACGGCCGGGAGTTCGAGGCGGTCGAGGTCAAACAGGACCCGAAGACCGACGTGGCCATCCTCCGAATCGAGGGCGCCGACAACTTGCAGGCCGCTCGGGTCGGCAACAGCGACTCGACGCAAGTCGGCGACTGGGTGCTTGCCCTGGGGCAGCCGTTCGGATTGGAGGGCACCGTAACGGCCGGCATCGTCAGCGCGAAGGGCCGCGGCATCGGGATCACCGCCCGTGAGAACTTCATCCAGACCGACGCCGCCATCAATCCCGGCAACAGCGGTGGACCGCTGGTGAGCCTCAGCGGCGAGGTGGTCGGCATCAACACGGCCATTTCCTCCAGGTCGGGCGGAAACCAGGGCGTCGGCTTCGCCATCCCCATCAACCTGGCCAAGTGGGTCGGCGGCCAGTTGGTCGAGAACGGCGTCGTCCACCGGGCGTTCCTGGGCGTGATCATCCAGCCGGTCACTCAGCCGCTGGCCGAACAGTTCGGTGTGAAAGTCCACGAAGGCGTGCTCGTAACGCAGGTCCAGCCGGAGACCCCGGCGGCCAAGTCGGGCATGCAGGAAGGCGACGTGATCGTCGAATTCGCCGGCAAGGCGGTGTCGAACCCGCAGGAGCTCCAGGGAGTGGTGGAGCGGGCCCCCATCGGCCAGAAACAGCCGGTGGTCGTGATCCGCGACGGCAAGCGGACCTCGCTCCGGGTGACCGTGCTCGAACAGCCGGAAGACTACGGGCTGGCTCGCAGCGAGTCGCGTCGCTCGATCAAGCCGGAGTCGTCAAGCTTCGACTCGCTCGGCCTCCAGGTGGAGTCGCTCACCGCTGACGTGGCCGCTCAGCTCGGGCTGAAAGCTGACAAGGGCGTTGTGATCACCGACGTTCGCTCCGCGAGCGCCGCCGACCGGGCGGGGCTCGAGGCCGGAATGGTCATCACCCAGGCGAACCACAAGGACATCAACTCGGTTGACGACTTCCGCAAGGCAGTCGACGGCCAGCCGCTCGAAAAGGGCGCGCTGTTGCTGGTCCGCACCGACCAGGGCGCCCGGTTCGTCGTCCTCAAGGCGACCGGCTGATCCGCCCGGTCGCACGAAACCTCCTTCCGTCCAGGGCCGGCCGGATGCCCGGAACGCGCCGGCCGGCCCGGATGCGGAGGGTTTCGCCAAGCCACGGGACGGGAAGAGGCCTTTGGTGATGGCAACCGACTCGAGCGCGTAGGGTGCGTGAAACGCACCATATCGTGGTCGGGGGCCGTAGCCAGCATCGAGGTGGTGCGTTTCACACACCCTACTTCGCTACCGGAGCAAGACCACCTCACACCTCCCCGGCGACGGACTCACCGGCAGTTCGCTCTTGCCCACGCGGATCGTCACCGCCTCCTGCGACTCGCCGAAATCCGTGCGGCGCACGAGGACGCGGCCGTCGAGCAGCAGTCCGGAGACGACCGGGCCGGCGGTCTTCGGGACGTCGAAGGCGATCGGCGTCCCCTTTTCGAGGAACTCGCCGTACTCCTGCGCCGCCGCGTACACTTCGTGAACCAGACGGATCTCCTCGGCGTCTTCATCCTTCGGGCACCAGAGGAACAGCGTATCGGTCCCGCGAAGCAGCATGTGCCAAAGCAGCTCCTGGTAGGCTTCCTGGCTGAGCTGCTTGACGCTCGGGTCGGGGTCCTCGGGCGGGGCGGTGGTGTGCCAGTGGACGAAGCTGATGATGGGGACGCCCTGCGGCGTGTGCTTGCACGCATTGGTGGCCACGAGCAGCATGTTGTAGAACCAGCGGTAGTCGGGGTTCTCGAAGTCGTACCAGCCGTAGGTCGGATACCAGGTGTAGACCACCGGCATCGCGAAGGTGTACCCGGTGCCGGGGAACTCGTTGGCCCAATGCCGGTACTTCGCCCGTTGGTCGGCGACGTGCGGCTGGCCCTCGACGTAGTATTCGAAATAATCGTACCAATAGCGGTAGCCGTCGTGTGGATAAAGGGCGTAGTTCCCGACCAGTGCGGCGGGGAAGCGCGACAGAACCGGCTCGGCCAACGCGTAACGCTGAAGCTCGCTGCGTATTTCCCGAAGCACCTTCTGGAACTCCAGGAAGTTGTCCACGTCCTGGAACTGCCGGCGGCATCGGGTGCATCGCTTCGACGCCTCATGGGCCCGGTTGAACTCGATGGGGCCGTCGATCTCCCAGTCGACGAAGAGGAAATCGACCCCGAGGCCGGCCTCCTGGTACGCTTGAGCGAACCACTCCACCTGCTCGCGGATCGCGTCCTTTCGCAGGTCGAGCGTGAACGGGCAGCCCATGTGGTTCGGCCGTCCGCGGGTGTCGAAGGATTCGTCCCAGAAGGGCTTCCCCTGGGCGTCGACGTGGGCGGTCGGCTCGTCCCCGTTGAAGAACCGGGACATGCACGCGTTGGCGTTCACGTTCACCCGCACGCCCAGCTTCTTCTGCGCCCGGGCGATGGGGAGGGCCCGCGACAGGCTCTCCTCGCGCTTGGCCGGCGACCAGGAGGCGATCAGCCCGACGCCCCGGCGATCCAGCTCCCGAACCAAGTGCTCCGCCGTCTGGTCGTCCAGGTCGCCCGGGCTCGTCGCCGGCCAGAGATAGAGCGGCAGGCGGTCGCCCCGCTCGAACTCGAGCGGCTTGGTCACGTCGAGGACGGTCTGCACGCGGCTGGACCATTTGGGGGCGTCCGGCCCTTTTTCCTCGGCGGCGGACGCCCGGATCGCGACGGAGAGCAGCAAAGCGGCGGCAGTGAAGGTTCTCATCGGCATTCTCCCAAACCTGATCGGCCCGTGGTTCCCAAGCCCGGCATCGGCAGAACGATCGCGCAGCGAGAAAAAGGCGCACCCCACGCGAAGTGGTCTCTTCCACGCCTGCTGCCCATTTTCGTCGCAACGGCCGCCGGTGCAAGTACGAGCCCAAGGCTTTGCATAGCGGCCCGATTCCGGATAGCCTATGAGCTGTAACCGGCCCGAGTGCGGCCGACACGTGCAGGCCCTTCCCGTGACGATCAAGGAGACAGCGATGCGTGCAAGTCAAGGGTTTCGTCGGTTGGGCATGATTCTGCTGGTAGGCGTCGGCCTGGTCGCGTGGTCCGGTCCCGGCTCGACGGCCCCGGCGGCCGAGCCCGTGCCGGTCGGCGTCGGCAAAGTCGACATCACGCCCCAGACGCCGGTGCGGATGTACGGCTACGCGTCGCGCAAGACCGAATCGGAGGGCATCGCCGGCCGCTTGAAGGCGTCGGCCCTGGCGATCGGGGGCGAT
This sequence comes from Thermoguttaceae bacterium, assembly GCA_035528065.1. GTDB lineage: Bacteria > Planctomycetota > Planctomycetia > Pirellulales > Thermoguttaceae > DATKZH01. The sequence goes on along the minus strand of DATKZH010000150.1, from coordinate 12,906 downwards.
GAGGGCGACGGCCCGGCCGTGCTCCTCTCGGTCGACTGCGGGGCGGTGCCGCCCGACGTCCGCGAGGAAGTGCTCCAGTCCCTCCAGGCCGACGTCCCGCTCAAGCCCGAGCGGTTCATGCTCGCGAACGCGCACAGCCACTCCGGGCCGAACCTGAAAGGGATGGCCTCGATTTCCGGGGAGGAGCACGAGCACCTGGCCCAGTACCGGCGCGAGCTGACCGCCCGGCTGGAGCAGGTCGTCCGCGAAGCGCTGGCCGCGCGCACGCCCGGCCGGTTGGCCTGGACCCAGGGCTCGGTGGGCTTTGCGGCCAACCGGCGCGTGCTCACCGACGGCAAGTGGACCGGGTTCGGCGCGGTCCCCGAGGCGCCCGCCGACCACACGCTGCCGGTGATGCGGGTGACCGACGTCGACGGCAAGCTCCTGGCCGTGGTGGTCAACTACGCCTGCCACAACACCACGCTTCGAGGCAATTTCAAGGAGATCCACGGCGACTGGGCCGCGTGTGCCCAGGAGTACATCGAGGCCGACTCGGGCGGCGCGGTAGCGATGGTCACCATCGGCTGCGGGGCCGACTCCGACCCCTGCCCGCACGGCACGGTCGAGCTCTGCCGGCAGCACGGCCGGGCACTGGCCGACGAGGTGAAGCGATTGCTCCAGGGCCCATTCGAGCCCATCGAGCCGAAGCTCGTGGCCCGACTGTCGCCGTTGGAGATCCCGTTCGGAAAGATGCCGCCGAAGGAGGAGCTCGAAGAGACCGCCAAGAAGTCGCATTCCGCAAAACGGCTGCTCGAGCGCCTCGAGCGCGGTGAGGAGCTGCCCACGACGAGGAGCTTTCAGGTCGCCACCTGGGTCTTCGGCGACGATTTGGCCATGGTGTTCCTGTCCGACGAAGTGACGGTCGACTACGCCCTGCGCATGAAGCGCGAGCTGGACGGCCGCCGGCTGTGGATCACGGCGTACACGAACGACGTGTCGAACTACATCGCCTCCCAGCGGATCATCGAGGAGGGCGGATACGAAGCCCGCAACTCGCTCAGCGCGGCGGTCTCCTACGGTCAGCCCGAGCAGGTGCAACCGCCGATGGAAGACCGGATCGTCGGACGCGTGCGCGAGCTGCTGCCGGAGAGCTTTCGCTCGCCGCCGAAGCCGTAATCAGCGGTTCTCGGCGTGGGCGGTCCGGTCGCCGTGAATTTTCTTGAAACGGCTGCTGCGCAAGCGCAAGAGCCCGGCGTCCATCTCCGGTGACGCGGCGAAGGGCCTACGCCCCGCGGCTCATCCCTTGCGCCGGCAGCAGTTCTTGTATTTCCGGCCGCTGCCGCAGGGGCAGGGATCGTTGCGCCCGACTCGGACGGGTTCCGAGGCGGGCTTGGGCGGGGGCGCGGTCATGGGGCCGAGGCAATGTGCCGTGTCGACTCGCGGCTCTCCGTACGCAACGCGCTGCATCACCCCTTCTTCCAGGCAAGTCCGGATGACCAGGGTCGCCAGCTCCGTCTGCTGCTCCCGGGAGATCCGGCGAAAATCGTCGGGCGTGTCTCCGAATCGCCGCTCGATCTGCCGGAAGAGCTGCTCCGCGAAGTCGCGCAGCACGGGCAAGGCGGTCCCGGTCGTCACCCAGAAGTTCTCGGGCGAGTAGACGTGGCTGGCGAAAATGAAGCCCCGCCCAGCGCTCTGACTGAAACCCACGTCGGTCAGCAGGCCCGTTTCGTCGCGTAGCACGTCCCGCAGCTTCAAGCCGAGCCCGCGAAACACCTGCTTGACCTGAAAGAGGCCGTAACGAACGTCGCGGATCGCCCGAAGCAGCTTCATTTCCTCAGATTCGGGCGGGGGCGGTGAGGCAGCCAGGCGGCGTTCCACCGCGTTGAGGCCGTCGCGCCGCACGTGGTGGATTGCGTAATCCATGAGGACCGACATCGTCTCCTCACTGTCGAAGACGAGGACGTTGCGACGGAGAATCCCCAGCCGTCGACCGGCCTCGTGGATGGTCTCGCCGTCCAGCGACTCGACCAACTGGCGGTTCAGCCCACGCGAGATCTCGCGGAATCGCTGGTACTTGGCCAGCGTTTCGCCGCGGGCACTGAGAAGCGTTGCATCCATGTCGATGGCCCTCCTGGCATCAGTGCGGAGAATCCGGTAAATCCAGCTCCGATGCCCCCTGTCGGAATCGGGCGAGTCGGATGTCGCCCCCTTGGCAACGGAGGCCCGGTTTCGTCGACCGCTCGGGACCGCGGCCCTGGGGGTCGCACGTCAATCACCTCCGGTGAAAAGTATACCGCCGGCGCCCCCCGGGACAAGGGGCGTGGCCACCCGCCCCGCAGGACCGCCGCGGGTGGACGGGAGCCCTGGTCAAAGCAGAAACGAAGCCGGTACAATGGGAGGTAGCCACGGGGGCGCTTTGCGATGGTCGATGTTCGCGCGATGTACGGGTTTTTGGTCAGCGCCGGGTTCCACGCGGTCGTGGTCGGCCTGCTCGCCCTGGGTACGTTCGGGCCGCCGCGGGGGGAGCCGCGGATGCTCGTCGTCTCGCAGTGGTCGTCGCACGATCCGGTCGAGTCGGTCGAGTTCGAGGTGCCCGCCCCCGTACTGGCCGCGTGTGAGTTCCCGGTCGTGGGCCCGGCGACGGCCGATCCGATCGCCGTGACCGTCGGGGACCTGAATCGTCTGGTGCGCGGCGATCTGCCCACCCCGGCGGACGACGACGTATGGGGCCTCGGCCTGCCCGGCGGGTTGCTTTCCGCGTCGGGCGGCGGCGGAGGCGGCGTCGAGGAAGGCGGGGCGACCTTCTTCGGGACCACGGTCCCCGGCACGCGCTTCGTCTACGTGGTCGACGCCTCGCGGAGCATGGCCGGAACTCGCTTCCGCAAGGCCAAGCGGGAGCTGTTTCGCTCCGTCTCCAATCTCCGGCCCGATCAGCAGCACTACGTGATCTTCTTCGGCTACGACACGTATCCGATGTATTTCCCCGAGCCGTGCCCCAGTCTCGTGCCGTCGATCCCGGAGTCGTGGAAGCGATTGAGCCGGTGGATGCGCCACGTCGATCCCAACACCCAGCCGGCCACCAACGGCCGCACGGCGGTCCTGATGGCGCTTGCGTTCGAGCCCGACGCCGTCTACCTTCTAAGCGACGGGGTCTTCACCGACGACACCGTGCCCACGCTCCTGACGATCCACGACAACGAGATCCCCATCCACACCATCGCCTTCGGGAACGAAGACGCCCGACGCGACCTCCGGCGGATCGCCGAGGTGCACGAGGGGACGTATCGGTTCGTGCGTTAGGGGCCGAAGGTCTGCAATCCCCGTAGCACAGGCTTCCAGCCTGTGTCACAGAGCACACGCGCAGCACCGGCTTTCAGCCTGTGTGATAGAGCACACGCGTAGCACAGGCTTCCAGCCTGTGTGATTGACCACGGAGAGTGACGTCTGACCAACCAAGGCAGCACGGCCCGTCGACCACGGGCGGGATGGACCACAGGCAGGATGCCTGTGCTACAACAACGCCGAGAACCAAGCCGATGAGCCAACGCCCCCTCGACAACTTCCGCTCGCTCCTGGACGGCCGCGCCGGATCGTGGATCCCCTTCTCGCTCGACGTGGGCGCCATCCCCGGCTTCAGCCCTCCGATCGAGCGGACGTTCCGCCGGATCACCGGCGCGGAGGACCCGGCCGAGTATTTCGACGCCGACGTGCGTCGGTTCTCCCTCTCGGCGCGGTTCGGCGGCGACGATCCGGCCGCCCTGCACGAGGCGGTCGAGCCGGGCACCACGTTCGACGAGTGGGGGATCGGCCATCGGGCCGCCGACGTGGAGGGCACGGTCGACAAGACTTTCGCGCCGCTCGCCCGGGCGAGCAGCGTCGAAGACGTCGAAGCCCTCCCCTCGCCGGTCATCGAGACCGGCGTCGACACCTCGCCGGTCGAGGCGTATCACGCGGCGGGCTGCGTCGTCTTCGGCTACGCCGGCAGCATCTACGAATGGTCCTGGTGGATTCGCGGCATGGAGCGGTTCCTCGTCGACCTGGTGAGCGATCCGCCCATGGCCGAGGCGCTGGTGCGCAAGATCGAGGAGCACACGACGCGTCTGGCGATCGCCACCGCCCGGGCGGGAGTCGACGTCCTCTGCGTCTACGACGACGCCGGCATGCAGCACGGCATGCAGATCTCGCCCTCGCTGTGGAGGCAATACGTCAAGCCGGCCTGGCGTCGGGTGATCGAGGCGGTGCGGGCGGAGGCGCCGCAGGTGAAGTTCTTCCTGCACAGTTGCGGCCGGATCGACCCGATCGTTCCGGACGTCGTCGAGCTCGGCTTCGACGTCCTCCACCCGGTCCAGCCCGAGTGCATGAGTTTTGAAGACGTGTACCGGCGGTACGGCGACCGGATCCTGCTCGCCGCGACGATCTCCTCCCAGAAGGTCTTCCCGTTCGGCTCGGCCGAAGACGTCCGGCGCGAAGTGCGACGGCTGGCCGAAATCGCCGCGAGCGACTGCCGGTGCATTCTCATGCCCTCGAACGTCATCCAGCCGGAAACGCCGTGGGAGAACGTGGTCGCGTTCGCCGAAGAGGCACGGGCGCTGAGAAACACACGCTAGGCATAGCGTTTGTCGCCTATCGTTCCCACGCTTCGCGTGGGAACGAATTACCGCGACGCTTTGCGTCGTGCGACCGGACGCAGAAGCGTCCACGAGTGCGTTACGACGTAGAAGCGTCGGACCGATAGTCGGTCTGGGCGTTTGCCGATTTCCGTACGGTCACGCTAGCGGAGGACTCAACCATGCGAACGCGACACCTGCTCGGCTTTTGCCTTGTCTCGATTCTCTTGGCCTCACTCGGGACCGCGTTGCTGCCGGCTCAAGAGGCCACCTGGAAAGCGGGCGCCGCCCGGGCGAAAATCACCCCCGAGGAGCCGCTCTGGATGGCCGGTTTTGCCGCTCGCGACCACCCGGCCGAAGGCACGCTCCACGACGTCTGGATCAAGGTGCTCGCGCTGGAGGACGGCGGGGGGCGTCGCGCCGTCGTCATCACCAGCGACGTGTGCGGGTTCTCCAAGACGAGCTATGAGTGGATCTGCGCCGAGCTGAAGAGGCGGTGCAACCTGGATCGCGACCGGGTGATGCTCACCTACTCCCACACGCACACCGGCCCGGCCCTGCGCGAGTGCCTTGTGGACTACTACCCCATGGACGACGACCAGCGGGCGGCCAACGACCGCTACACGCTCGCCCTGGAGAAAACGATCGTCCAGAAGGCGGCCGAGGCCCTCTCCCAGATGACCCCCGCCACGCTCTGGGCCGGCGAAGCGACCACCGACTTCGCCGTCAACCGGCGCAATAACCGCGAGGCCGAGGTTCCCGAGATCCTCGAGCGGGGCGAGAAGCTCCAAGGGCCCGTCGACCACAGCGTGCCCGTGCTCGTCGTCCGCACGCCCGAGGGAAGCCCGCGCGCGGCCCTGTTCGCCTACGCCTGCCATACCTCGACGCTCAGTCTGTACCAGTGGTCGGGCGACTACGGCGGGTTCGCGCAAATCGCGCTGGAAGAGAGCCGTCCCGGCATGCAGGCGATGTTCTCCATGGGTTGCGGCGCCGACCAGAACGCGCTGCCGCGGCGCAAGGTCGAGCTGTGCGAGAAGTACGGCCGGATGCTGGCGGGCGCCGTCGAGGACGTCCTCCGCAAGCCTCCCAGACAACTCGCCCCAACGCTCCAGACCCGGTTCGCCTTCGTCGACCTCGATTTTGAGCACACCATGACCCGCGAGGACCTGGAGGGCTACGCGAGCAAGGGCGGGCTCTACGGCCGTTGGGCCAAGCGAATGCTCGAGCAGTTGGAGCAAGGGGCAACGTTCGCCCAGAGCTACCCCTACGCAATCCAGGTCTGGAAACTCGGCGCCGACCAGCTCTGGATCAGCCTGGCCGGCGAGCCGGTCGTCGACTACGCCCTCACATTCAGGGCCAAGTACGGCCCGACGACCTGGACGGTTGGCTTCGCCCACGACCTGACCGCCTACATCCCCTCACGACGGGTCTGGGAGGAAGGCGGCTACGAAGGCGGCGCACTCGGCGAATACGGACTCCCCGCCATGCGCTGGGCCCCGGACGTCGAGGACCGGATCACCGCCTGCGTCGAGCGGCTGGTGGCGGGGTTGGAGTGAGCCCTGGGAACGATAAAGGATCCGCGCGCCCGTTCTCTGTGCCGCGAGTTAGTAGTCGAGGCGAACGAATGCCGTGATCGACGTTTGGTCCGACTTGACCGCCACGCCGTTGTCCCACTCGAGGTCCAGTCCCTGCGATTGCCAGACCATGCGATGCGTTCCGGTGGTGTCGATCGCCATGTGGTCGCCCCGGACGCCAATGCTCAGACTTCTAGTGACCGGGGTTTCCGCGATCAGGGCAAGGTGCACCGTGCCGCCGCTGGTGTTCTCCATGGTGTACCGGTCGCCACCTGTACGCAGCAAATGGTGATCGACGTTGAAGCCCCACGTGCCCGCCCAATCTCCTTCGAACGTCAGGTCGACCGGCATTCCCAGCAAACACAGCTCCGTGCGAAGCTCACCACCGATGTAAAGCTGGTAGTATTGCTGGTTGAACGTGATCGCGTCGCCCTCATATTGCAGGCCATCGGGCGGGACAACGTAAAAGACGTCGCGGGCCGTCATGTCGAATCGTTGAAACCGGAATCCGGCCCCCGGCCAGACTTCGATCGGCAATCCGAGGAAGCAGTCACTCCATTTGAACTCCCCCCCCAGGTCGAGCATCTGTCCGTCGTTCCACCGTAGGGACGAAAGCGTGAGGCTATCGAGTTGTGAGGGGTCCGCGGGAGTCAGCCAGTCGAAGTCCGCCATCTGTCCGTGGACGTCGTCCTCAATAGGCGTCAGCCACTCGAAGTGAACAGACCAATCCGGCTTCTCCAGTCCGACGCGGAGGCCGTGCCACGTTGAGTCCAAGGACCAGTCGAGCTTACTCAGCGGAGCATAGGCGGGGGTGGTCCCCGGGCCCGTGCCGAACTCGTAGGAAGTATGGCTGTTGAACAACGTGCGGACTTGGTAGTCGATGGTCCAGACCCGACAAGGTCGCATCGCCCCGCAGCCGCCCCCGCATCCGGTGTCGCAGTACTCGCTTCCGGTGTCGCACTCACATTGCTCCGCGCACTGTAGATAGTCAACGGAGCCCGGCAAGGGGGCCAGCAGCCCGGCTTCTTGAACGTCGGCCTCGCTCGCCGCTTGGACGTCGCCGGATACCCAGCGACCGTCTCCGGCCAGAACAAGCCCTGCCTGGCAAAGGACCGCCAGGGTCAACGCGGTCACAACACGGGGTGCCAGCGTCTTCACGGCGTATCCTCCTTGACTGAACGAGCGAACGCCAAAACTCCCATACTGCTATCGTCCGAGGCAATCCTGTGAATGACACGAACCGACGTCGGCGGAATCGTCGATAATCTCGGAGAAATCGACACAACTGACTCAGACGGCTCCCGGAAGGCCGTACGCTTCCGTCCAATTGGACCGCCAAAGAAATCGCCCCATTCGGCGTCGCTCCCGCGAGCAAGAATCATCGTCGCGTGGAGACACGCTTCCGGGCGTCGAGCGAGCCGGTTGCTCCGCTTCTTGCGCGGGCCCGGTCAGCCAGCGCGTCCTCGAGACGCGTATTCGGCCAAGGCTTCCTGGAGGACGTCCAACAGCTCGGTGGCCGACTTTGCCGTGCGTTCCCACGCTTCCGCGCGGGAACGCACGGCTCGGACGCTTCGCGTCCGCCACACGGGAGGGTCTGGGGGAAATCGCCTTGCGCGCCGTGCGGACGCAAAGCGTCCCAGTGTCCCGTTACGACGCAAAGCGTCGTAACGATGTGCTCGAGGCGCTCGATGTGGCCGAGGTGATCGAGGCGGTCGACGTGGGGGAGGCGGTCGACGTGGTCGACGTGCTCAACGCGCCGAGGCTATCGACCCCGCCCGATCACACTGCCTCGGCCAGGAACTGCATGACCCGGGCACAGCTCGTCCGAGCACCGTGGCCGGCGAGCCGGATTGCCTCCTCGGTCTGGCCGCGGGCTACGGCGTCGCGGATGCGTTTCTCGACGTCCGCGGCGTCCGCGAAGAGCTGCTCCTGGAAAGCCCTTCGCTTCTCTCCAATCGGCCCGCCGAAGAAATCGCCCGTATTGGCGTCGCTCCCGCTGCGGAGCTTCAGCAAGTCGTGGCCGCGGAGGAAGGAAGTGCCGTCGACCATCTCCTTGGGAACCGCCCGGGCGATCGGGAACAGGGGGACGTACGGGGCCCAAGCCGGCTGGGCCATCCAGACGCTGCTCAGCTCGGCGGGGCGCTCGGGATCGACGCGCACGCTCAAGCCCGCGATGCTCGTCGTGCCGCAGATGTCGCGGTGGCGCCCGGCCACGATCATGTCGCGGAAGGTGAGCCGGCCCTTGTTCTCGGTCACTAGCCGGCCGGCCGCCGTATCGCCGCGTCGGAGGAAGGCGACGTCGTCCTCGAAGAAGTGGTGTTGTTCCTCGTGCGAGTTCTGGGCCACGCGGAGCCCTTGCCCGAACCGGTCGACGAACAGCCAGTGCGTTCCGACCTTCCCACCGGCGTACCACCGGTCCCGGATCATCTGTTGGAGGATGTCCAGGGCGTCCTCGGTCCGCTCCGCCCGCTCGGCAATCAGGCGGATGACGTGCGAGTTCATCACGCCTCGGCCGGTGGGCCGGTCTTCGGCCAGCCCGCCCATGTCGGCCGAGCCGGCCAGCCCGTGCTCGTTGACCATCGCGCTCACGGCGATCGCCAGCGGCGTGTTGCCGAAGGCGTAGAACCCGGCCGGGCTGGATCGGTGGAGGACCTTCTTCTGGAAGGCGCAGTTGGTGCCGCGGTTGTCGCGGATCCGCTGGAAGAGCGGGGCGCCGTCGGCCGTCGCGCTCCCCACGGCCGCAAACGACGTGCACTCGTGAAAGAGGATGATCTCCCGGGGCGATCCGCCCTCGTAGACCACGTAGTCGTCGACCGGCACGCCCGCCGCCTCGGCGCAGCCGGCCATCTCGTCCATCCAGGCCGGGGCGAACTTGGCCACGAAGCGGCGAAACGGCTCGATCCGCTCTTGCATCTGGTCGCGCGACAGCCCGCGCTGGCGCCAGCCGGCGATCGCGTCGTGCGTGCCCCGGCGCACGCTCTCGGCGTTCAGCGTGCCGAATCGCTTGCCCACCGTCTGCGGGTCGCCGGTGAGCGAGACCATCGCGTCGTCACACGGCGGCGCGTCCGCAGCGAGAGCGGCGAGTGCAGCGTCCAGGGCCTGTAACCCAATGACGGAGCTGGCCGTGGTTCGCAGGAATTGTCTTCGCGTCGACATGGTCACGTCCTGAATGAGAGAATGAATCGTCGGCTACCACGCCTGAAGAACCCGCTGAATCACCGGCCAGGCCAGCTCCGGGTAGAACTGGTGGCCCCCTTCGGCGGCCAGCAGGGCCACGTGCTCCGTGCAGCCGGCCGCCGTGAACGCTTGCCTCGCGGTCTGGTAGCCCTGTTCGACGCCGTCGAAGCGGGCCAACCCGTCCTCCTTCCCCGCCACGAGAATCAGGTGCCGCGGTGCGATCAGGCCGGCCAGGTCGGGCATGTCGGCCACTTTCAGCAGCCCCGGCAGATACCCGCAGGCACAGTGCCGCCGGTACAGCCACGTGGCCTCGAACGTGCCGAAGGAGCAGGAGACGACGGCCAGGCGGATCCGCGGGTCGACGCACGCGGCGTAGAACGAGACGGTGCCGCCGGCCGAGTTGCCCATGCAGCCGATGCGTGCCCGGTCCAAATCGGGCCGGGTGGCGATGAAGTCCACCGCCCGCATCACGTCGAACACGCGCTGCCCGGTGAGCGGTCGCCCCTTGAGCAGCTCGCGCAGGGCCACGTCGCCGCAGGCCACGCCCTCGACCGCCCGCCGGCCGAACGCCCGCTGCTCGATGGCCAAGGCGGCCCAGCCGTGGGCCACGGCTTGCAGCGCGATGTCGCGTCCGCCGCGAATCGAGGCGACCTCGCCGGGCGTCTTGCCCCGGCCGATGGAGATGTGCATGCCCGGCGAGTGGCCTTGAAGGCAGATCATCACCGGCAGCGGCGGCTCGACCCCCTTCGGCTTGAGCAGATACCCGGGCACCGTCTGGCCCGGCTCGGCCAGAAACTCGACGCGGTCGATCGTATACCCGTCCGTCTCCGAGTCGCGCTCGACGGACGATTGCACGTCGCGGTCCCACGTCGCCGGGATCGCCATGATCGTGCCCAGCCGGCTGCGAAGCTCTTTCTGCCAGCCGGCGAAATCGCGGGCGGGATCGAACGCCAGCTCCGGCCTGGTCTGATCGCGATCGACGAGCGGGGCGCCGGGGGCTTGTTCCCGCCCCTGCGCGGAGGATTGCCGCCCGCACGTCGCGGCGGCGACCACCGTTAGTATCGCGATCCACTGCGTGCGGGCTCTCCGTCTGCGCATGCTTTTCTCCCGTGGCGATGCACTGCCGTCCGTTTCGACGCTTCCCGAGCCGACCTCTCGGACCCGATCACTGCGGTCGGCTTGACGCGGCTTGACTGTCGAGGGCCTCCTTCAGAATATCCAACAGCTCGGTGGCCGACTTGACGCTTCGCCAGTTGTGCCGGCTGCGGTGCTGCATCTGAAGATCGAAGTTGTAGATCATCAGGTACTCGTGAAAGAGCCCCGCGGCGGACACGATCTCGCCGGTGGGGTCGACGAGGTAGCTGTCGCCGTACCCGTAGCCTGCATAGTCCGAGCCCTCCAGCTCCCTGCCGGGTACCACGTTGTTCGCTCGCAGGAAGTAGACGCCGTTCTCCACCGCCCGGGCGATATGGTCGTTGCGTACCATCTGGTAGTGCCGGACCGGGTCGCCCACGAAGTTGAAGTGCGGGGCGAAGATCAGCCTGGCCCCTTTCAGGGCGAGGATCCGGGTCGGCTCGATATAGCCGCCGTCGGCGCAAATGACCACGCCGAACTTGAGCCCCTTCTTCTCGAACACCGGGAACTCTCTGCCCGGGACGAAATAGCGATGGATCGGCATCGCCTTGCTGTATCGGCCCAGCACTTTGCCCTTCTCGATCACGGCCACCGTGTTGTAGAGGTCGTCGCCGCGAAGCTCGTTGAACCCGACCATGAACATCGGCTCGAACCGTGACGTCCGCTCGAGCACCCGGCCCATCTCGGGCGAGTCGATCGCGAAGGCGTTGGCCCGGGCCACTTCCTCCTTGGGGAAGTAGCCGGTAAGGAACGACTCGGGGAAGGAGACGACGTCGAGCCCCGCCTCGGACGCCAGCTCGAGCCCCTTCACCACCGTGTTCAGGTTTGCCTCGAAATCGCCCTGCCGGCAGACGCACTGGTAATGGCCGATCCGGACGTATCGCGCGTTGGGCGCGGCGTCGCTCGGCGCAGGGCTCTCGGCCCTGCCCAAGCATGGGACCAGGATAGCCAGAAACGCGAAGAGCGGGATAAGAGCGTGGCGTTTCATCGCGGGCCTCGTTCGCTTGTTGACTGACCATGTCGCGGAAACACGAACCCGACGCGCCAGCGAGGGAGAAGAACGGAAAAACGCCGGTCCTCGCTTGCGTTTCGGGTTCGTGTGGACTACCGGCATTCGTTGTAGTTCTTGTGGAGCGGGCCACAACTTTGTCCCACAACGTCCGTGCGTCACCGCTTCCCGAGCTTCGCCCGGAAGAATTGAGGAACCGACTCGTATTTCGACGACGCCCCCGGGTACTTCAGGTCGGCCTCGATGCCCAGCGCGTCCATCTTCTCCTTCAGCTTCACGCCGAACGTGACGTGGTGGACCTTCCACCCCCGGGCCCGCGCCGGATCGGTGGGGACGGGGGCGTCCGGGGCCATGCCGTAGGTCATGAAGATGGGCGGATCGTCGGCCGAGATGAGCGAGAGGGCCGACATCTCGGCGACCAGCTTGGCCATCTCCTCTTTGCTTTGCGCCTCGAGCGCCTCGTGGGGATCCCGGTGCGGCTGGTCGTAGCCGGGGATCCACTTCTGCCACAGCTCGAAGTCCATGGTGGTCTGCCCGCCGTTGGTCGCCACGCACGCCAGCCGCGTCGACTCCCGCTCGATCGGGTCCGTACTGTCGGGCTCGGCCATCTCGTCGTGGAACGCCAGCCACATGCAGAGTTGCGCCCCGGCCGATCCGCCGAACGCGCCCACCCGGGTCTTGTCCAGGTTCCACTCGTCGGCTTTGGAGCGGAGGAATTGCAGGGCCCGGCGGCAGTCGTGATGGGCGGCCGGGAGCTTCTTGTGCTGGATGAAGCGGTATTCTACGGCGGCGACGGAGATGCCCGCGTCCAACAGCTCCCGCAACGTGCCCGCATTGAGACCCTCCTTGCTGCCGCCGCGGAATCCCCCGCCGTGGATGTAGACCACCAGCGGCGTGGGCGTGCTCGATTCGGCCAGCCACACGTCGAGCACGTTTTGCTCGTGCGGCCCGTACGACACGTTCCGGCGCGTCGGTTCCGGCTTGGCCCCGTTCTGCCCGAGACAGATCGAGGCGCTCCAACTCAAGATCACGCCGCATGCGAGGAACCTGCGGACGCGGATTCCCGGAGACCCGTTCGATTCGTTCATGCAATTCGCTCCTGTGGTGACTCGGCCAATGCGGTTCGAAGATGTTCGTCGCAGCACGAGCCGACGCGCCACGGCGCGGCGGCGTGGTCATGCCCCTATGGTAGTCGGATGGTTGCGCCGTGCAAGGCTTGCCGGGTCTGGCAAGTTTTCCTGACACCTTCCTGCTCGGGGTGCCTGAGGTCGAGCGCAGCGAGCCCTTGAGGATCGGCCGAAGAATAGCCTCCGGATTCGTGGAGTAGTAGGCACACGCCGAGGCTGTGACCTTTTCGACCAAACGTGTGAAAGCAATGCTATCGCACCGCAAGATCTTGTGACGGTATCCGGGGGGCGGTTCTGGC
>DATKZH010000149.1:0-4878 GCA_035528065.1 Thermoguttaceae bacterium | reverse complement strand
CCGAATCGTGCGTATTGACCAGTACTCGTCGACAAACCCCCATCACAAGGCGGCCGTGTCGGGCAACGAGCTGCGCGAAGGCAGCTTCATCGCAAGCACGAACAAACCGATCCAACAGAATGCGGTCCGAGCACACGACCGCGGCCGCGGGCAGGTCGCACGCTGGCAGGGCGTTCCTGTCGAGTAAACACACATCACTCATCTGCGGCACCTCATCGCTTCCACTCTTGTAGAGCCTCAAAGCCTGACGGTCGGCACGACTTTTCTTGGGAAAGCCGACACAACCTGCGCACGGGGTATATCGGCATACGTCTTCCGAAGGGAGCCGTCCAATATGGATCCTACCGTGGGCCGGAAAGAAAGGCCAATATCGACGAATATTTGCGTGCCGAGAGCCCGGCTTTGAGGCTCTAGCAGTGGAGAAGGTCCGGTGAGACGTATTGTTCGACTCACCAAGCACAGACTGGCCGGAAAGGCCGGCTATGATGGAAGGTGAGGTTCTTCCCGCTCCGGATTCGTGAAGCCAGAACTCATAAGGAAATACGATGTTTCAACCGAAGTTGGCCGTTGCGACGCTCGCGGGGACAGTCCTCCTATGCACAAATCTCCAGGCGATTGCTGCGACTACGCTTGCCGCGATGCCGGCCCTCGCTTCGGACTATCCGGAGTTCGCCATGCCCGACAATTCCGGCTTCACCGACGTGAAGCGGGACTGCGGTGCCAAAGGGGACGGTGTGACCGACGACACGGACGCCTTGGAGACGGCCATCGGCTCGCCGAGCAAAGGGGTCAAGGGTTCTCGGGCGGTGTACATTCCGGACGGCACCTACTTGATTAGCCGCCCGCTGGTCGTGGGCGACAAGAAAAAGTTCATTCAGGGCCAGAGTCGCGAAGGGACCGTTATTCGGCTGGCGGACAATTGCCCGGGCTTCGGCGACCGCGGCACGCCCACTTTCATGCTGGACATGAAAGGCAAGCAACACTTCGCGCAGAATTTCTACGTCCATCTGCACAACGTCACGTTCGACGTGGGTGCGGGCAACGCGGGTGCGGCGGGCGTCATGTACCACACCAACAACGGCGGCATGCTCTCCAACGTCGCCGTGCGGTCGAGTGATCCAAAACGGGCCGGCGCGGTCGGCATCTGCATGCAAGACAATCCCGGCAACGGGATGGTCCGGGACGTGCACGTGGACGGCCTGGACATTGGGGTTCAGGTCAACAGCGGCATGCACGGGATGTACCTGGAAAACATCATCGTGACCAATCAGCGGGTGGCCGGCTTCGTCAACCGCGACAACACCGTCGCGCTGCGGAAGCTGGTCAGCCGCAACTCGGTGCCGGCGGCCGCAAACAGCGGGTTTCTGTCCCTGATCGACTGCGAGTTGGCCGGTGGTGCAGCCGGCGCAGCGGCCATCCTGAACAAAGGTTCGCTGCTGGCAAGGAACATCAAGACGGCCGGCTACGGCACGGCCATCCTTCACAAGGACGGTTTCCGAGTCAAAGGTCCGCACGTCGATGAGTTCACTTCCAACGAACCGATCAGCCTCTTCCCGGGGCCTAAGCGATCGCTGAACCTGCCGGTCGAGGAGCCGCCGACGGTGCCCCTGGGGCCGGTGAGCCAGTGGGCCAACGTGAAGGATTACGGCGCGGCCGGCGACTACAAGACGGACGACACCGAGGCCATCCAGAAGGCCATCGATTCGGGAAAGCCGGTCGTCTACTTTCCGTACGGCCTGTACGTCATCAAAGACACGATTCACGTCCGCGGCGACGTTCGCCGCTTCGTCGGGGCATGCTACATCGTGCCAAAAGGGTTCAAAGACGCCGACCGCCGCAGCCCCGACTTCCAGTCGGTCATCAAGTTCAATGGCGTTCGCCGGCCCGTTTTCCGACTCGAAGAGGGAACGGCCGAAACGGTCGTGATGGAGAACCTGATGGCCATGTACGGCGATGCCTATTGGGCCTTCGACCATGCGTGCCGGCGTACCTGGGTGCTGGGTAGCTGCTATATCGGTGCCTACATCAACACGGTCCCCGGCGGCAACGCCCTCTTGACTGACTTCTCCGGTGAAGTGCATGGCGACCGCCAGAAGATCTGGGTCCGCAACCTCAACACCGAAAGCTACGTCCACACGCACAACACCAACCGGGGCGGCGACCTGTGGATCCTGGGTATCAAGACGGAAAAGGATCGCACCATCGTCGACACCACGGACGGCGGACGTACGGAATTGTTCGGCGGCTTCCTCTACAAGAACCGCCAGCGCGTCGGTCCGGCTCCGGCTTTCACGAGCACCGACTCGGACGTCAGCTATAACTACAAAGCGATCGGAGTGTCGTACGCCGTTCAAGTGCAGGAGACACGCAGCGGCGAGACCCGAGAATTGCCAGTGGAGAGGACCGGCGGAAGATGCGTGCTGTTCGCAGGCCGCCCGTGACTTCTCAGATTCAAAACCGTAACACGTGATTCTGTGTCGTAAGAACAACATATTTCATTCGGTTGTAACCTCCGTTGCGCGCCTACGCAGACAGCGCGCATTGCCCAGAGTAACACGATTGCACCAATCGGTTGTTGTACTGGACATGAAAAGGGGCTCCAAGGTAAGAACATTGGTTCTTGCGAACAACGTTCCAATGTTCCACGAAGGAGCCCAAATGATGATTATCGAGGTTGAAGATCGGTTCTGCAAGGTGACAAAGCAGTTTCTGAAAGTGCTGGGAAGGCTTCAACGTGCGGCCGCTTCGGGCGAGGCGGTGCATGAAGTCGAGGAAACGACCTGGTTCGGCCTGCTCGAAGTGGGCCGCGAAGTTATCGTGGCGTACATCGAGCAGCAGGACGAAGCACTGCCACGGCCGAAGGTGATCGAGCAGGAGGGGAAGAAGCTTCGGCGGCTGCGCGAGCGACACGCGCGGCCGTATGTTTCGGTCTTCGGTCCGACGCCGTTTGAGCGCGACGTTTACGCCACGCGGGAAACACAGCGTCAGGAGGTGGTGCCGTTGGACGCGAAGCTCGGCATGCCGGAGGGAAACACGTCGTATCTGCTGCAGAAGTGGAGCGGCACAAAGTGCGTGAAAGAATCCTACGACCAGTCGCGGGCCACGCTGGCGGAAATCTTCGGCTTCGCGCCGTCGGTCAACTGCCTGGAGGACATGGTGACGCGGGCGGCCGAGCATGCCGAGGTCTACTTCGACGAACAAGTGCCGGTCGACCCGACGACGGAGGAGCAGATCCTGGTCGCCACCAGCGACTGCAAAGGCGTGCCGATGCGACGGATCGATGCGCCCCGGACGAAACGTGGCGACGATGTGGGGCGTCCGAAACGGAAACGGTTGAAGAAGGGCGAGAAGCACGGCCAGAAGCGGATGGCGTGTGTCGGCGGCGTCTACTCGGTGAGCCCGTTCCGTCGCACGGCCGAGGAAGTGCTCGACGAGATCCTTCGCAAGGAAAAACAGCAACAGCGGCCGGAACCCAAGAACAAGCGGCTCCGGGCCGTCTTGACTCGCCAACTCGATGGCAAGGAAGTCAACGGCAAAGACGTTGTCTTCAACTGGCTTGCCGAGGAGGTGCGGCAGCGCGATCCGCAAGCGTGTCGCACGGTCGTGGCGATCATGGACGGCGAAACGAAGCTTCGCGAGCTGCAGCAGCGGAAGCTCGGCCGGGCGGTCGGGATCCTGGACATCTGGCACGTGACGGAATACCTGTGGAAGCTGGCCTACTGTTTTCACCCTGAAGGCAGCGACGAGGCGGAGGCGTTCGTGGAAACCTGCCTGCGCAAGCTGCTCGAAGGCAAGGTCCGCCGCGTGATCGGCGGCATCCGGCAAATGGCGACCAAGCGTGGGCTGTCGAAACCCAAGAAGGCGAAGGCCGAGCAATGCCTGAACTACTTCGCCCAGCGGTGTGAATACATGAAGTACGACGAGTACTTGGATGCCGGCTACCCGATCGGCAGTGGCGTGGTGGAGGGCGCGTGCCGTCACCTGGTGAAGGACCGGATGGAACAGACCGGCATGCGTTGGCGAATCGAGGGCGCCCAGGCGATTCTCAACCTTCGAGCGATCTACGTCAACGACGACTGGGACGCCTTTCACACCCTCCGAATTCAGGCAGAACAACACAAACTCTACCCTTACAAAAGACGTTTACTCACCATCCTAAACTGCGCAACCTGACGCGATCCGGAGGTTGCAACCTATTGAAATGCTCCGTCCTTGCGCGATCGGGTGTACTGTCGTTGGCCTGCTCGTGCTGAGTGTCTCGACGGCGCTGTCCGCGGACTGGCCGTGCTGGCGCGGCCCCAATCACGATAACACGTCGGAAGAGTCAGGGTGGCGAATCGACTGGAAGGCGAATCCGCCGAAAGTCCTATGGCAGGCGGCCACCGGCTGGAGGTGGGGCTGCCCGGTCGTGGCCGGCGGACGGGTCTTCGTGCACGGCGACGACTACTCCGGCAGATCTGGCACTCAGATACTCCATGCCCTTGATGCAGAAACCGGAAAAGAGCTTTGGAGGGACGAGTCCTTCGTCTGGGGTTATAACATTCAGCCGCTCACGTACTCGCCGGCGGTCGATGGTGACCATGTGTATTTCTACACGGCCAGCGGCGTGCTCAAGTGTCTGCAAGCGGACTCGGGCGAAACGGTTTGGACGCAGGACCTGAGCAAGACGCTTCGGGCACGCCGCGAGGTGAGTTACGGCTACCGGTGCAGCCCCGTTGTGTGGAAGGATCGTGTGATGGTGACCACCCGGGGCGGCGTGCCCAAAGACGCCCCAGAGCAACTCGGGGCCAATCTGGCGGCGTTCGATAAAGTGACCGGCAAACTCCTCTGGACGAACATCCAGCCAAGTGTGAATCTCAAGGGCAGGGATCCGTGGGG